>CAJKNC010000112.1 GCA_905201175.1 uncultured Succinatimonas sp.
CAAAGGGTACAAAAAGTCTTTAGAATATAGCCTATTCAAAATGAATTTGCTTGTTTTCTAATTCCAATTAATTTTGAATTTTTATCGAAGCTGCTTTTTTGAAAAGATATAAATATTTTTATTTTTTAGATGAATATTTAGTAAAAGCTTTGATTTTTTATGGGAACATAAAACAACATTTTATTTCATAAATAAAATGTTTTTATTTATTAAGTAATAATCCAACAGGAGCATGTATGCGCGTTCTTAAATTCGGCGGTACCTCAGTTGCCAATGCCGAGCGCTTTTTTGATGTAGCAGATATCGTAGTCAATACCGCAGCTAAGGAGAGTACTGCTTTAGTATTATCAGCTCCGGCTAAGATTACCAATCTGTTAGTAGCGCTGGTAGGGCAAGGTGCTAGTGGACAGGATGGCAAGGAAGAGTTTGCCCAGATCAGATCCATTGTTGAGCCGATTATTACCACTTGTGCATCTAAATATCCTAATTTTGACAAGGAAAAGATTTTTTTAGAGTTTAATACTACTTTAGCTCTAATTAAACGCCGCGTTGATGGTATGCTCCTTTTAGGACAGTGCCCAGAATTAGTTCAGGCTTTCATTGAAAGCCGAGGCGAGAGCTTCTCCATTGCTATTATGTCTGAGCTGTTAAAAGCTATGGGACATAAGGTAAGGGTTATAGATCCAGTTGCTGTATTAGTAACTGAAGGCGGTATTATGGAGTCATCCGTAAATATCGAAAAATCTAGAGCTCGCTATCAGGCCTTAGAGAATGATCCTGAAGCTATAACTTTGATGGCAGGTTTCTGCGGCGGTAATGAAAAGGGGCAATTAGTTTTATTAGGTCGTAATGGTTCTGATTATTCTGCAGCCTGCTTAGCTGCAATTTCAGATGCCAGTTGTTGTGAGATTTGGACTGATGTAGATGGTGTTTACAGCTGCGATCCGCGTGCTGTGCCGGATGCTATCTTACTTAAGAGAATGTCATATGACGAGGCTATGGAGCTATCTTATTTCGGCGCTAAGGTTCTGCACCCCCGCACTATAGCTCCGATTGCGCGCTTCCATATTCCGTGCTTAATCAAGAATACCAAGAACCCTCAGGGAGAAGGCACTTTAATTTCAGAAAATACCGATCTCTCTATTCCGATTAAAGGCATTTCTGATTTAAAGAATATTTCTTTAATCAATGTCTCAGGACCAGGCATGAAGGGTATGGTAGGCTTAGCTGGACGTCTCTTTACTGCAGTATCCAGAGCTGGCGTTTCCATTACCTTGATTACGCAGTCATCTTCTGAATATTCAATTTCTTTCTGTATTTCCACATCAGATCTGCTGCGCACTCGTCTGGCAATTGATGAGGAATTCAGATTAGAGCTTAAAGAGGGATTATTAAATCCTCTGGAAGTTAAGGACAAGTGCGCAATCATTTCTGTAGTCGGCGACGGCATGCGCAGAGTCCGCGGTATTTCAGGGCGCTTCTTTAGAGCCTTAGCTGAGGCAAATGTCAATATTCGCGCTATTGCTCAGGGCTCCTCTGAGAGATCTATTTCTGCAGTAATTTCAGAAAGCCGCGTAACCGAAGCTGTGGCTTTTGCTCATACAGCCTTCTTCAATTCTAAGCAGCGGCTGGAATTAATTGTTGTTGGCATCGGCGGAGTCGGCGGCGAACTCTTAAAGCAGATTAATCATCAGCGCGATGCAATTACCGAGAGGCATGGAGTTGAGATTAAGGTTGTCGGCATCGCAAATTCAAAGCGTTTCTTAGCTAACAGCAAAGGCATCGATCTCGATAACTATAAGGAGCTTTTAGAAAAAGACGGCATTAGCGGCGAATTTAATGTCGATACTTTAAAAACTTTGATTAAGTCCGGTCATCTTATCAATCCGGTTGTTGTTGATTGTACCTCAAGCGAGAAGATTGCGTTATCTTATACAGCCTTTATGGAAGAGGGCGCACATGTGATTACCCCGTCTAAGAAGGCTAATACCGGTACTATTGCCTACTATAAGGCTTTGCGTGAAACAGCTAAGATAAATCATCGCAAGTTCCTTTATGAGGCTAATGTTGGTGCTGGCTTGCCGGTTATCAATACCTTGCAAAATGAATTGGCCGCAGGCGACAGCTTAATTGAATTTTCAGGCATTATGTCAGGGACCTTGTCTTATATTTTCGGCTTAGTAGAGGATGGCTACACTCTGTCTCAGGCAACTTTAGATGCTTACGAGAAGGGCTTTACTGAACCTAATCCCCGCGATGATTTAGAGGGCATGGATGTAGCTCGCAAAGTATTAATTTTAGCCCGTGAGTGCGGCTATGAATTAGAGCTGTCTGATATCAAGGTTGAAGCAGCAGTCGATTCTAGATTCCTAGAAGGCAGCAGTGCCCGAGAGGTTTTAGATAATCTCAAGTTTGCCGATGAAGAGTTTTCTTCTAAGGTTATGGAAGCTAAGGCTCAGGGTAAGGTTTTACGTTATGTTGCTACTATCAGCAAGGATGGCGAATGCTACTGCGGCGTGAAGGCCTGCGAGGCTTCCGATCCTTTATATAAGGTTCGCGGCGGTGAAAATGCGTTAGCGTTTACTACTGCTTATTATCAGCCCATTCCGCTGGTTATTCGCGGTTATGGCGCTGGTACATCTGTTACTGCAGCAGGCGTATTGGCTGATATCTTGCGTTTGCAAAGCTGGACACGAGAGGATTAAAAGTGAGTATTGTTTATAGAGCTTATGCTCCAGCTTCAGCTGCTAATTTATCTGTAGGCTTCGATCTTTTAGGAGCGGCTTTAAAGCCGATTTCCGGTGAAGTCTTAGGCGATGAAATTTTCATCAGCGAAGGTAATTGCGGCTGTAAAGTAGAGGTTAAAGGCCGCTTTGCTAAGCGTTTGCCGTCAGATCCTAAGCGCAATATTGTTTATGACGCTTATTTAATTTATAAAAAGGAATTAGAAAAGCGCGGGCTTAGGGCTAAAGACGTCGACATGATTCTGAATAAGAATTTACCGGTCTGTTCAGGCTTAGGAAGCTCAGCGGCAAGCGTGGTTGCTGCAATTGTCGCTTTGAATGCCATACATGATAATGTCTTAAGTGAAGATGAATGCTTGAAGCTTATGGGTAAGCTTGAAGGCAAGATTTCAGGCTCCATTCATTATGATAATGTTGCTCCGTGCTATTATGGCGGCTTGCAGCTTATCGTAGGCGAAGATGGCATTATATCTAAGACCTTGCCGGATTTTGACAGCTGGTATTGGGTTTCATGCTTCCCAGGCATTAAAGTATCGACTAATGCTGCCAGACAGATTTTACCTGAAAGCTATCCGCGCGCTACGGTGATAAATTATGGCAGGCGTTTGGCTAATTTTGTGGATGCCTGCCATTGCGGCAATGCTGAATTAGCTGCAAAATGTTTAGTTGATGTCATAGCCGAGCCTTATCGTGAGCAGCTCATACCTGGATTGAAAGAGGCTCGCGAGCAGGCTAAGACTTTAGGCGCACTGGCAACAGGCATCTCAGGTTCAGGATCTTCTATCTTTTCAGTATTTACCGATCTTGAGAAAGCTCAGGAGATGAAGATTTACTTAGAACGCAATTTTATTGCCAATGAAGACGGCTTTTGCCATGTTTGTAAATTAGACAGACGTGGTGCATATGCTGAAATTTACAAGGACTAGTAATAATGCAACTTTACAATCTTAAAGATCATAACGAGTCCGTCAGTTTTGCACAGGCGGTTGTTAAGGGTATCGGTCACGATCAGGGCTTATTTTTCCCGGATAAAATTGAGCCTTTAACGAATATTGATGAATTATTAAATTTATCCTTAGTTGAACGCTCTCAAAAGATTCTAAGACACTTGATTGGCGATGAAATTGAGAATTTAGACAGTATTATTGCCGATGCCTTTACCTTTAAGGCTCCTTTGGTTAAGGCAGATGAGAACATCTTTGCGCTAGAGCTTTTCCATGGTCCTACCTTAGCTTTTAAGGATTTCGGCGCTCGTTTTATGGCGCGTGTTTTAGGCTCTATCCGGGGCGATCATAAGCTTACTATTTTAACGGCAACCTCAGGTGATACCGGCGCGGCAGTTGCCGATGCCTTTTATGGTCAAAAGGGCATTGATGTGGTCGTGCTTTATCCTGATGGAAAGATCTCTGCCTTACAGGAGAAGCTGATTGCAACCTTAGGCGGGAATATTAAGGCTGTACGTATTTCTGGTATTTTTGATGAATGTCAGGATTTGGTTAAGACAGCTTTTGATGATGCTGAGTTTAAGCAGACTGTAGGACTTAATTCTGCAAATTCCATCAATGTAAGCCGTCTTTTAGCTCAGGTCTGCTATTATTTTGAGGCTGTAGCTCAATTACCGAAAGATAAGCGTGAGAGAGTCGTGTTCTCAGTCCCATGCGGCAACTTTGGTAATATTACAGCCGGGTTGATTGCTAAGACTTTAGGCCTTAATTGCCGTTTCGTGATTTCCTGCAACGCCAATGACACAGTGCCTAGATATTTAGCTAGCGGCATTTGGGATCCGCACAAGACTATTGCGACCTTATCTAATGCTATGGATATTTCCCGTCCTAATAACTGGCCGCGAGTAGAGGCTTTAGTTAAGATGAATAACTGGTCTTTTGAGGATTTTGATTACGGCTCTATGAGCGATGAGGATACTCGCAAGACTATGCGTGATCTCTATGGCCGTACAGGCTATATTTTAGAGCCGCATGCAGCAATTGCTTATCAGATTTTAGCTGATAACTTAAAAGACGGCGAGACAGGTATTTTCTTAGGTACAGCTCATCCTGCTAAGTTTAAGGAAGTTGTTGATGAGACGCTTGGCATAGATTTGCCTCTGCCTGAAGCTTTAAAGAAGCGCGAAGCCTTGCCTTTGCAGGCGGTTACTTTAAAGCCTTGCTATGAAACCTTAAAACAGTATGTTTTAGAAGCTGTAAAATAGGCTCTAAATAAAAAATCCCAGGTTAGTATGGCCCCAGAAATTGATCACTTAAGTTTCTAGGTCATACTAACAGAATT
>CAJKNC010000113.1 GCA_905201175.1 uncultured Succinatimonas sp.
TATTAGTTAAATATTAAAATTAGTGTTAGTTATATTTTTGGTTAAAAGCCTAAGTTATTAAGACTTAGGCTTGAAAAATTTAGTCTTTCTTTAAGATATAGCAAGGCTTATATTCGCGCTGAGAAAGTAAAATGCGTCTTTGCTTTATAAAATCATTAAGCAGCTGCTCCATACTCTCAACAATATCTGCATCACCATGTAAAGTGAAGGGGCCTTCTTCAGCGATCATCTTGATGCCTTGTTCTTTGACATTGCCTGTAACAATGCCGGAGAAGGCAGCTCTTAAGTTAGCAGCAAGCTTCCAAGGCTCCTGATCGCGATGAAGATTTAATGAAGCCATAGTTTGATGATTTACAGTTATAGGCTTTTGTAATTCTTCCGGAATCTTTAAAGTCCAATTGAAGCAGTAGGAATCATGAATGATTGTGCGGTGATCAAAAACTGTATCCAAATCCTTTTTTACCTCTATGGCGACAGCTTTAGGATCGTTGATGATGAGCTTATACATGCGGGTGATGTCCTCACCAAAGCATTTTATTAAAAAATTCTCTAAAGCATCAAAGTAGGGGCGAGATTCTTCATTGCCGGTTAAAATTAGCGGCATGACAGAACGTCGGTTTTCCTCCATAAGCTTGATGCTTAAGATGAATAGTAATTCCTCGGCAGTTCCAGGACCGCCCGGAAAGACAATTAGTACATGGCCTAAGCGAACAAAGGCCTCTAAGCGCTTTTCTATATCAGGTAAAATTACCAGATCAGAAACCATAGAATTAGGCGGTTCAGCCGCAATGATAGATGGCTCAGTAAGTCCGATTAATCGGCATTTATGGCTGGCACATTGCTGCGAGTGTCCAACCATGCTGCCTTTCATCGGCGCTTCCATAATTCCAGGTCCGCAGCCAGTGCAGACATCAATTTTGCGCAGGCCAAGCTCAATGCCTACATCGTACGCATACTCGTATTCGCTGCGAGAGATAGAATGGCCGCCCCAGCATACAGCTAAGTTAGGCTTAGCTCCAGGCTCCATAACTGAAGCATTGCGTAAGAGCATGAAAACATTATTTGTAATATATTCACTGTCGGTTTCGTAGCTGGCTCTTAAGGCATTATCAAAGGTATCTTTATAGATGTTTATTTGAACTAAATCGCGCAAAACAGAATAAAGATGATTTCTTAAAGTTTTTACTATGACTCCATCAACAATAGCCGATTCAGGAGGGTTGATGAGCTCAATTTTTAGTCCGCGCTCATTGCGCAGAACATTAATTTCAAAACTTTCATAATTATCCAAGAGCTCCTTGGAATTATCGGTAAGATTACCGCTGTTTAGTACAGCCAATGAACAGTTGCGGTAGAGCTCATAAAGCTTGCCCCTGGAGCTTAGGGAAATACTGTCTGCCTCATTTTGTGTCAATAAGGCCATCATGCCTGAGGGCCAGACCTCTTTAATACTCATGTAAACTCCTAATTTTTTTATGATCTATACAAAATATAGGACAAAAAACTTTAAAGTCTAAGCTAATTAACAAGTTAAAGATAAAATGAGGATCTCCAGCTTAAGATTACTGACGATAGCAGCGGGCTATGTGGCAAGGAATTTCCTTAAGATTTGTTCTTACAGGATTGATGTCGATGCCGCCGCGGCGGGGAAAGCAGGCAATAACCGTGAGCTTTTGGGGCTTTAAATTAACTAAAATATCGCTGTAAATCATTTCTGCGCACTGCTCGTGGAAGCCCTGATGATGACGCAGGCTGCAAAGATAAGCAAAAAGAGACTGGCGGTCGATCTTTGGTCCTTTATAGCTGATAAATACGGTGGCATGATCCGGCTGCGAAGTAACCGGGCAGAGGGTCCTGAGGATATTTGAGCTTAAGGTTTCCTCTGCATTTTGGCTTAAATCGCATTTTAGTAATTGCGGATTGTAGGTATATTCTACTTTTTCAAGAGTAATCTCTTTATCAATTAAAATGCCGCTGACTGAGCTTATAGGAAAAGCGCAAATTTCCAGATCAAAAAGCTTTACGCAAACCTCACTGTGCAGGACATTTGATAAATCCTGCTGAATTATGGCTTCTACTTCAGCTAAATTAGAAAATTTGGTCATGGTAAATGAGCCTAAATAGAGCTTTAAAGACTTGCTTTCAACAATAAACTCACTTGAGGCATTAACACGAATTGAGCCCCAGGCAGCTTGGGGGATGCCATTGGCATTTAAATAGCACAATTCATAAATACGCCATAAATCGTAGCCAAAAAATTCCTTTTGGCTTAAGCTTGCTCGGCCTAAGGATCTATTTATAGGCTGCAATAATGACGGACTGTAGTCTTCATAATAACGAGTAGATTTTCCTAAAACTAGATTTTGGGTATCTAAGCTTTCCATTAAAGATCTCCAAAGTGTGCACCTAGTACGCATAAAGCAGCTAAGGCAGCAGTTTCTGTACGTAAAATTCTCGGTCCTAGCGTTACGCCGATAAAGCCGGCTTCTTTAGATTTAGCTATTTCATCATCGCTTAAGCCGCCTTCCGGACCAATCAATAATCTAATTTTTCCTTTGATATTTAAATCCTTAATCTTTATTTGGGCTTTAGGATCTAAAGTAAGATTTAAGCTTTCAGCTTCACCATTCTCACACCAGTCATTCAAATCCATGACTTTATTTACTGTAGGAACGACGTTGCGATAGCATTGTTCGCAGGCGCTGTTAGCGATTTTTTGCCATTGCATGATTTTGCGCTCCTGACGCTTTTCATCTAGCTTAACCCCGCAGCGGCTTGAATAGAGCGGGGTGATTTTGCTGATGCCTAACTCTACTGCTTTTTGAATGGTAAACTCCATTTTATCGCCGCGGCTTATGACCTGACCAAGCTCAATTTCTAAAGGAGATTCATTATTGCGGCATATTAGCTCGCCGCATAAGGCTGAAGCCTGTTTTTTTACTTCTAAGAGCTGAGCATGATACTCATGACCTTTGCCGTCAAAGACTACAAAAGCATCGCCCTCTTTAAAACGGAGCACGCGGCATAAATGGCCAAAACCGTCTTCGCTCAGCTTAAAAGCAGTTCCTGGGGTTAAAACAGCTTCCCCTTCATAAATACGTACAGTTCTCATTTAAGTTTTTTACATTGTGCAGTTACAAAAGGATTATCATTTCCCTGGATTTTCGTGATCAGAGCATTACGCTTGCACTCATTAGGCGTAACTTTATACGCTCTGTTCCATTCATTAAACAGACTTTGCTGCTGTGAGCTCAATTTAAGGCGGTAGCGATCCTGCATGTATAGATAAGCTCGCGCAATAATGCCGCGCGCCCGTATCGGCGGATTTACCAATTGACGCTTTCTATCAATGATCATCTCACATTGACCATAGTTTTTTGGACCGCGTACAACTTTAGCAAACCTGTAATTGCTGCGATCGCCGTTAATTTCGCCTACGGCAGGATAGAGATTATGCAAATCTCCTTCCATAGTTTTAAATAGGCTATCGTTTCGCTCGCAGTTTTTTCTGCCGCCGTTTATCCAGCATTGTCTTTGATGCGCAAATTCCCAGGCACTAACAATGTGTTCGGCCTCAATACGCTTAGCGCGGCTTGCATTTTTTCTTATTTTATAACCGCATGATTTTAAATTAACCATATAGCCTTTTTTGGGAAAGGTTATATCGCAGCCGCAATAGAGCGTCTGCGGATTATCTAATTGTTTGAAAATTTTAGGCATCTCTCGCTTAGCTTCACGAAAAGACTGAATATCGTCTGCAGAGGCTAAATTTAGACCCATGCCTAAGGAAATTAGAGCAACTAATAATTTTTTTAGAAACATAAGCTGTGTATTTTTAATTTATATTTTTTAGTATACAAGAAAATCTATTTTATGAAAAAAATAGAATATTAGATGATTTAGCAAAATAATGCAGTATATAGAGCGATGCTTTAATCATTATTTATAAAAATTTTTAGCATAGATTATGCCTCAAAAGTGAAAATAACCTTTGGACAAATATTCGGGTAATATCAAATAATAGGCTAAACTTAAAGTTTGGTTAAAAATAATCAGTAAAGCTTTAATGAGATTAGGAGTTATTATGAATATTGATCTTCATTCCATGGCAACTTTTGGGGTTGCAGGTAATTTTACAGGACATTTAGAGCAAGCAGGAGAGGCCCGTGATTTTACCTCAGTCAAAACAGCCGAAGCTAAAGCTCCGAAGGCTATTTTCCCAACCTTTATTCCTAATGCAGGGACTGCCGTTCCTGAATATTTAAAAGTTTTTCCTTTTGATGCTTATAGAATTATTTTTCCTAAAGGGGAACAGAAGCTGCAGATTGAGCCTGAGTGCGCTATTGTCTGTGATGCAGCCTATGAAGGCGATAAATTAGTAGCCTTAAAGCCGATTGTATTTAGCGCATCAAATGATTGTTCCATCAGAAAAGAAGGGGCAAAGAAGATCAGCGAAAAGAAAAATTGGGGCCGCTCCAGCAAGGGCTTTGCTTCTAATTTTATTAAGATTGATAAATTTGAACAAGGCGGGATTTTGGATGATTACCGCATTGCCAGCTTCTTAATTCGCGACGGCGAGATTTATGCTTATGGTGAAGATAGTGCTGTCAGCGATTACAGCTATATTTATGAAAAGCTCATTTCATGGATGATTGATAAATTCAATAATCAGCAGAATGAAGGTCCGGCTGAGGATCTGCATGCTTATTTAGTTGATGCAAAGCAGCCGCGTCAATTGATGATCTCTATTGGAGCTACTCGCTATACAGATTATGGCGAGCATAATTTCCTGCAAAACGGAGATAAGTCTGTAGTTGTTTTATACCCTCAAAGTGAGTACAGCTTTGAGGAAATTAAAAAACGTGCCTTAAAAGATAATCTTGAGGAAGATAATATCTCTGTGCTGATTCAGGACGTAGTACTTTAAAATTTTTTTTATCTGATAATAAAAATGCGCCAATTTAGTATGGCCCCAGAAATTGATCACTTAAGTTTCTAGGTCATACTAACAGAA
>CAJKNC010000114.1 GCA_905201175.1 uncultured Succinatimonas sp.
TCATAACAAAACCCCATTATCAATCATGTGATCAATAATGGGGTTCATACTAAAATCTTACTTTGAGGGCCGTTCTTTTATAAATCAGCTAAAAGCTATTATTTATCAACCTTGCCGGCAGCGGCGAAAGCAGCAGCCATAGCAGTGGTCTGCGGCTCCTGAGCCTTCTGATTTACAGACTCTAAGGCTTCTTTCTCTTCAGCCTCATCCTTAGCACGAACGGATAAGGAGATCTGACGAGACTTGCGATCAACGCTCATGAACTTAGCCTCAATGCTGTCGCCAACCTTGCAAACGGTAGTAGCATCGTCAACACGATCACGAGAGAGATCTGCTGCACGAACATAGCCGGTAATGCCTTCGGCTAACTCAACGGTAGCACCGCGAGCATCAACCTCGGTAACAGTACCAGTTACGATAGAACCCTTACGGTGAGATGCTAAGTAATCAGCAAACGGATCCTCAGAAATCTGCTTTAAGCCTAAGGAAATACGCTCACGCTCTGGATCTACCTGTAAAACGATAGCGGTGATTTCGTCACCCTTCTTGAAGTCGCGAACAGCATCTTCGCCAGACTGCTGCCAAGAAATGTCAGAGAGGTGTACTAAACCGTCAATGCCGCCATCAAGACCAATGAAGATACCGAAATCGGTGATGGACTTGATCTTGCCGGTAACCTTGTCGCCCTTAGAGTGAGTCTCAGCAAACTCAATCCAAGGATTCTGCTTGCACTGCTTCAAGCCTAAAGAAATACGACGACGCTCTTCATCGATCTCCAAGACCTTAACCTTAACAGTATCGCCGACAGAAACAACCTTAGAAGGATGAATATTCTTGTTAGTCCAATCCATTTCAGAAACGTGAACTAAACCTTCAACACCCTCTTCGATCTCAACGAAGCAGCCGTAATCGGTTAAATTAGTAACCTTACCCTCGATGATGGAATCAACAGGGAAACGGGTAGCGATATTAGCCCATGGATCCTCGCCTAATTGCTTTAAGCCTAAGGATACACGCTGACGCTCACGGTCGAACTTGAGAACCTTAACGGTGATCTCGTCGCCAACATTAACGATCTCAGAAGGATGCTTAACGCGCTTCCAAGCCATATCGGTGATGTGTAATAAGCCGTCAACACCGCCTAAGTCAACGAATGCGCCGTAATCGGTGAGGTTCTTGACAACACCCTTGACAGTCTGACCTTCAGCAAGGTTAGATAAGACGCTCTCGCGCTCAGAAGAATTCTCAGTCTCAATAACAGCACGACGAGAAACAACAACATTGTTGCGCTTCTGATCAAGCTTGATAACCTTGAACTGCTGCTCTTTGCCCTCTAAGTGAGAGGTATCACGTACTGGACGTACGTCAACTAAGGAGCCAGGTAAGAAGGCGCGAATGCCGCCTAACTGAACAGTGAAGCCGCCCTTGACCTTGCCATCGATAACGCCGGTAACAGTTTCCTGCTTGTTGAAAGCGTCTTCAAGCTTGATCCAAGCTTCATTGCGTTTTGCCTTCTCGCGAGAGACCTGAGTCTCACCGTCGCCAGACTCAACAGACTCAAGAGCAACGTCAACTACGTCGCCAACCTTAACCTCGAGCTCACCTGCTGGGCTCATGAACTGCTCCTGCGGAATAGCAGACTCAGACTTAAGACCGGTATCAACAATAACAAGACCGTTGTTGATATCAACAACCTTGCCCTTGACCATTGAACCCGGACGGGTTTCTACGTTTTTCAGAGACTCTTCGAAAAGTTGTGCAAAAGATTCCATTAAGGTAAAAATTCCAAATTTGCCCCGCAGCATCCTGCCTTTGGGGAGTTGTTAAAAAATGTACAGTCATCCTTGACCATACTTAAATAATGTAGAAAAACTACAATTCACATTCAAGACCGGTGCGCTCTTTAATAATCTGCGCAGCAGTCTTAAAAACTTCTTCAATACTTAAATTTGAAGAATCAATTATTACAGCATCATCTGCCGGCTTAAGCGGGGCAACCTCACGATTACGATCGCGCTCGTCACGTTCTTCAATTTCTTTAAGTATTGCTGCATAATCAGCTTCTTTGCCGCTTTGCTTTAACTGCTGCACGCGCCTTTGGGCACGTACGGAAGCTGCGGCATCGAGAAAAATCTTGACCTGAGCTTTAGGGAAAACTATTGTTCCCATATCTCGGCCGTCAGCGACTAATCCAGGCTCACGTAAAAAATTACGCTGTCTCTGCAATAAAGCCGCTCTTACAGAACTGATAGCTGCTACCTTACTTGCGTTAACTCCAGCCTCTTCAGTACGAATTGCAGAAGTAACATCTTCGCTGCCTAAAAAAACAGCAACGCCTGTATCGGTAGTTTCAAAATGCAAATCTAAAAGCTTTGCCTCCTGCAGCACCGAGTCCTCGTCAAACAAGGCCAAGCCAGCTTTGCGAACGGCATATGCCAATACACGGTAGATAGCGCCAGAATCCAGAAGCTCAAAGTCTAAGGCTAAAGCTAAACGGCGGGTCAATTCACCCTTTCCTGCTCCGCCTGGGCCATCAACTGCGATTACAATAGCATTACTCATTTTTATGTCCTTGTTTTAAACTAGGCAATTATATCAGAAATTCTTTAAAGTTAACGATGCTATAAAAAAATTTTGTTTAGGATTATCTGCTCCATAACAGCAGCCCCAAACATTACTAAATAAATTACTTGCAATAATTAATTCAAATAAAAGCAAAATTTTGTAAATATATAAAATTCTGGTATTTTGGTATTTATATATATGACTATGTCTGTACATATATACACTACTAGCCGCAAGCATCTGCTATTACTTAGCCTGCCTAATGCTTGCAAAAAAATTATCGCGATCTATCAGCTGAATATTCTATTTAGAACATAATTATTAAATCTCAATTACCTGGTTGCTTTGCTCCTATTTTGAATAGTTTGTTCTTTGTATTTAATAGTATAGAAATTATTAAAAATAACTATTCTTTAATTAAGAGTTGCAGTTTAAGTTTGTTTTTCATTTTGGATAAATTGCCCTATGGTGTATAATCTTCATGCTTTAAACTTACTAGGGAAACACAAGTGTCAATTACATTAGTTCAAGGACCGGTAGCAAAACTCCCGACTCGACACGGGATTTTCAATATCACCGTCTTTCGTGATCAGCAGCTTTTAGATCATGCTGTAGTTTCTATGGGCAAACTTGATGATGGTCAACCGGTTTTATGTCGTATTCATTCAGAATGCCTCACCGGAGATGTCTTTGGCAGCCTGCGCTGTGACTGCGGCTTCCAGCTTGATGCGGCTTTAGAAAAAATCGCTCAGATAAAACGCGGTGCCTTATTATATATGCGTCAAGAAGGTCGCGGCATTGGCTTATTCAATAAGATCAGAGCTTATCGTCTGCAAGATCAGGGACTAGATACTGTTGATGCCAACTTACGTTTAGGCTTCCCTTCAGATGCTCGTCACTACGATCTCTGTGCAGAAATAATGCGTCGTTTAGGTTTTACTAAGGTAATTTTAATGACAAATAACCCCAGCAAAATCGACGAATTAAATGAGCACGGCATTGAAGTTGTTGCTCGTGAAGCTTTAGAGTATGGCCGCAACAGCTATAATGAAAACTATTTAGACACTAAAGCTCATCGTATGGGCCACCTGCTCCATCATCAGGATTAATAAGCTTTACAATAAAAAGTCTTTGTTTTTTTACAAAGACTTTTTTATTTTTCAGATTTTTTTTAGATAAAGATGCTTAGGTACCGAATCTAACGGCGGCATAAGCTCTGCTGTAACATATAAAATATACAATTTCTCCCGTGTTCTAGTCATTGCCACATACAAAGGCTCTCTGTTTTTTTCTTCTGTTCCGGAATACATAGGCAAAATTACTATATCAAACTGCAATCCTTTTGCGCTATGATAAGTCATAAGCTTAGGCAAGTAATTTGAAAAGTTTAATGTACATTTAGAATTTAAAAATTTAACTTCATCTTTATCATTATCATTTTTTTCATTTAGCTTAATTTCATATTTTAAGTTTTGCTGGTTTAAAATTATCTCCATAGCAGAAACTGCATCATTATTTGGCAATAAAATACCTATGCTTTTATCATGATTATCTTTGATAATTTTTAAAACAACAGCAGCTTGCTCTTCATTACTATCTAAATGGACAATATATGGCAGAGATTCTATCTTACTTTGATAGATTTTTTCTTTATATGGCATAACAGTCTCAAGCCCTAAATAATCCTGAGTAATTTTAGCTATACCTCGAGGCAAGCGATAATTATTATAAAGCTTTAATGGTTCTATACCTGTAAGTTCCGCAATATCTTCTATACTGATAGTATTTTTAAAATTTTTATAAATTGATTGAGCATCATCACCAAAAAAGAAATAGCTTATGCGAGCAGATTTAATAAAAGAAAGCACATCTTCTTGAATAAAATCTTGAATTTCATCAACAATTATGTAATCAGCACAAAAAGCTCCTCTACTAAGCCACTCTTGATATGTATAAATTTTTAAATCACTAAAATTTAGCCCTCCCATCATAAAGGCCTTGAGAGATTTAGTATAAGCGATTAGAATAACATCTTTACCCTCAGAAAAAAGCTGTCTTGCTTTATACATAGCAATTAAAGACTTACCGCTGCCTGCACAACCTGAAACAATCATAGGCTTATCATTTGTTATCTCAAGCAAATCCAATTGCTCATCATCAAAGGACTCTTCACTAGAATCTCCCATTAATATTTTTTTTAAAGATCCCAAAGATTCAGGGATCTTTCCTGCTATTTCGCAATTTGATGTATTTATCTGTAAATCAGCATTTTTCTGCAATAAAAGATCTTGCTTATATTCTTCTTTAGCAAAATCTTTCAATTCTTCTTGAATTATTGTTTCTGCAAAAATATCTTGTGTATTTTTCTGAGAAATTTCTTGAAAAGTATCCTGAAGCCTTTCTTGAGAAATTTTTAAAGGTTCATCCGTAAATAAAT
>CAJKNC010000115.1 GCA_905201175.1 uncultured Succinatimonas sp.
AACGGCCACCTATGCTTCAGCACGTACCGCCAATGCAGCCCAGCACTCTCTGAACAAAGGACTGCGTGTGGCTTTCCGTAGCGGAGCTGTTATGGGATTGGTCGTTGTCGGATTAGGTCTGCTCGATATTTCCTTCTGGTATCTGCTGCTCAATGCGGTTATCCCTGTGGATGTGATGACACCTACTAATAAACTTTGTATCGGTAAACAATATCTCACCGCTGGTTATCTTTGTGGAGAGTTAAATAAGAAGTATTCTGGAATATCAGAAATATACAAAGAGGGTTGCAGGTGGATTCACCCCAATAAAGTTATATTTAGATATACAGCTCCCCAATGTGACCCTAGTAAATCTGATATGTTTTTTATAGGCTATAAAGACAAACACTATTATGAAGACAGGGAACAGATAAAGGATATATATAAAGATATGCTATTAGTAAATCAAATACTATATGAATTACTAAAGGAGTTGGCAGAACCGTATAAGATTGTACATGGTAAAAAGCTAAGAATAGGGCAATTCTTTAAGTCTAAGAAGAAAATATCATTCAAGTTTTATGAATAATAGATTTTATTTTAGTGGGATAGAATCTACTATGTTTTTATAGGGAATACTATTTAGTAGAGCCAATTATTGTAAAGGGCAGTTGGCTTCGTGATTTTTCGGGTATTCTGAAGATGATTCGGCGTGAGAGCGAGAAATTTTGTGTTTCGAGATGATTTTCTCGGGCTAATTCGTATCTTTGTGCTGTTCTAGCAAGGCTTTTAAGTACAAAAATGAAGAACCATTCCTGTAAATGCTTAGTAATCAGATATGGTAATAAAAGCCCCATTTTTTTTTGCTCTTATTTTCTTAACTTTCTTGTATTATCCGGCTATTTAAACTCTTATCTATTTATCAAAAAAACACAGCTTTCCTGCTTTAAAGTTTCTTTTGAAAATATTATAAAAAACATGAAAATAAATATGTCTTCTACGCTTATAAGCCCACAATAAAACGGCCATCTCCGTAAAAATTGCAATGGCCGCCAGCTATTTTCTTAAGCTTATAATCAGATTTTAATTTTGTGCAAGCTTCGCCTTTACAGAAGCAATGATCCCGTCTAATAGCTGTTCCATATTTTCTGACGTTCTGATAAACGGATTGCTCTTGCCTTCATTGACGGCATCAAGCATAGCAAAGCCATTATTAGCAAAAAGATGTGCAGTCAATAAAACTTTGGCTTCATTTTTATGCGCTACGTCTTTAAAATAGAGCGCCGATTTTAAATATTCATTCTGCCAGTAAGCATCTTTAGGAATGCCTGTACCACCCCATAAGACAGTTTTATAGGCTGAAGATCCGTCTTTTACCTCAAATAAGGCTGAGGTACATCCAGGCGTGTGACCTGGGGTTGATAAAATCGTAAGCGTAGTATCCCCTAATGTCAGCTTGTAATTATCATCTATATAAATATCAATCTTAGGCTTAGGAGAATGCAGAGCTTATTGAGTTTGCCGATGAGATTGTCTTTAAACTCAAGGTAACCATCCTCCCTGCTCATCTCTAAGCATAAGCATCCTGCCGCTAGGAAAAAGCTTTAGGGCAGTGCGTTATGGGCTTTATCTTATTTTGCTTTTTCATGCAGAGATCTATGACAGCTATCATCCGTCAAGATATTGAGCAGCAGAAAATGCCGGATTAGAAACTGAGCTTCTTCTTACGGCTGGATCTCAGCTCTAAAGGACGTGCTTTTAGACGCTGATCTTTTTAAATAAAATACGGTATAAAATAATAGTCTCTTAAGGATAGGCAAAAAAATAAACGAGAATATAGCTATCGCAGTGTCTATATATCAAAAAAACTTTTTCAGAAGAAATTAATATTTTTTAGAATATATCTTCCTAAGGTGCGCGCACAAAAGCAGCTTTATCTTAGCTAAAATCAAGCGATTCATCCTAACACTCCATTAATGCGGCAGGATTTACGCTATGCTTCGGCTTGTAATTATTTATGCTAGCTTAACTTATATACAGCCATCATTCTGCATCATCTTTTGACCTTTTATCGTTTTAAAAATTGTCCTGCTCTGCAAGCATGGTCTGCCTCAGCTTAAGCTTATAAGCAATTTTACCTGGCAGCTTTACAAGCTTTTATATCCTTCTAAGCATCTCTTTATCACTGCAGGCATTCTTTAACTTTATGTTTTCCTGCAAAAGTTTTCATTAAAAACTAAAATTCCAGGCATTCGTTATCTTCCGGAACAAAAACATTTTTAATATGCATTTTTTTTATGTCATTTCGAGTAACCGTTAAATGGCTAACCGTATCCATATGACTGGCAATGATTGCTGCAGATGAGGAATAATCCGCTAATTTTCGCACATCTTCATTATCCATAATGATCCTCTCTCCATTAAGCAATGCCGCTCCGCAAGCATTAACAACAATCACCTCGGGAGAAAACTTATCTATTGCATTCATAACTTCTTCACACCATATCGTATCACCGGCAATATAAAGAGTTTTTTCTGTTTCTGCTTTAAAAATAATGCCCATTGCATCGTAAGCAAGTCCGATTTGTTCGCAAATCGGCTTTACAATCTTTCTTTTTCCATGCTGACCATGAGTCTTGAAGAGAGTTATTCCTGAGAATTCGCAGCCTTCTTCGCAAAGAATGCTTATATTATTAAACCCCCAAGCTCTAATCCTAGCAGCATCGTCATTATTCTGAACAAAGAAGGGAATATTTTTATTCAGCGCACCTGCAGCAAACTCATCCCAATGATCTGGATGAAAATGAGTTAATATAACTGCATCAGCATTCACAATATCTTTTATAGGCAGGGGAAGCTCTACCCGCGGCTGACGTACCGCTGCATTGACGGCACCTTCAAAACCCGGCATAAAATCTTTAGGCATAAGCCAAGGATCGATTAAAAATTTTTTCTCTTTATATGTAACTATAATTGTTGCATTTCTAATTTGATGTATAAGCATATTATTTTTTCTTTTCAATTTCAGCTAAACTTTTTTTTAAATGTTCAGAATATTTACGGACAAAATCCATGATAAGCTTAGCTTCTTGTTCACTGTACTGTTTAAAAAATTCCTTATCTTTATCATTCCATGCTTTATGCATTTTTTCATGAGCAAGAAAAATTTTTAAACCAGTCTCCGTCAATCTGTAATAAATTTCTTTCTTATTCTCCTCTAGCTCATAGGCTTCAATTGCTTCTTTGCAAATAAGCTTTTTTAGCATTTTGCTGATTCCGCCGCGAGTTATATTTAATGACCGCGAGATTTTAGCTGCGTTTGGCAATTCAATTTTTCCAATACACTCAATACAATGCATTTCAGTGATTGAAAATCCGCTTAAAATAGGATCGGCATGCTTTGTTAAAGAGATATTCAGAAGATCAAACGTATTCAATAAGGTTGAAAGAGTAGTATTCAGATTACAGGACATAAGTCATTCCAATATTGTTTCCTAGTAAACAATATTACTATATATTTTGTTTCCAAATCAACAAAAATTTAAAATGACCTAATTATTTATAAATCGACGGATAAAATATACATAGCTATTAAGCACAGCTATTCGTGCAAATATTCTCAAAGCAGCCTATGCTCTATAATTAAAGCCCAGCAATATCGATCTATTCAATTTTTCTAAGCCTTACCGGTGAATTGAAAATAATATTCACAACTTTTTTTTGCATATAAAAACTAAAAGCAGCTTTTATTTAAAAAGGCTGCGCTCTTTAAGAACTATTTAATAAGCATTGCAATCAGACAAAGCAAATTAATGTTTTATCTATAAATGATTATTTTATATAATATAGAAAGGATTTTTTACCATGGCAGCATCTGAATTGATTGAAGCCTTGCAGGCGTTGGCTCACGAGCGTAAGATTGATGAGTTTTACCTCATCGAGCGCTTGGAAGCTTCCCTGGCTAATAGCTATCAGCGCATTCTTGATCTCGAATATGATGCTCGTGTTACTATCGACCGTAATACTGGCAAGATTTATGTATACGAGCTTGTACCCGTTGGTGAGCCTGATGAGGAAACTGGCGAATATACTGAGTTTGAAGAGCGCGACGTAACGCCCGATGACGTAAGTCGCATTGCGGCGCTTAACGCTAAGAATGTTATCGGTTCCATTGTGCGTGATGCGGGTCGTCAGTCTATCTATGAAGAATTTTCTAGTCGCGTTGGCGATCTGGTTACGGGCACTGTTCTGCAGGGAACCCCCGATTTCACCATCATCAAGATCCGCGATGGCGTTGAGGCTGAACTCCCTCATTATGACTTGAAGCGAAATCCTGACGAACGCAACGAACGTCCTCGCAACGAGCATTATCGTCATAATCAGCGCCTTAAAACTTTGATCGTTGAAGTTCGCGACCCTAGTTCTGATTTGCCTAAAATGCGCGGCGAACATACTCGCCCTTCGATCGTTGTGTCCCGCACTCATCCTGATCTGATTCGTCGTCTTTTTGAGATCGAAGTGCCTGAGATCTATGATGGCTTGGTCGAAATCAAGTCTATTGCCCGTGAGCCCGGTGAGCGTTCAAAGGTTGCCGTTGCTTCCCGTGAACCCAACCTTGATCCGGTAGGTGCATGCGTAGGACCTAAGGGGTCCCGTGTGCGCATGGTTGTTGAAGGACTTCGCAATGAGCGCGTTGATGTGATCCAGTGGAATGAAGACCCCGCTGTATATGTGGCCAATGCACTTTCGCCTGCTCGCGTAACCCGTGTCGACATCGATGATGAGAACAATTACGCTACGGTTATCGTGCCTGATGATCAACTTTCTTTGGCTATTGGCAAGGAAGGCCAGAATGCTCGCCTTGCAGCTCGTCTTACTGGTTGGCATATTGACATCAAGTCCGCTTCCTTTGCTGGCGAGCCG
>CAJKNC010000116.1 GCA_905201175.1 uncultured Succinatimonas sp.
TATATAAAAAAAGACATTCTGTAAATAATCAGCCTAAATAAAGCTTTTCTTGCTGCACCATAAAAAAAACACAATTTTAATTTGTTCATATTTTATGAATTAAAGGTATAATCAGCGAGCCTTTAAAGGAATTAGATATGAGCTTTTTTGAAATTTTAATTGTTGCTGTCGCTTTAGGCGTAGATGCTTTTGCCTGCTCTACAGTATCAGGCAGTTTCTGCAAATCACCAAAATGCCGCATGATAGTTGCATTTAAATATGCAATAACTTTCGGCCTATTTCAGTTTATTATGCCGCTTATCGGCTTTGCTGGCGGCGCAAAGCTTTTAAATTACATTGCAAATTACGATCACTGGGTTTCATTTCTTCTGCTCGCAGTAGTTTCTTTCAACATGATAAAGGAAGCTTTTTCTAAAGAAGAGGAACAATCTGCAAAGGACAGTATTTTCTGGCTCTTGAGCTTAGGCATTGCAACCTCTATTGATGCCCTAGCTGTCGGACTGTCTTTAACTGTACTTGATAAGCGTATCTTTTATATATCCAGCATTATAGGAATTGTTTGCTTCTTAATGTCCTTTGCAGGAGTATTTTTAGGCGGCTTCCTGGCAGATAAATTTAATAAATTAAGCCGCTATATGAATTGCGGCGGCGCTTTAGTTCTTTTATATATAGGCATTCAGGTTTTAATTGAACATGGAGTATTCTAAAATACTTCCTCGATTTTAGCTTTGTAAGCCTTAGGCGTTATTTTATATTTATCTTTAAAAGCCTTAATAAAATAACTCTGAGAGTTAAATCCGGTTAAAGAAGCAATTTCAAAAATTTGCTTATTAGAACCATCCAATAAGATTTTAGCTTGCTTAAGTCTCACGCTTAATAAGTACTGTCCGATAGTAAGTCCGGTGTGCTTTTTAAATAATCTTTCAATATATTCAGAGGAGAGGCTTAAGCTCTCAGCAATATCTTTTATATAAAGCTTTTGATAAAAATGCTGATGTATAAAATCAGCAATAGTCTTTACAGTTTTATTATCTGTATTAAATGAATTTTTTGTTTGCTTTACTAAAGAACAAAATTCAAAAGCGCATTGCCGATAAAGATCTTCAGCCTCCTGTGAAGTCTTAGCCGCTTCAACCTGCAGGATATAGCCGTCTGAAATCACATATCCAAGCTCCGGACTAACTCCGGCATCGATAGCAGCTCTTGAAGCGATGGTAATATCCACTATGGCTAAGTTTTTCTGCGATCTTAGCTGATTATTCGCAATAACGCCCCTTTTACCGACAAAAGGCGTATCTAAAGCAGCTTTTAAAGCTTTGCTGTCTCCTTGAGAGACGGCTTGCCTTATTTTAAGTTCATAGGAGCTGTCATTATGCGGCGTGGTGTTTTCAACGCTTCTTATAAGTACATTTGCTACCTGCTGCCGCGTTTCATTTTCACTCGCCGATGTTTTTTTATTGCCGATTAAATCCTGAATATCTATATTTTCTCCATAGATAGCCTTATAAATTAAAGATAAAGCAGATAAAACAGAAATCTTGCTGCAGCGAGTAATAGCTCTCACCTGAGCATGATGCTTCAATGCGTTAAATCTTACATGCTCAGTAAGGTTTTCTTTTGAATCTATCAGCGGTCCGACAATAACCAGCTGCTTATCAGGGCTAACAAGCACTGCATAAAATACAACAAGGCCATCTGATTTTAAATAAAGCTTTTTCCCGTTATTCAGCCCCTCAGCGCTTACAGCCTTTAAAAGCTCTTCATCGCAGGCAATAGGATCATACTTTTCATCAAAATCATAGAAATGCTTCAACAAACAGAGCTCTTGATTATAGAGACTGACCGGAACATTCAAAATTCCTATCAGATCTTTTATATATGAAGAAATTGGCAGTTCTGTCATAAGCTGTCTGTAAGAAACCCGCAATATATTCGTAATAAAAATATGGTAATTATATTTTTACGATAAGTCATGCAAAGAGCCGGCATAGAATTAATTATGCTTAAATTATAATATTGTCTTGAGCTTATTCACCAGCGCCTCAATAGCTATTTCTGCAAAAACAGCTAAAGCCACAGACAAATCACATATATCCTCGAAGGAATAACGATAATCATCACCGCTTGCCAAGCATTTATGAAGCGTGCTGCAGGCTCAGACAGTCTTAATTCCTTCCAAAAGGACTAGCCATAGAACCTCTTTGATTACAGCTTTCTGAGCAGCTAAGACTCCCGATCTGTACCTAATGCCTGATTGCTCTGCCTTGCAGCTTCTCCTTCTGTATTATAAAAGTACAGATCTTCGCCACGATCTTATAGGATAACGATCATATATAGGAACAAAGTGCTGATTTGCCCGCTCAAAAAGAGGATTCTTTTCCGTCCTTTTTCTATTCCTCAGCTTCAATTTTAAATACATTGATCACATCCGCATCCGGACAGCAGAATACAATAGAGCCATCCGGCCGGCGAGGAAGCTTGCCTCCATACCGCAGAATGTCAATGTAAGGGAAAGCCACGTGCATGGCCATTGGACAGAGTCTGCCTCTTTCAGTATCAAAATCAAAGGTGTCGCCAATTCGATGGCCATGATGACATCCCTTATGCCCCTTTCGATCGATTAAAGTGATTTTAATTTTAGGCTTTTTCATCCGTAATTTTCTCCAAAAATTGTTAAATGGCAATTTCCTTGTATTTTTCTGCATGCAGACTTGCATAAATGCTTTTCAAGCTGTCTTGCCGCAATTTATACGCTCTCTAAATACTGCTCTGATTATTAAATATATCCTGCTGTAACTGCCATAAAATATCTTCGAAAGCCGGAAAGCGCGCCGGTATTTCTTATAAGACTTTGCACATGAACGCTTCTAAAGCTTGTACAGCAGCAGACATTCCTTCGCAGATGTCTGAGCTTGCGTATTTAGATAAAAAACTCTTTATTAATATTGGGGAAAATCATATCTGCAAAGGAATACAAGCTTTTCATATAAATGACAGCATGATATGTCACAGCATTGATCGCTTTACGTCATCTTCCATAATAAGAGCAGCAAACATCAATCCTGCTTTTAGCTTTCCCAACCATGTAAGCTCAGTCGCTTAAATAACAAAGTCTGCACAGCTTTTTCCCTGACTCTGTTTTAAAAATATTCTGCGAGATTTTTTCTATTGTGCCCTTTCCATGATTATCTTCATAAAAATTCACTAAAAAATCAGCTTCCACAAGTATCTGATAGTCTATTCCGTCTATATCTGTATAAGTGTGATGATGGCCAACCAAATAGCAGATGCGCTCAATATCTGCTTCTTCAAAATCAAGTTTTTTTAGCATCTCCTGAGCATAGGCAGGACCTTCCTGCTCCTGCAGTTTGCCGTTACACATTCCGTATTTTTCCTCTGACGGCCTAATTCCAATATCATGTACCAGTGCTGCACATTCAGTTAAAAACTGAGCATGTTCATCCAGCTGCTCCATATGGCCTATCATCTGTGCAAAGCGGTGCACCTTTATTAAATGATTAATACGCTTAGGATCGTTTTTATTGAAGCTAATCATTTCCAGCGTTAAAAGATCGATTATTTTTTCCTGATTCATAAAATTCTCCTATTTCTTTTTCAGACAAAGCTCCGTAAGCTTTACCTCTCCATTATTTAGGATAAGCTTATATATGCTTTGGCGATCTGGTATATAGAATATATTATTACAAGCACGCCCTATGTTGCGCCCGCAACATATAATCCAAAATACTCAGCTTTAGGCTGAAAAAAGAAGGACAGTATGGAACTTGATTTTAAACAGCTAACTTTACTTCCGATTTTCAAAGGTATTTGTGCAGAAGATCTTCCGGCAATGTTGACCTGTCTTGGAAGTTTTCAGAAAAATTATCAGAAAGATGAAATTATTTTTTTAGAAAGCAATGAAATTAAAAATGTTGGCATTATATTGTCAGGAACTGTGCATATGGTCAAGGAAGATTCCGAAGGCTGTCAGACATTTATTGTTGCAATGAAAGAGAATGAGCTATTTGGCGAATCATTTTCCTGCGGAAGTCATTTAAATGCACAGGTCAGCTTTTTAGCTGCTGTTCCCTGTACAGTTTTGTTTTTGCCGTTTCACAAAGTCATCCATTCCTGCAAGATGAGCTGCACCTTTCATCATCGGCTGATTGAAAACATGGTTCAGCTGATTGGAGATAAAAATGTCCGGCTGATGCAAAAAATTGAAGTGATTTCTAAAAAAACGCTTCGCGAGAAAATTTTAGCATATTTAAGGCAGCAGGCTATAGAACAGCGCAGCCGGAAATTTACCATCTCTTTAGGACGGATTGAATTAGCTGAATATCTGTGCGCCGATCGCAGTGCATTGACCAGAGAATTGTCCTATATGCAGCGAGATGGGCTAATTATTTATAATAAGAATACATTCAAGCTGTTATAGCTTATAAAACACAGAGCTTGAAGCTGTAAACAGGAAAGAAAAACGCTGCAGGCAGCTTGTATTCTGTAAATCCGCAGGTCATAATCGGCTTATTGACATAATCCCATCACAGCCTCAGTCTTAACCGGCGGTTTCCAAAGCTAATGGTCTTGCCGCAGAATAGATCATATCGCCAGGATCTTTGCCGCCGAAACAGTAAAAATACCTTTCTTAAGCTTCATGCTGCCGTACCGGTTCTCTCTGAACAGGCTGCTGCACAGCATATTTTGGCTGACGCTGCCGGCAGGACTTTGCCCAGCATGCGCCATTATTTCCGCTAATTAAGCTTTCTTCAAGAAAGCCCCATAATCACCATAATGTAATTATTGTGATAAATCATGCAAATTACATAGATATTAATGTCATTATATTTATATTTTGATTTGTATTTTTTTATTTTATAAATATCTT
>CAJKNC010000117.1 GCA_905201175.1 uncultured Succinatimonas sp.
AGCCGCTGGGCGGTTACAAGGAAAGTTCTGAACCGGGAACGCCTGTAAAGATCAAGGTTCCAAATGTTGACTGCATTGTAATGCACTCGCACCCCAGCGGGCTGACATTTTCACCTGATGATTTACGCGCCTTTGCTAAACATACATCACTCAAGCTGCTTACTGCGGTGGGCAATGACGGAAACATTTTTGCAATCGAGCGTACTGCAAATACCAATGACGTTAAAGCCGCAGCTGAGAAGCACAATATTAATTTGAAGTTCTCTGATGCACAGCAAAAGCAGGAGAATCAGATTAAGGCTATTCGTACCTTCATCGCTCAGAAAGTTGATTTAATCGGCTTTGTTCCGATTGTAGCTACCGGTTGGGATAACATTTTACGTGAAGCTAAGCGTGCTAAGATCCCTGTATTGGTTATGGATCGTGATTTAACTGTTTCTGATCCTGATTTATATGTTGCTAAGATCGGTACTGATTCTGTAACCGAAGGCAAGAAAGCATTCAACTGGATTGATGAGTACTGCACTAAGAATAATATCAAACCTCGTAATGGCGGCGATAAGCTTAACATTGTTATCTTAGAGGGTACTGTAGGCAGTTCTGCAGCAACCGGCCGTGGTACCGGCTTTAATGAAGCTTTAAATGCTTCTCCTAATAAGGATAAGTACAATATCTTAGCTTCTCAGACTGGTGATTTCACTCGTCAAAAGGGCCAGGAGGTTATGGAATCCTTCTTAAAGAACTATCGCGATGATATCGATATCTTATTTGCCCATAACGATGATATGGCCTTAGGTGCAATTCAGTCTATTGAAGCTGCTGGCTTGAAGCCGTCTAAGGATATCATCATTGTTTCTGTTGATGCAGTTAAGGGTATCTTCCAGGCAATGATTGACGGCAAAGCTAATGCTACCATTGAATGCAATCCATTACAGGGCGAGCTCTTCTTTGAAACAGCAGAGAAGATCTTAAAAGGCGAAGCTGTTCCTAAGAGCGTATTCGTTGAGGAAGGCGTATTCCCGGCTGATACAGCAAAAGAAGTATTCCCTACACGTAAGTATTAATTCATAAAACGCACTTAACTTCAAAAAAGGATGCCTTTTTAGGCATCCTTTAAGAATTATCATAATAAATCCAATATATTAAATACAATCCTGCACTTTGGGAGGACTGTTTATGGCCTCAGGTGACAATGATTACATCCTTCAGATGAAACATATTGATATGTTTTTTCCAGGGGTAAAGGCTTTAAAAGATGTCACTTTTAATTTGAAAAAAGGTGAAATCCACTCACTTATGGGTGAGAATGGTGCTGGTAAATCAACCTTAATTAAGGTATTAACTGGTGTATATCATAAGACTGCAGGCGAGATTATTTACGATAATCAGGTAATAAATCCGCAAACTCCGCTTGAAAGTCAAAAAATGGGCATTTCTACGGTTTATCAGGAGGTTAACCTCTGCGCTAATTTAACTGTAGCTGAAAATATTTATATCGGCCGTGAACCTCGCGGTGCTTTTGGCCGTATTGACTGGGCTACCATGTCAAAGAATGCCGCTAAACTTTTACATGATAGTCTTGGCATAGATATAGATGTTAATAAAGAATTGAATTTCTACCCTGTAGCCATGCAGCAGATGATTGCCATTGCACGTGCTATTGATACTAAGTGCAAAATTTTAATTTTAGATGAGCCTACCTCATCGCTTTCAGACAAGGAAACTGAAAGCCTTTTTAAAATTATGCGTTCTCTAAAAGAGCAGGGCATTTCGATTATATTTATTTCTCACTTCTTAGAGCAGATTTATACCATCTGTGATCGTATTACTATTTTGCGTGACGGCAGCTATGTAGGCGAATATGAGATTGCTAATTTAGAACGTATTTCTTTAATTTCCAAGATGATGGGCAAGGAAATTAAAGAAGGTCAGATCGAAAGCAATGTCGATAAATCTAAGCGTTCTGATGAAATCTTTATTGAAACTGAACATGTAACTGTACCAGGAAAGGTAAAAGATCTCTCTATGAATATTCATAAGGGAGAGGTAATAGGTTTAGCAGGTCTATTAGGATCAGGAAGAACCGAGATAGCTGAAACTTTATTCGGTATTATGCATAAATCGGCAGGTACGATCAAAATTGATGGTACAACTATCTCTGTAAAATCTCCTATGGACATGATGAAAAACCGTATTGCTTTTTGTCCTGAGGATCGCAAGCTATCAGGCATTATTGGAGATTTGTCTGTACGCGAAAATATTATCCTGGCTCTGCAGGCTAAGAAAGGCATGTTTACCCACATACCTAGAGCTAAGCAGAATGAGCTTGCAGATTACTATATAGATCTTTTGCGTATTAAAGTTTCCGATAGGGAGCAGCTTATTAAGAATCTTTCAGGAGGAAATCAACAGAAAGTAATTATCGCCAGATGGCTTGCAACTGAACCATCTCTGCTGATTTTAGATGAGCCTACTCGAGGCATCGACGTTGGTACAAAGAGCGAAATTGAAGCCTTAGCCGTAAGTTTGGCTAAAGAAAAGGGTATGGCCGTTGTCTTTATCTCAGGAGAGATGGGCGAAATGGTGCGTACCTGTTCAAGAGTGCTGGTGATCCGTGATCATGAAAAGATTACTGAACTTAACGATGATGAAATTACAACTGCGCATATTATGCAAGCTATAGCAGGAGATTATCGTGGACAACGTGCTTAAAAAATTCACTAAAAGTTCGCTAGCATTACCTTTGATAGCTTTAGCGATCTTGCTGCTCTTCAATGCAGTCTTTGTTGAAGACTTCTTTAAAATTGAGATGATGGAAAATGGCAACCTCTATGGTCGTCCTATCGATATTCTTTATCGCGCCTCATCGTTGATTATATTAGCTTTAGGCATGACCTTTGTTATTGCTACTGGCGGCATCGATATTTCTGTAGGTGCAGTGGTAGCAATCTCTGCTGCTACATGCTGTACTCTTTTAGGCGGAGATATTTCAGGCGTTCCGCAAAACCCATTCTGGGTAGCTATAATCTGTTCTTTAATTGTCGGTATTATTGCTGGCTGCTGGAATGGCTTGCTAGTTGCCGGATTTAAGATTCAGGCTATGGTCGCAACCTTAATTTTAATGACAGCAGGACGCGGTATTGCTCAGCTTATGACTGATGGTCAGATTATTACAGTCTATTACAAGCCTTTTGCTTGGATTGGCGGTAATATCCCAGGAGTACCCTTACCTACAGCAATGCTGATTGCTTTTGCCATGATTTGCTTGGTGCTCCTCTTAGACAGGAAGACGTCTATTGGACTCATGATTCAATCTGTAGGTATAAATCAGACAGCTTCTCGTTATGCTGGTATTAAGGTTACAGCTGTATTGTTCGCGGTGTACATTTTCTCTGGCTTTTGTGCTGGAACTGCAGGATTAATTGAAGGATCATTAATTCGCGCAGCTGATGCAAACAACGCCGGCTTAAATATGGAAATGGACGCAATTTTAGCGGTAACGTTAGGCGGTACGCTCATGATCGGTGGTAAATACTTTATCGGCGGAACTATTATCGGTGCTATTACCATTCAGACTTTGACTACTACAATGTATGCTGTAGGCGTATCTTCAGATCGTTTGCCGGCGGTAAAGGCTGTAGTAATTTTGCTTATCATCGTTTTCCAGTCCGAGAAGTTTAAGCAGATGTATCGCAATTATAAGTTAAAGTCTCAGGAGGTAAAAAATGCCTAAATCTCTGAGCAATTTAATCGCTTCACAGAACTTTCCGTTCTATGTGACCTTTGTATTGTTTATTATCTTATTTGGTGCAGGCTCTTTAGCTTTTGAAGGATTTTTTTCCTTTCAGGTATTTTTAAATCTGTTTATAGATAATGCACCGCTTATCATTATTACTGTAGGTATTACTTTTACCATTATCTCAGGTTTTGGTGGTATCGATTTGTCAGTGGGCGCAGTAGTTGCTCTAACCTGCATGTGCTTAGCCTGGCTTATGCGAGACACTAATTTGAGTCCATGGCTGTGCATGTTTATTGTCTTATGGGTGGGTGTTGCTGTAGGCTTTATAAATGGCTTTTTAATTACCTATTTTAAATTGCAGCCTTTTATCGTTACCTTAGGCACCATGTTCCTTTGCCGTGGCTTGAGCGCTATTATTTCTCGTGATAGTGTGCCGATTGATAATGCCTTTTATGGTGAATTGGCCTTCTTCTCAGTTGAGATTGGCGACTGCTTCTTATCCTTAGGTGCAATTGTTGCTCTGTGCGTAGTTGTAATAGCTACATTAGTTTTGCGCTACACCTCTTTTGGCCGCAGCGTTTATGCTATTGGCGGCAATGAGCAGTCAGCTCGTCTGATGGGGCTTAAAGTTGATAGTATTCGTCTTAAGGTTTATGTTATTTCGGGCTTTTGTGCTGCTTTAGGCGGTATTGCTTATTCCTTAATCATGCTATCAGGCTACAATCAGCATGGCTTAGGCATGGAAATGGATGCTATCGCTTCATCTGTTATCGGCGGTACACAGCTGATGGGCGGCGTAGGCTTTATTCCTGGAACTTTATTAGGTGTAATGATTCAGGGAACTATTTTGACTATGATTTCTTTCCAAGGCACACTTTCAGCTTGGTGGACTAAGATCGTAGTCGGTATTCTCTTGTGTTTATTCATCGTAATGCAGGCAGTTGTTACTGCTCACAAGAATAAGCTTATGAACTTAAAGGCAGAAGCTTCAGCTTCCGACGAAGATAAAAAGCAGAAATAAAAATTAAACAGTACTCTCTTGAGGAAGCTTTTAAGCTTCCTCTTTTTTTATATTTAAGCAAAATCATATTGATTTATGAGCATAAATTTATTTAAAAAATATATTTAATATAAAAATGCCGGA
>CAJKNC010000118.1 GCA_905201175.1 uncultured Succinatimonas sp.
GGCAAGGGTTTTATAAATTAATCAAAAAGACATTATATAAGTGATATATTCAAGACTAGTTGGTATTTAAGGGGCTTTTTAATAATAAAAAATTTGCTCGGCTTATGCCGAGCAATTGAGCTTAAGCTTCTTCGTTTTTGAGTAAATCCTTAACAAAGGCTCTTACCTCAGCTCCAAATTTTGGATGGCGCAGGGAGTATTCAATAAAAGTCTCTATATAGCCGGGCTTATTGCCGCAATCGTGGGATTTTCCCTTGATGGCATAGGCTTCAACGTCATTCATTGCCATCAGCATGTCGATAGTGTCTGTAAGCTGGAATTCCCCGCCAGCTCCCATAGGAGTTCTTTTAAATAAAGGCCAAATTTCAGCAGGCAGCACATAACGGCCAACTACAGCATAGTCTGAAGGTGCATTTTTAATATCAGGCTTTTCAATGATGGATTTTATTTTAGAGCTTTCGCCTGGATTTAAAGTTATGCCGCCAATATCTACAATGCCGTAAGAAGATACGTGATCATGAGGTACGGTTTCAACCATGATTTGTGCAGCTCCGGTACTTTCAAAACGCTTTATCATGGCAGCTAAATTGTCATTTTCCAGATCGGAGCGATTTTCATCGATAATGACGTCAGGAAGCAAAATAGCAAATGGATTTTTTCCAACTATCGGCATTGCGCAGGATATTGCATGAGCTAAGCCTTTTGCCTCACCCTGACGGACGTTTAAAATGGTTACATCCTTAGGTATGATGCTTTGAACTTCTGCAAGCAAAGTACGCTTAACGCGTTTTTCTAAGGTAGCTTCTAATTCAAAAGATGTATCAAAATGATTTTCGATAGCATTCTTTGATGAATGAGTAACCAAAACAATATTCTTGATGCCAGCTGCAACTGCTTCAGATACCACATATTGGATCAGCGGCTTATCTACAATAGGCATCATTTCCTTTGGAATGGCTTTTGTGGCCGGTAATAGGCGTGTACCCAGGCCAGCTACGGGAATGACTGCATATTTGATATTGCCATAATTCATATCAGGCATAGATATAATCCTCGATATTAAGCGTCTTTATTGATCTTGGTATTTAATTCATGCATTAAAGCTGGATATTTTTTAAATAGCCAGACCATACAGACAATTGCAAAAATAAAATTCAAAATAGCATTACCAAAGGTCTTATAGTCAACCCACCATGATTCGGCATCAGCTGCGCTAATGCCTGTTAGGGCTGGCAAATGGAAAGCAATAATAATGTTTAATCCTGCAGCGAAAATAAAATAGAACATCCATAAGGTGGATAATGAATTCCAGGCCTGATGCGGCAGAGAGATTTCTTTGCCAAACAGGAAGGAAAAGGGATTTTTGTGCAATATATATTGGGTAAATCCTATAGCTAAGGCTAAGATCAGATTAACTACGGTGACCTTCCATTTTATGATTTGGGGATCGTTTAAAAGAATAGTCGGAACGCCGAATATAATTACAGCCGCAGTTAAAAAGATCTGCATTCTGGAAATGCTTTTAACTAAGATATATTCAATTAAGGTAGCGATAATGCAGGATCCGACAATAAATGCTGTTGCCAAGATCATATTTGAGGTTAGGCGATAGCTGATAAAAAAAGCTATTACAGGTAAGAACTCAATAATTTTTACAAAAGATTTCATGTGTTTTTATCCAGAATGAGGTAAAAATAATATTTTGTCAAAATTCTGATTATCAAATCAGCAGTATAAAGCAAATTTCATTAAAAAACTCAAATAGACATAATATAGAAGCTAGCAATTGCGATTATGTCACAATCTTTAATAAATCACATGGATTTATTTAAAATCGCAAACTGTATAAATGAAAGTATATATTAAATGAAGCTCTGGAGATGAGAAATAATATTTTGGATCCGTCTGGATGATAAATATCCATCTTTTCAGGATGGATATTAAAATCTGAGCCTTTAAGCTAGCCTGTTATTTTTGAATATGAATAACAGGCCTTAAGATCTGACGCTTAAATAGTCTTTAAAGATGGAGTTATGTTGTCAAAAATCAATGAAGCAACATCATCATAATTTTCAGCAAAATAAAAGTTAACTCCTTCTTTTACTTCAGGAGGCAATTCTTTAACGTCTCCTTCATTTGCTTTAGGACAGATAATATTGAAAATTCCCATACGCCGTGCAGCAATAGTTTTTTCGCGAATTCCCCCGATAGCAAGCACCTGACCCGTTAGGGATAGCTCTCCTGTCATTGCAAAGCCTGCTTTTGGTGCTTGGTTCAGTGCTAAAGACAGCAAGCTTGAGGCTAAGGTTACGCCAGCGCTAGGACCATCCTTAGGGGTAGCACCTTCGGGCACGTGTATATGAATAAAGGCCTTTTCAAAGAAGTCTTTATTCTTAATGCTTAGTCTTTCAATATTAGCCTGGATATAGCTATAGGCAATCTTTGCCGATTCCTGCATAACTTTGCCTAAGCTGCCGGTGAGCTCCAGCCCTTTATTTTCATGACTTATGCAGGAGCTTTCAATTGAAAGGGTAGCTCCGCCTACAGAAGTCCATGCAAGGCCTGTAATTACGCCTATTCCAGAGATATGCTTTTCCTTTTTAAAGGGAGCTGTACCTAAATATTCTTCAAGATTGCTCTCAGTAATACTTACAGATTTCTCTCCGTTTACAATCTTTACGGCCGCTTTTCTAATTATCCTGTCGATTGCTCTTTCAGTTGAGCGCATGCCGCTTTCGCGAGCATATTCTTCGATCATCTTCACAATCACCTTATCGGAGATCTTCAATTGAGTCTTGCGCAGATGAGCATTCTTAAGTCCGCGAGGAAACAGATGCTTTTTCGCAATCTGAAGCTTTTCTTCGGTGATATATCCTGAAAGACGAATAGGATCCATTCGGTCAAGCAAGGCCGGAGGAATGCTGTCTGTAGTATTAGCCGTGCAGATAAATAAGCAGTTTGAAAGATCTAATTTTTCATCCAGATAATTATCTAAAAAGCCGCTGTTTTGCTCAGGATCTAAGGTCTCAAGCAAAGCTGAGGCAGGATCTCCCTGATAGGAATGCGACAGCTTATCAATCTCATCTAGCATGATGACAGGGTTCATTACCTTGCATTCTCTCAAGGCCTGCACCATTTTTCCTGGCATTGCTCCTATATAGGTTTTGCGATGTCCCTTAATTACCGATTCGTCATCAACTCCTCCTAAAGATAATCTGAAGAAAGGACGGTTGAGAGCCTTAGCAATTGACTTGCCAATAGATGTTTTGCCTACGCCCGGAGGACCTACAAAGAGCATAATAGCGCCGCGAGTGCCGCCTTTAAGCGAGCCTACGGCTAAAAACTCAATGATGCGCTCCTTTACATCTTTTAAGCCTTCATGATCGTTGTCTAGGATTTCACGGGCTTTTTCAAGATTTATTTCTTCCTTAGCACTCTTTCCCCATGGAATAGTAGTTAAGACGTCAAGATAATTGCGTGTAACAGCATATTCAGGGGAGCCGGTCTCTAAGACCTTAATCTTTTTCAGTTCGCTTTCAAATCTCTCCTTAATATAATCAGGCGGAGATAGTTTTTTCATGCGTTTTTTAAATTCATCGGCTTCCGCTGTTTTGTCATCAACACGGGTACCTAGCTGCTTTTGAATTTCAAAAAGCTGCTCACGCAGGAAAAAGTCATGCTGACGTTTTGAAAGCTTTTCGCTGACGGCAGATTTTATCTTATCCTGAAGCTTAGCTGCGCTCAGCTCTTTTCTTATAAGGCTTGTGGAAATCTTAAGCCTTTCCAGAACATCTTCCGTATCTAATACTTGCTGTAAAACGCTGACATCAGCGGCTGAAATTGAAGCTGCACAGTCAGCTAATAAAGCAGGATCTGACTGGTTGAAGCGCAATAGATACTGACGCATTTCATCAGTATACATAGGATTTAAAGGCAAAAGCTCCTGAATTGCGCCTACTAATGTCATAGCGTAGCTTCTAACCTCAATTTCCTCCTGAGAATCTGCTTTAGGCATGATTGTTTTAGGAAAGTCGATAAGAGCTAAAGGAGACTTGTTATTGCCGCTCCATTGTTTTATCTGAATACGGCATAAGCCTTCAACGATAATATGAATTTCTCCTGGAACTGATTTAGCGTGCAAAAGTCTCACTAAGGTGCCGGTCTTAGGATAGTCTTTTGGCGTAATATCGCGTCCTGATATCGGCTTTTCTCCTAATGAGAAAATTGCAAATACTTTATCCTGGCTCTCTGCAATTTTTAAGATTGTATCTTCCCAGTCCAGAGAGATTTGCATAGGCACAATCTGACTTGGCATTACAGGCTTGCCAAAGCAGGGAATAACAAAAACTTTTTGCGGGTATTCAGGCACCGTCAAATGGGGAGTTTTGTCAGAATTTTCTGCAGCATCATTAACAGCGTCAGCAGGTGCATTATCGTATGCAGCTGAAGACTTGCTGTCAGTCAGTTGAGCTCTGTCAGCTAAAGCTTGAATAGCATCTGCCACTTTATTGATATCTGAAATATCAATAACCTCAGGTTCTTCAGCTGCGTCTGTATTTTCAGAAGCTTTTTGTTGTTTTAGTTTTTTTTTCATTTCTTCAAGCTTTTGGCTTAAAGCATCTACCTGTGCTTGAAGTAAGGATAATTCCTGATTATCTTTGTCTTTCATAAGTTGATAAATCTCAATAAAGCGCTTTTACTGAATTTTGTATATAAGGTTTATTCTATGATTTTTCAAGGCTATTAAAATTTATTTATCAAAAAAAGAATTCATGCTTTAGTATGGCCCCAGAAATTGATCACTTAAGTTTCTAGGTCATACTAACAGAAT
>CAJKNC010000119.1 GCA_905201175.1 uncultured Succinatimonas sp.
ATAACCACTCCTAAAAACTATTTAGCTATGCTGTTTAAAGTCTCAATTAAAGTACGAGCTTTTTTCTTAAATTCTGCGTCATGCAAATCACCCTCACGGCCCATGATATCGATAAAACGCAAAGTATTGATAGCATCCTCACGGCGCTTTAATTTTAAAAAGCACTGTGCTGCATAAAACATTGGTTCAGGATCCTTAAGGCCGCTCATGGTCGCTCCCATTGCATAAACTTCTGCAGCATCCTCTAAACGACCTAACTGCTGCAGGCATCCGCCTAAACCTAACCAGAAACGTACCTGAGTTCCGTCATAAACACACAAAGCTCTAAAAACTTTTACCGCATCAGCAAACTTGCCGCTGTTGTACAGAGAATAAGCTACAGCATATAAAATTTCCAAGCGCTCCTCATCCATGCCGATTAAAGTTCCGATAGAAGCTCCCTCGGTAATTAACTTAGTAGCCTCTTCAATGGTTAAAGGATTGCCTTTAGCTAACATATCTTTTTCATTATCGCTCATAATCTTTTCTCCAAAAAACAACTATTAAAAACGAATCCTATCGATAGGCTGTACACTAATCTCTGAGGTTAATTCCTGATAATCAAGAACCGGCATTTCGTAAAACTCTCCTTCAATAAGACGTCTTACATAACGGCGAATATCAATTGAAGCAATAATTACACATTTGCGTTTACAGCTCTGCTTAATTCTTTTAACTTCATTTAAAAACTTTTTAGAGCTATTAGGATCTAAAGCTAAAAAAGCTCCGGCTGAAGTTTGACGAATAGATTTGCGAATAATTTCTTCAACTGCAGGATCAATCAAAATTACCGGCAGAATATTCTGCCCTGCTGTGTATTTAAAGCTAATCTGACGCTTTAACGAAGCCCGGACATACTCACATAACATAATAATGTCTTTCTCTTTAGGTGCCCAGGTGATAATAGCTTCTAATATTGAGCGTAAATCGCGGATGGAGATCTGTTCTTGAACCAAACGCTTAAACATATCCGCAATCTTTTGCAAAGATAATAAACGAGTAACCTCATGAACAAGATCTGGCGCACGCTCCTCCATCTTATCTAATAAATACTTCGTTTCCTGCATGCCGATAAATTCGCTGGCATGCCTTGATAAAAGCATTGACAAATGTAAGGTCAAAATATCTTCATAACCTAGAACAGCCATATTGATGCGGCGCAAAGCCTGCTCATGTTTGGCATCAACCCAGTAAGAATCCTCTCCTGGCAAGAAGTTCTCTCCCTTATAAACATCTATGCCCAAAATGGAAACATTATCCGGATCTTCCCTAACCATCACCCGATCTTTTTCTAAAACGCCAGTACTGATAGGAATTTCATCCAAATTTAAAATATATTTATAGCCGCTGAGATTTGGGTTATCTCTTAAATTAATCCCCGGGAAAGGCACGCCTAAATCAAAATATAAGGCTGAACGCAGGTCGATCATACGTTCATCAAGACATTTGTAATCTATAACCTCGGAAAGTGCGTTTGAAATATCTAAGATAATCGGTACTACTGGAGCAAAATCTTCTGCCTCAGAACGTCTTTTAACAGTTTTGCTTTTAACTGTAGGAGCTAAAGTTTTAGATAGCTTTTCCTTAGGATTCTCCTCAGGAGAGGATGACATTTTTTTTAAAATAAAGCCCACGCCCAGCAATAAAAAAGATAATGAAAATAATTGAGCCTTAGGAAATCCTGGAACTAGAGCAAATAAAAATACTAAAAAGCCGGCAACTAAAATAGCCTTAGGCTGAGCAAAGATCTGCGAGCCTATCTGCTCTCCGACATTAGAGGAGCCGCTTCCTGACCTAGTAACTAAAATACCTGCAGAAATAGAAATAAGTAAGCTCGGGATCTGTGAAACCAAACCGTCGCCTATAGTTAAAATGCCATAGAGCTTTAAGGATTCGCCCGCACTAAGTCCCATAGTAGTAGAACCTATAATAGTTCCTGCAACAATATTTACGGCTGCAATGATTAAACCTGCAATGGCATCTCCTTTTACAAACTTCATTGCACCATCCATCGCACCGTACATTTTGCTCTCTAAGGCTACCTCTTCGCGGCGTCTTTGAGCTTCAGCTCCATCAATGCTGCCTGCACGTAAGTCAGCATCAATAGACATCTGTTTTCCCGGCATAGCATCCAAACTAAAGCGTGCGCCTACCTCAGAGACACGTTCAGAACCTTTAGCTATAACCAAAAATTGAATAATGGCAATGATGATAAAAACCACAGCGCCTACAATAAAATTGCCGCCTACAGCAAACTCTCCGAAAGTTTGAATAATTTCTCCGGCATCAGCCTGCAGTAAAATCAATCGCGTAGTAGTGATATTTAAGCCTAGACGAAATAAAGTAGTAAATAGCAATAAAGTTGGAAATGAAGAAAATCCTAAGACTGACGGTGTATACATAGTCATCATCATGATGACAAAAGACGCAGCTAAATTTACAGAAATAAGTAAATCTACTAAAGCTGTAGGCAAAGGCAAAATCATAAGAGCAATGACCGCCACCACCATGATAACTAAAACCAAATCGGTATGACGTGTCAAAATTCCTACACATTGTCGAGATGAACCTAATAAAGTCATTACATATTTTCCTTTTCAATAAGCTCCGCCATCAGCTTTTGTGCATCTTTACTCTTTCCTAATTTGAACATCGCTCGTGCTTTAAGCTTTGCCAGCTGCAATTTTGCATCAGAATTTAAGTCGTCTAAATCTAAAGATAAGGTTAGATCTAAAACATCCTGATAACGCTCTTGCTTATAAGCTATAGCGACTAAAGCCTGTCGCGCCCATATATTTTCATGATCGATGGCAATTAAAGCTTTTGCTGTACGCAAAGCCCGATCTTCAAGTCCCATGGTATAGAAAAAAAATCCTAGCATCTCCATGGTCTTAATTTCATCTTTAGATAAAAGGTTTTCTGCCATATTCAGCCCTCAATCATCATGTCCATATAGGCCTTAAGCAGAGATTTGTTTTCTAAAAGCGGCTGTAAATCCTCTCTTATAAAATGTCGAATATCTACGTCACGAATAGAGGAACACTTTTCAAAGATATTGTTAAGACAAGTGTTGAGCATATTAGGATCTAAATTTTCTACTCGCTCAATATGCGGAGTTAAGCTTTTGTCTAAAAGCTTCTGCTGATTTTGACAGTCAAAAAGCTTATCTAAGCTTAGATTTTCTACATCTGAGGCTACATATGTATATGATTCAGGCAAATGCGGAGCATCTGTATTTGATGGTAAAATTCCGGTTACGCCAGTATTAGCATTTAAAATATCGATGGCCATTATGAGAAAATCTCCTCATTTATATGTACAAGCTCTAAAAATGCTCTTTCTAAATGCTCAGCATTGAGTTCTTCGCTTCTAAAGAAAAAGGTAAAAATTAAATAAGGCTCTACATAAGATGCTGTTAAAACCTTAAAATGTGCCTGTTTATAAGCACTATAGGCTAAAGCTTTTTCGACTAAATATTCATCCTGCGGAGTAATTGCCTTACTTGATGATACTAAAAGATACTTATTGTCTGCAGCTAGTTCTAAACTAATAGTAAGCTTGCCCACATTAAGATTTAATGCACCGCCTTGAGGAATTTTTAACGTCTGTACAAATCCCATGCGGGAGGATAAGCGCTCAAGTTCTCTATCTAATAAAAGATCGTCTATTGCATAGCTAGCCATTCATCCTCCTTAGCAATCTTTTCATCAACAAGCTGCTGCGCAGCATCTAAGACCGCCATGCGCTTTTCATCCCCACCGAATAATTGAGAGGAACAATTGCGCAACGCAGAAAATAATTCCTGAGCCATTAACACATCCTTTTCAGGATCAGGAGCTTTAATACTTGAAACTAATGAAGAAACATCAATATAGGTAATGAATTTTACCGAAGATAAATCTACAAGGCGGCGTAGCATTTGTGTAGAATTTGCCTTAGAAATATCTAAATTATGAACTGATTCTAAACGTGATAATAAGTTTTCCAGCTGCATACGGCCTGAATTTAGGATCCTGACCTGATCAAGACCTGATGCTATAGACTCTAGCGCGACCTTTTCCCGGCTTGGAGTTGCAGCCTGCAAATCAGAACCTAGAGCCTTAACTAAAAAATCCAAGCCTTTTTCAAAATTACCGGCAAAATTTTTCTCTATATAAATTAGCATGTCTACAGGTTCTTTAAAGGAAGAAACTACATCAGAGTAGATTTGTACAACCTTAAGTTCTTGCCCTCTAAAAGATTCCTGAGCATCAGAAATAGTATTTAAGACCGCTAAAATATCCTCGCTATTGCTAGCCATCAAAGCATCAGCGGCATTTTTTAAGACAAGCTTGTCTTCAGGATCTTCCGCCTCATCAGCAGAAGACAGCAATAAAGCATAGGCCTCAGCGGCACCCCCCTGAAGGGCAACTGCATTTTGAATGAGCTCTTTAAGATCACGATGCTGCTTATACTTAGCAATAAGACTTTCTGCTTTACCTTTATCATTAACAGAAAATTGCATCAATTCCTGCAATTTTTTTATTTTTTCAGCTAATGAATCTTCAGCCTGCTTTTGTTTTCGGTCAGCTAATTTTGTTTGCTTGCTATTATCCCTCGCAAAGGTAAGCTCTTCAGCAACATTTGCAAGTTTAGAGAAAGGAGAATCATCTACTTTAAAATTAAGATTGGATAGTCTGCCTGTGACAGGATGTGCAGAACTCCCCGCTTTTGCTCCAGAAACAAACGAGGTATTGTGTGAACTAAT
>CAJKNC010000120.1 GCA_905201175.1 uncultured Succinatimonas sp.
GTCGATGGTAGTGCAACGTACGTTTGTGTGAGAGTAGATCACCGCCGGGCTTCCTTTTTAGAGAGACCCGAGTCTAATGACTCGGGTTTTTTCGTTTCTAAAGCCTATATTTTGTTTTGACCTATTCTTCATATTAAAATAGCTTTATATACTCAAACAAAGGAGACAGCATGTCGGGTGTTTTTTATCAATACGTTGGCATTAAGGCCCTCGAAATCAAGCCTTTTTTAGAAGAGCCGGCAGAATGTGTTTTAAGCATAACTGAATGGAATAATTATTTAGGCGAAGAGAAAACTGCAGAGCTCAAAGAAAAAGGAGAGCTTGTGAGAGTCATCCCTTGCCGCATGGATATGAAGACGGGCAATTTTGTTGAGGTTAAAAGTGTCTCTTCTTGCAATACCATGGAAGAGGTCAATGCCTTAAACGAAAAGGATGAATTTGGTTGGATGATTATGTAGAGGTTATTTATGGACAAGCATGATCGCAGCTGTTTAAAGAATTTAAATTTAAAAAATTTTTGGCATCAGATTGCTGTAGGTTTCGGTTCAGGTCTTGCACCTAAAGCCCCTGGCACTTTTGGCAGTTTAGCTGCTATTCCTTTATGCATGATTTTAATTTATCTGCCGTTTGAGCTGAATTTGCTTATAATTGCCGTTATTTTTCTCTTGGGATGGAAGGCATGTATTGAAACTGAAAAAGCTCTAGGCGTACATGACTGCTCATCTATTGTTATTGATGAATTTGTCGGCATGTTTGTTTCTGTATTATTCTTTCCTAAAGCCTGGTTTTTAGCTTTTTTAGCTTTTGTCCTCTTTAGGGTGTTTGATATCTTTAAGCCTTACCCGATTTGCTTTTTTGATAAGAAGTTAGGCGGCGGGTTAGGAGTTATGGCTGATGATGTGATAGCGGGCCTTTGTGCCTGTGCTGCAGCTCATATTATTTTCTATTTTGCTCCAGCATCTGTAGGACTTTAGCAAACAAAAGCCTCCATAGGGAGGCTTTTGTTTAATATTCCAATTTATTTTTTCTTAAGTTTTGATATTTTGACACTGTCAATAATAGTTTTGCAGCTTCCTTTGACTAAATTGAAAATTTCTTTGGTGATTAATATTTCCTGCTGTCTGCCTTGCACTATGCAGTTTGCTTTTATTATTTGATCATATTTAAACAGATAAACTTCGTGAATCAGACTATAAAGATCTGTAGTAAAGCCGTCTTGCGGTTTTTTAAGATATCCTTGATATTCAAAGATCTTATCAGGCCCTTTTTGGTCATCTTTTAGAATTTCAACCTCTCCGTAAAGATTGTTTTCTTTATCGCTGAAAGGTTTTAAGATGATTTCTTTAAATTTGCCGTTAATGATTTCTTGGTAGCTGCGCTTTGAGGGATTTATAAGCTGTAAATTGACTTGAAAGCGATTTTCATCGCCTGAATAAGTGTAGCTGTCTAAAACAGGATTTTTAATATATGTTTCATGCAGATCTTTAGGTACCATCATACTAATAGTAAGATTTTCAGCTTTAAAATTAAAAGTTTTTTCTTTTAATTGAAGCGGAAATTTTAAAGGCTCTGCTAGTGCTAAGAGCGGAATTAGTATGCCTAAAAGAGCAATATTTTTTAATTGCATAAATCACCTCTACCGGTGATTTTATCAAAAAAGAAAAGTCTCTAAAATGAGCAAATATTAGAATTATTTAAAACTCTCATTCAGGATATTGATTGAATAATCTGATGGTATTTTTAAACAGGCCAAATTTTAAATTTGGCCTGTTTAATTTAGCCTTTCAGACTTTCTCTAAGCCCCTGGGCTTTAGTATCTAAGGCTTTTTTCTCTTCGCTGCTGATATTTAAAGCCTGTGCCAAACCATTTAAGTAGCTTTCTTCCATAAAATTATCGCAGCAGATAATTGTAGAGGATAGGGTGTAGATATCTGCAGCCTGCTCTTTTGATTTAACCTTTAAAGCAATTTCTTTAGGATCTAAAGGACAATTCATAAATTTTTGAATTTCATTTTGAAGATTTACAGCGCCTAATTGCGAGGAGCATTTATCAATAAGAGCTCTTTCTTCGTCATCAATATGACCATCAGCACGGGCTGAAAAAATCATAGCTTGCAATACCAGCAAGGCTTGAGAATCTTCAGCTGTTTGCAAGGCCTGCGAGCTTGCAGTATTCTGCGGATTTGATGGAGCAAAAGGATTTTGAGCATTTGCTTCCTGAGGTGGTTGATTTTGCCTCCATTTTTGCAGCATCTTATAGGCTAAAGTAGCTGCAGCAGCTCCTGCACCAACAACGGCTACATTTTTAGCTACATTTCTAATTCCCTTTGAGCCACCAAGTAAAGCGCCAAGCAGTCCTCCCACGGCACCAGCCCCTAAAAGTGAGCTTAAATTACTATTATTTTGAGAATTATTATTAGCTAAGTTCCCTAAACTATCTTTTAAATTATCAAATAAGCTTTTCACTTTTATATCCTTGCGGTTTGTTTATGACTATTTAAGTTTAAATGATAAAACTTAGATAAAAATTAGTATTTATTAAAAGTTATCAATAAATCCTTAAGGGGAAACCTTGTTGGACCTTTTGAAAAAGCGATGAAATGATATATGTAAATTAAATATCACGCATTTAATGATTGTGCTGGTTTTATAAGGAAAAAGAAGCTGCAGCTGCGTTAAGCTTTTGCACGTTTTGAATAAATGTCAAAGGCAAGACAGTTTCCGATAAAAATGGAGAAATGTAAAAAAGGGAGATTTGAAATTTCAAGCTTAGATGAAAATGTATCCTCTCCTTGCGGAGAGGATTGAGAAATTATTTAAGGGCAATAGCCAAATCGTAAGTACTCTTCATGAATTTGTGCTTCATGTTGGTAATGCAATCGATAATGTCGTAGTGCACAAGTTCGCCGCGCTTTACGCCGATGCAGCGTCCTGAGTGGCCTTCATGGAGTAATTGTACTGCAAAAGCACCCATACGAGAGGCTAAAACACGATCTGTTGCGGTAGGAGAACCGCCGCGCTGAATATGGCCTAAAACAGTGGCACGTGTCTCTAAACCGGTATAAAGCTCAATTTCACGGGCCATCTGGTAAACATCAGTTTGATTTTCGCAGACTACGATAATAGCATGACGTTTGCCGCCCTCAATGCCAGCTTTAATATCGGTGTAAACATCCTGCTTGTTCCAGGAAATTTCAGGGACCAAAACAGCCTCAACGCCGCAAGCTACTGCAGCACATACGGCTAAATCACCGCAGTGGCGGCCCATAACCTCAACAACACTGATGCGCTTGTGAGATGAGCAAGTATCACGCAGCTTATCTATAGCCTCAATAGCTGTATTTAAAGCAGTATCAAAACCGATGGTAGTATCAGTACCGGCAATATCATTATCGATAGTGCCAGGTAAGCCGATGCAGGGGAAACCTAACTCAGAGATAAGCTTTGCACCCATATATGAGCCGTCACCGCCAACTACTACTAAGGCATCAACACCTTGCTGACGCATGATCTCAATACATTCTTCACGCACAGCAGCTTCCTTGAATTCAGGGAAACGAGCTGTACCTAAAAAGGTACCGCCGCGATTTAGCAGATCGGATACAGAGTGGCTGTTCAGCTGAACGATATTGCCTTCATGAAGACCTGCATAACCATCACGTATACCACAAACTTCATATCCGTAGTCTAAGGCAGTACGAACAACAGCACGAATGGCTGCATTCATACCAGGAGCATCACCACCTGAGGTTAGAACACCGATTTTTTTGATATTAGCCATATGTTTTTTGTCCGTTAAGTTTTTTATGATTAGGCGTTAGCAACAGCAGCATCGATGATGGCTTTGAAATCATCAGCTTTTAAGGAAGCACCACCGATTAAACCGCCGTCGATATCTTCCTGGCAGAAGAGACCTGCGGCATTCTTAGCATTGCAGGAACCGCCGTAAAGGATGCGAACGCCAGCTGCAACTTCAGCATTAGCTTGCTTTAAGAATTCGCGAATTTCGTGATGAACATTCTGAGCGATCTCAGGGGTAGCAGTCTTGCCAGTTCCGATAGCCCAAATCGGCTCATAAGCAATAATAGCGTTATTGAAAGCTTCAATACCGCATAAATCGATAACAGCCTGAAGCTCAGCCTTGCAGACTTCGATGGTCTTGCCTTCGTCATATTCTTTCTCAGACTCACCAATGCATAATACAGGAATTAAGCCATTATCTTGAGCTGCTTTGAACTTCTGGGCTACGCACTCATTGGATTCATTATGATACTGACGGCGCTCAGAGTGGCCAACGATAGCATAGGTGCAGCCGAACTCTTTTAACATAACAGGAGAATTTTCACCGGTGAAAGCACCTTGAGTGTGGATATCACAATCCTCAGAGCCCCACTGAAGTCTAGAACCTGCGGCATTGAACTCTACAGTACCGATAAATACAGCAGGAGCACAGACAGCTACATCAACCTTAGTGGCAGCTAGATTGGCAGGAGCAACAAAGGCTTGTACCAACTCGGTAACAGACTGCTTGGTGCCGTTAAGTTTCCAGTTTCCCATGACGACAGGCTTTCTCATAATGTACAACCTCTTTAGTATATTTTAAAAATATCTACATCTTATGTGCTTGTGAAAATTGTGCACATGAATTTGTACTCATTCTACAATATTTCTAAGCATAATGATCAGTTTTTTTTGAAAACGCTTACAAATTTTTTTATATAGTGCAATTTAAAAA
>CAJKNC010000121.1 GCA_905201175.1 uncultured Succinatimonas sp.
ATTCTGTTAGTATGACCTAGAAACTTAAGTGATCAATTTCTGGGGCCATACTATTGGGTATTTTTTTTGGAAAGAGGCCAGCAGTTCGGATAGAAAAAGTACTGAAGCAGTTTCTCCGCTTCCTATGGAAATTTTTCCTGCTACAAGGGATTCCTGTTCGGCTAATTCTTCTTTTGCTTTGGCTACAAGCTGTAAGATTTCTTCTGCACGTCGTTTAAGCAAGATCCCTTCACTGGTAAGCTTTATTTTTCTAGCTCCGCGCTCAAATAGCTTTACGCCGCTTTCCTCTTCCATCTGAGCAATTTGCCGAGAAAGCGTAGGCTGTGTGATATGAAGAATTTCTGCAGCCTTTGTGATGCTTTCCTCCTTTACGATAGCTAGAAAATAGCGCAGAGTCCTAATTTCCATAAAATTTATCCTTAAGCATATAAGCTTTTAACTATAGAATTTGCTGTAAACAAATTTATTTATTTGATGCAAATTTATTTTTTATTAAGCGTTTCTTTTAAAATTTTGAAGCTTTTACTTTAAATAGGCTGCTTTTTAGGCTGAATATGCTTGCAGCAGCGTCGATGCTAAAATATCTGCATTAAAAAGATTTAGAGGTTTTTATGCATAAATATTACATAGGCTTAATGTCTGGCACAAGTATTGATAGCTTAGACGGGTGTATTTGTGATTTTGCTGAAGGAACTAAGCTTATTGCCAAAAGTTCGCGTAAATGGAAAGAAGATGAAAGTAAGCTTCTGCATAGTCTATGTCAAAAATCAGATGATGAATTAGAAAAAGCAGCTATGGCTTCTAATATTATTGCCAAGGCCTCTGCGGCTGTAGTTAGCGATTTGTTAGGCAAGACTTCTTTAAATGCAGAAGATATTATTGCTATAGGATCTCATGGCCAAACTGTCCGTCATCGCCCTAATTTAGGATTCTCCGTGCAGCTAGATAATGCTCCTTTGACAGCAGCCCTATGCAATATCGATACAGTTTCTGATTTTCGCAGTGCGGATATTGCCAATGGCGGAGAAGGGGCTCCTTTGACTCCTTTATTCCATGCACAGATTTTTAAGGATGAAAAACGCACTCGCTATGTTTTAAATCTAGGCGGTATAGCTAATCTGACGGTTATAAAACCAGGCGGTGAAGTCTTATGCGGCTTTGATTGCGGGCCGGCAAATACTCTTAGTGATTTGTGCTGCAGGCTATTTTTTAATTGCGATTACGATTTAGACGGAAAATTTGCTTATCAAGGCCAGATCCGCGTGGAATGGCTGGCTCATTTTCTATCTCATCCTTTTTTGCAAAAGGATCCGCCTAAATCTACTGGACGAGAGGATTTTAATGCAGATTATATTCGCGAGTATTTGCTTTTATGTACGCAAAAAAGGGAACTTATTTGCGATTTAATCGCTACGCTAGATGAATTTACGGTTTTAGCGGCGGTAAATGCTGTGCGCAAGATCCGCTATGAGCATGACTTGCCGGCAGGGGATTTACTGCTGTGCGGAGGCGGAGCCTTGAATCCTTTTATTGTAGAGCGTTTTAAGCAGCATCTTAAGCAAGATGAGATAGAAGTTAAATCAACCGCTGATTTTAATGTGGATGTTTCTATTTTAGAGGCTCAGTCGTTTGCGTATTTTGCCAAAGAAACAATTGAAGGCCGCAGCTTTGATTTATCTAAAATTACAGGCTCTAAGAAGCCGGTAATTTTGGGAGTTATAGCTCCTGCTTTAAAGGGGCATTATTGGCGTATGACTTGCGGTAAATAGAAAAATCATATTTTTTGTGATATAAAGAAAGATTAGCAATTTAATGCCCTATGTGGCACAGTTATAAAAGCCTTAAAAGGAGAATGAGGGTCATGGCTTTAGTTGAAGAGGCATTGCGCGAAATAGCTCGTGGTGCTGAGGAAATTATACCTATTGATGAGTTACGTAAAAAACTTGAATCAGGCAGACAGCTTATCATTAAATTAGGTATGGATCCGACCGCTCCTGATATTCATTTAGGTCATACGGTCATTTTAAATAAGTTACGCACCTTTCAGAAATTAGGGCATAAAATTGTCTTAGTTATTGGTGATTTTACGGCAGCTATTGGCGATCCTTCAGGCAAGAACGCAACCCGTCCTGAATTACCGCGCGAAAAGATTTTAGAAAATGCTAAGACCTATGCAGAGCAGGCCTTTAAGATTTTAGATAAAGATCTTACCGAGATCCGCTACAACTCTGAGTGGTGTGAAAAATTAGGGGCTGCCGGAACTATTAAGTTAGCCGCTAAGCTTACTGTTGCAAGAATGCTAGAGCGTGATGATTTTTCTAAGCGCTATTCTTCTAATCAGCCTATAGCTATCCATGAGTTCTTATATCCTCTCTTCCAGGGCTATGATTCAGTTGCATTAAAGGCCGATGTCGAGTTAGGCGGAACTGATCAAAAGTTTAACCTATTGATGGGGCGCGAGCTTCAGAAAGATGCCGGCATGGAGCCGCAATGCGTGCTTATGATGCCGCTGCTTGTAGGTCTTGACGGCGTTGTTAAGATGTCTAAGTCTAAGCATAATTACATCGGCGTTACCGATGAGCCTAAGGATATGTTCGGCAAGATTATGTCTATCTCTGATGATTTAATGTGGAGTTATTATGATCTCCTGTCATTTAAGAGCGTAGATGAAATTGCTGCTATTAAAGATGGCTGCTTAAAAGAAGGTAAAAACCCGCGTGATGCTAAGATTGAATTAGGCCGCGAGATTGTCGAGCGCTATCATGGCAAGGAAGCTGCTGATGCTGCTGTTCAAGGATTCCTAAGTCAATTTGCTAAGGGAGCTTTACCTGATGATATTCCTGAGGTAAGTTTAAATATACAGCCTTTAGCTAATTTATTAAAGCAAGCTGGTTTATGTGCTACTACCTCTGAAGCTTTGCGCATGATTAAGCAAAATGCAGTTAAGTGCGATGGCAGCGTAATTACTAGTAAGGATTATGAGGTAAAGGCTGGCACTAATATCTGGCAGGTAGGAAAACGTCGTTTTGCTAAGATCACTGTAGCTTAATAGAAGGATTTTAAGATGACACAGGACGAACTTAAGGAAATGGTGGCCATTGAGGCCTTAAAATATATTCCTGAAAATGGAGTATTAGGTGTAGGAAGCGGCTCTACTGTCGTAAAATTTATTGAGCAGATGGGCAAGCACAATGTCAAAGTTAAGGCATGCGTCAGCAGCTCAAATAAGACTACCGAGCTTTTGCAAAAGATCGGCATGAATGTAGTCGATCCTAATACTGTTGACGGTTATGATGTTTATATCGACGGTGCTGACGAGGTTGATCCGCACTTTAATTTAATTAAGGGCGGCGGCGCCTGCCTTACTCGTGAAAAGATCTTAACCTCAATGTCAAAGACCTTTGTCTGCATTGTTGATAAGTCTAAGCTAGTTCAGACCTTAGGCAAGTTTCCGCTCCCAGTTGAGGTTATTCCGATGGGACGCGAAGCTGTAGCCAGAGCTTTACGCGCTTTAGGCGGCAACCCGGTTTTGCGTGAAGGCTGCATTACTGATAATGGCTGCGAGATCCTTGATGTTCATGGCCTGCATATCACCGATCCTTTAACCTTAGAGCGCCAGATTAACGCTATACCTGGCGTTGTTACTGTAGGCTTATTTGCCAATCGCGGTGCTGAAGTTGTTCTATATGCGACTGAAGATGGCGTTAAGGTTTTAAAGAAGTAATTATTTATAAAGCTTCTTTTTAATCAGCGGAGTCTTGGAGATATTTATACAGTATGTAAATAAATCTCAAGACTCCGTAATTTTTTAATTGTATAAATTTCATAAGAAATTTTAGTTATTTTCAAATAATATATATGATTAAGAATTTAGTATTTATATTGCTGTCATTTTTGGCAGCAGGAGAAGCTTTCTGCGATCAGGAAGCGGTTCCTAAATATGATAATCATACATTAGTTACAACTTCAGGGTTGCTAACCTGGTTTATAACCACCATAGCTATTTTGCTATTAATTGTGGTTATAGGCTTCTTTTTGAAAAGATCGCGCTTTGTTAAATGTCAGACAGGCAAGATGGCAGTTGAGGGACAATTAGCTTTAGGACCAAAAGAACGAGTTGTAATCGTTAGAGCAGGTAATAGAAAAATTCTCCTAGGCGTTACGGTGCAAAATATAAATTATATTGCCGATCTTGGCGATGATGATCCTTTTACAAAGGCAGATGAAAAATAAGCTGTTCATTATCAATGAATAAGTTTTAGATTATTTGCTTATTTTTTGATTATTTATTTATATTTAGAACATCTTTAGCATCTGTGCTTTCAAAGGGACTGCTGCCTACATAAATTCTGCCGAAAGCATCCATATGCAGAACTCCGCCCCCTCCTGAGTAATCATTGATCCTTCCAAAGGAAAAAGATGAGTCTCCGGAGTAAAGATAGCCGAATGCATCGCTATAAATTATTCCTTCAGAATATGAGCCGTTATTTATTTTTCCTACCTGAAAAGGATTATTGCCATCATAAACATTGCCGAAGCTATCAACATTTAAAACGTCGGCAAGACTTAAATTAGCTATAGCGAGCAAGCTCAATATTAATAATTTTTTCATAAAAATAACGCTTATATCTTAGCTTTGAGCTATTTGATAAAAGCTGTCTCCTTATATCAGATTTAAGATATT
>CAJKNC010000122.1 GCA_905201175.1 uncultured Succinatimonas sp.
AATTACAATAACTTGTAATATTACAAAAAAAATTTTGAACTAAATTGCCAGCTCTCGCTTTAGTTAAAAATTTTATATTCCTTGCACTTCCGCAAATTAGAAGGACTTCTTATGTCTTTACTCAAAAAAAAACTTATAGTCCCTTGTACCATTGCGTTAGCCTTAAGTCTTAGCGCTTGTAACGAACAGCAGGCTGCTCCTCAGCAATCAGCAATGCCTGTTGATATTTTTGAAGTATCAACTCTTGACGTTCCTGTAATCTCTCACCTTACCGGGCGCGCTAACGCTACCAGAAAAGCTGAAGTTAGACCTCAAGTTTCTGGAATTTTGCAAAAGCGCCTCTTTACCGAAGGTTCTTCTATTAAACAAGGAGATCAGTTATATCAAATTGATCCGGCTATTTATGAAGCTAACGTAGCTTCAGCTCAAGCATCTTTAAGCTCAGCTAAAGCCACCGAACATACAGCAAAGCTTAAAGCGGCTCGCTATGCAAGTCTGCTTGAAAAACACGCTGTAAGCAAACAAGATTATGATGATGCTCAGGCGGCGTATCTTACCGCAAAAGCCGCTGTTGAATCAGCTCAGGCAGCCTTACGCACAGCTAATATTAATTTAGCTTATACAAAGGTTTACGCTCCAATTTCAGGTACTATCAGCAGATCTAATATTACTGAGGGTGCCTTAGTTTCAGCAGCTCAAACAACCCCTATGACTACCATTCAGCAATTAGATCCAATCTATGTTGATCTAGGTCAGACTGTTGAAGATCATTTAAGGTTGCGCGAAAACATGAGCGAAGGTAAATTACAAAGCAAAAATGGTAAGCCTACAGTTGATATTTTCTTTGCCGACGGCAGCCGTTATCCTTTACAGGGCTCCCTAGAATTTGCTGAAACTTCTGTAGATGAATCTACAGGAATGGTGAATGTTCGCGCCTTAGTACCAAATCCAAATCACGTGCTTCTGCCAGGTATGTTTTTACGCGGCGACATTAATGAGGGCATAACTCCTGACGCAACTGTAATCATTGCCTCCGGAGTTCAAAGAGAAACTAACGGTGTAACCTATGTTTATGCTGTAAACGAACAAAATACAGTCGAACGCATAAATATCACTTTAGGAACTCAATTTGAAAATTATTATGTAGTTACTGATGGATTAAAGCCTGGAGACAAAGTTATTACCAGCAATATTCAAAAAATTCGCCCTGGTGCTCCAGTACAAATAGCAACCACAACAACTGTAGACCAAGACTCTACTGCTAAAAAACAATAATTGACGGAGAGTTAAACTCATGGCTCGTTTCTTTATCGAACGCCCTATATTTGCATGGGTAATCGCCATCGTCATCATGTTAGCTGGAGCTTTGGCGGTCTGGACTTTGCCTATTTCACAATATCCTACTATCGCACCGCCATCTGTATCCATTAAATCTACTTATCCGGGCGCTGACGCTTCCACTGTTGAGCGTTCCGTAACCCAGATTATTGAACAGAACATGACTGGTCTTGATGGCTATATGTATATGTCAGCAAGCTCTGACTCATATGGTAACTCAAATATTACGATCACTTTTGAACCTGGTACTGATCCGGACATCGCTCAAGTCCAAGTTCAAAACAAGATGCAGCAAACTCAGTCTCAGTTACCTACTTCTGTTCAGGAAAATGGTGTTGATGTTTCCAAATCTACAGATGCTTTCTTAATGGTTGTATCCTTAGTATCTAAAGATACTCAGCATACCAACCATGAAATTTCTGATTTCCTGGAAAGTACTGTAAAGGAACCTTTATCCAGAGTTGCAGGCGTAGGCTCTTTAACAGTCTTCGGTTCCCAATACGCTATGCGTATTTGGATTGATCCGCAAAAACTAGTTAATTTAAAAATTTCAGTAAGCGAAATTAATGCCGCTATTAAAGCCCAAAATGCTCAGGAAACTTATGGTTCTTTGGGAGGAACTCCTGCAACTCCTGACCAAATGTACTCCTATACCATTACCGGACAAAAACGCTTAGAAAATGTTGAACAATTCGAGAACATACTTCTGCGCGTCAACCAAGATGGAACGAAAGTTAGACTTAAAGATGTTGCACGTATTGAATTAGGTGCTGAATCTTATAACTTTAATGGCCGCTATAATGGACTTGCAGCTTCCGGTATCGCTATTAATCTTTCATCAGGAGCTAATGCTCTAGATACTGCCCAAAGGGTTAAATCCTTAATTAATGATTTACAGCCTTACTTCCCTGAATGGACAGAGCTGGTCTATCCTTACGATACTACTGAATTTATTGATGTATCAATTAACGAAGTATTCCATACTTTAATTGAAGCTGTAATCTTAGTTATTTTGATCATGTATTTGTTCTTACAGAACTTCCGAGCGACTTTGATTCCTTCAATCACTGTACCGGTTGTACTTTTAGGAACATTTGCCATCATGTCTGCTTTAGGATTCTCAATCAACACTTTAACTATGTTCGGTTTAGTGTTAGCAATTGGCCTATTAGTAGATGATGCTATCGTAGTAGTAGAAAACGTTGAACGTATCTTAAAAGAGCATCCTGAACTTACTCCTAAGCAAGCCACGATTATTTCTATGGAGGAAATTACAGGAGCCTTAATTGGTATTGCTCTGGTGCTATCTGCAGTATTTATTCCGATGGCTTTCTTCGGCGGATCTACTGGTATTATTTATCGGCAGTTCTCAATTACCATTGTTTCCGCTATGGTATTGTCTGTACTTATCGCTATTATCTTGACTCCAGCACTATGTGCTTCCATGCTCAAAAGCTCTAGCGACAAGCAAAAAGAGAACAAAACTCTTTTAGGCAATATAAATAATATCTTTGATAAATTTTGGTACCCTGTTCGGAAGATCTTGGTATGGTGGAATCAATTCTTTGAATTTATTTCTAATTCATATCAAAGCCATGTCCGTAAGATTGTCCAAAAAATCAAAAGACATTTATTATATTACGTAATTATCTGTTTAGCTTTAGGATTCTGTTTTACCCGTATCCCAAGCTCCTTCCTCCCTACCGAGGATCAAGGTGTATTGATGACTATGGCAAATTTACCTGCGGGAGCTACTAGAGAGCAAACAGACCTAGTTTTAGATAAAATAAAAGATTATTTCTTGACCTCAGAAAAAGAAAATGTAGAAAGTATCTTAACCGTTTCAGGATTCTCTTTTGCTGGAAAAGGTCAAAATATGGGTATGGGCTTTATCAAGATGAAAGATTGGTCTGTACGTCAGCGCAAAGATCAGCATGTTGATAGTATTGCCACCCGTTCAATCGTACCTCTGTTAGGAATTCGTGAAGGTTTGGCTTACGCATTTAATATTCCTGCGATTCCAGAATTAGGTACTGCATCTGGATTTGATCTCTATCTTCAGGATGTTGCTGGTGCAGGCCATGATGCACTAATGAAAGTGCGTAATGACTATATTTATGCAGCCCAAAAATCACCGCTATTAACTCAGGTTCGTGTTAACGGACAGGACGACAGTCCTCAGCTTAAACTTAATATTGACTATGAAAAGGCAATGTCTTTAGGTTTAACTGTCTCCGATATCAATACAACCTTATCTACGGCTTGGGGTTCTGCCTATGTAGATAACTTCATGGATAGAAACCGTGTTAAGAAAGTTTATGTACAGGCTGAAGCCAAAGACCGCATGAACGAAAACGATCTGAATAAATGGTACGTAAAAAATAACCTTGGAGAAATGGTTCCATTTAGTGCTTTTGCTACTACAGAATGGACCTATGGTGCTCCTAGCTTACAGCGCTTCAATGGTGTTCCTGCTGTAAATATTCAAGGCTCTGCAGCCCCTGGAGTATCTTCAGGTGAGGCTATGGCTGAAATGCAGCGTATTGCTGACGAGGTTTTGCCATTAGGTTATTCCATTTCATGGAATGGCGCTTCCTATCAGGAAAAACTAGCAGGCGATCAAGGACCTATGCTTTACACTGTATCATTGCTGATCGTATTTTTATCATTAGCTGCTCTTTATGAAAGCTGGTCTATTCCATTTGCAGTAATGCTGGTAGTTCCTCTAGGTATTATCGGTGCAGTTTTGGCAGCCCTTATAACGCAATATGTGCCAGTAAGAACTGTCCTATCAAATGACGTTTACTTCCAAGTAGGTCTATTAACGACGGTAGGTCTATCAGCGAAAAACGCAATTTTGATTGTAGAGTTCGCCAAAGATCTTTATGACAGGGGAATGCGCTTAACCGACGCGGTTGTTCAAGCATCACGCCTGCGTTTCCGTCCGATTTTAATGACCTCTATGGCTTTTATTTTGGGCGTATTACCGCTGGCATTAAGCTCCGGCGCTGGTGCTGCAGGCCGTAATGAAATCGGTATTTGCGTAATCGGCGGCATGATTACTGCTACTGTATTAGCTATTTTCTTCGTACCAGTATTCTTTGTACTCATCATGAGATACTTCACTAAGTATATACCTGCTGAAGAAAAAGCTAAGCTCGCTGCAGAACAACAAGCAAAGATCGATGCTATTACAAAAAATAAAGGAAAAGTCTAAGAGCTTTTTTGAATAAATTAAAGAGCTGAATTGCAAGATTCAGCTCTTTTTTTATAAATTAGTTTTTA
>CAJKNC010000123.1 GCA_905201175.1 uncultured Succinatimonas sp.
TCTTCGCTCCCCTGATCCCCGCAATTATTACCGGCGGTCTGATCCTCGGCTTCCGTAACGTTATCGACAGCCTGTACATCTTCGTTGCTGCGAACCTTGTCGACCGTTTCGTTGATTTTGCCGGTTACGGTTTCGTATTCGCTGCTGTTTTTGATTCTGGAAACGGTGTCGCCGACTTTATTGAAAACAGTGTCGCGCAGCTGGACAGCCTTATCCTGAGCAGCCTTTAAGTCCAGGGTCACATAGGTATGCCCGTCCTCTTTCGTTTCGGAAGAAAAGACGGGAGTGTCTTCTTTTGCTTCTTCTTTGGCTTCCTCCGGATGCTCGCTTTCATCGACGAAATCATCGTCCGTGAAATCGGTGTCGTCAAAGTCATCCTCTGGGTCTTTTTCGAAATCATCCTCTTCTTCCGGAGCTTCCTGCACTGCGGCTTTTTTATTCTGGAGATAATACCTTACTTCATTAAGTTAGGTAAGAACATGACGATCTCTGGAATAAAAGTAATCAGCATTAAGCATAAGAGCATTACTGCGATGAACGGCATGATACCTTTCAAAATAACCTCCATTGGAGAGTCAGCAATACGTGAAGCCACGAAGAGGTTAATTCCAAGCGGCGGCGTAATAAATCCAATGGCTAAGTTGGTTACCATGATTAAGCCAAAGTGGATCGGATCAACACCAATTGATGCTGCAACCGGCATTAAGATCGGGGCTAAAATCAGGATAGCCGGAGTGGTATCCATGAAGCAGCCGACTATTAATAATAAGAGGTTGATGAGCAGGAGAATAACAATCTTGTTTGAAGAAATTGCCATTAATCCGTTTGCAACCATAGTCGGGATCTGCTCTAAGGTAATTACTTTAGAGAAGGCGGTAGCGCAGCCTAAGATTACCATGGTAGTGGCAGTAGTTGAGCAGGAGGTGCTGATGGCCTTAATGAATTTAGCAAAAGTTAATTCACGATGGAGGAAGACGCCGCACACGAAAGCATATACAGCGGCGACAGCAGCAGCTTCAGTCGGAGTGAAGATACCTGCATAAATACCGCCTAAGATGATAATCGGGTTGATTAAAGCCCATTTAGCATCCCAGAGAGCCTCTAAAGCAGCCTTCTTGGTGAACGGATCGGCAGTGCCGGTAAAGCCGCGGCGCTTGCAGTGAATATAGCAGTAAATGATTAATGCTGCACCTATCAATAAGCCTGGGAAGAAGCCGCCCATAAAGAGGGAGGTAACAGAAGCGCCAGTGGAAACACCGAAGATAACCATCGGAATTGACGGCGGAATGATAACGCCGATAGAGCCTGCAGTTGCAACTAAGGCTAAAACGAAGGGCTTGTCATAGCCTAGCTTTAACATGGTAGGAACAACCATGGTGCCTACGGCAGCTACAGTTGCAGGACCTGAGCCTGAAACAGCAGCGAAGAACATGCAGACTAATACGGTAACGATGGCAATACCGCCGGTGATGCGGCCGAAGAAAACGTTGCAAACGTTTAAAATACGAGATGATACGCCGCCTGCACCCATCAAGTCTCCGGAGAGAATGAAGAGCGGAATGGCCAAAATAGGGAAAGAGTCGCAGCTTGTTACCAAAGCCTGCGGAATTGAGGCTAAGGATAAGGTGCCGCTGTAAATTAAAGCGCCCATTGTGGAAATACCTAAAGCGATACCCACTGGGACGTTGACAATTAATAAAATTGCCAATAAAACGAAAAGAATAATTGCTACCATTTTAAGACATTCTCCTAGCTAAGCTCATCAAGATCGATGTCGTTAGGATCTTTTTCCGGATCGTTTAAATGCTTGATGCGGAAAATGATGGTCTGTATTTCACGGATTGCGGTTAAGAAGAAACCTACTAATGGAGCGCCGTAAGGGATCCACATCGGGATTTGCATAGCCGGGGATAACTGACCAAACTTAATCTGCTTCATCTCAAGGCCCCAGGCATAGTAGACAATAGCTATAGCGAAGCATAAGAAGATGATATCGCCTAAGATAACGACATATCTGCGGATAGCCTTAGGGAACAGATACAGACCTGCGTCGATCTTAATGTGGCGCATAACTTTGCAGCCGTAAGGAATGCCGAGGTAAACAAGCCAGACGAACATGTAGCGAGCAAGCTCCTCAGACCAGGAGAGGGAGGCGCCCATAACATAGCGGAAGAAGACCTGAACACCTAAGACTACAGTTAAAATAGACATAAGGACGATACAGATCGACATCTCCAACTTTTCGTCGAGAAAAGTAAGGATTGATTTCATTGAAATTTACCTTGTTTGGATTAGTGTGTAAAGGCGGCGAAAGCCGCCTTAATTATTGATGTGTGGTTATTTAGAATTAATACTCTTTATTTAAGATCTTGTCTAAGTATTCAGGATGCTCCATCTTGGCACGAACCATGTCGTATACCTTGCCGTCGATGGCAGACTGACGCCACTGGTTGCGCTCAGCATCGGTAAGCTCGATAACCTCGCAGCCGGCTTTCTTGAATTTATCAACAGATAAGGCATTGAGCTCAACAGCGCGAGCACGCTGTGCGGTCTGATAAGCAGCAACAGCCTTGTCTAAAGCGGTGCGGATATCAGGCTCTAAGCCGTCATAGATTTCCTTGTTGATATATAAGCAGTGCGGTGAGAAGAGGTGACCGGTTAAGGAAATATAGTGCTGTACCTCATATAACTTGTTAGAGTCAATGATGGAGAGCGGGTTTTCCTGAGCATCAATAGTGCCCTGCTGTAAAGCAGAGATAACTTCAGTGAAGGCCATAGGAGTCGGGTTAGCGCCCCAGTTCTTCCACATAGCGATCTGCAAGTCAGTCTCCATAACGCGGAGCTTCTGGCCCTTAACGTCAGCCGGGACTCTTACGGCAACTTTGTTGTTGGTATAGTGACGATAGCCGTTCTCTAAGGCAGCTAAGTACTTAAGGCCTTTAGATTCAACCTGATCGTTAACAGCATGGCCTAAAGGACCGTCTAAGCATTTCCAGGCATCTTCAATCTTGTCAAATAAGAAAGGAGCATCCCAAACATAGAGATCAGGAACCATGGAAGCTAAAACAGAAGGCTGAGTCTGAACTAAAGCGATATCGCCCATGAGCATGGACTCAGTAACGGTACGGTCGTCGCCTAACATGTTGTTAGGGAAGTGTTTAATCTCTAAGCGGCCGTTGGATTCCTTAGCAGCGACATCAACTAAAACCTGGCCAGCATCAATAGACGGCTGGTTGGTTACGTTAGAAAAACGTAAGGTTACATCAGCGGCATTAGCAGTTGACATAGTAGCGCAGGTAACAGCAATTGCTAAGGCAGTGCCTAAAAAGTGTTTAGCTTTCATATTATTCTCCAAAAAATTTATAATGCGTATTGGATTATGCTGATAATGATTCTAGGTGAGGTTAAAAAAAAAAGCATCTTACAAAATTCAATTTTGTGAGATGGTTCGCTAAAGTTATCAGATCACATAAAATAAATTGATCATGATCACAAAAAATATGTTTTTTTTATTTAATTTTCATAAAATCAACTAAATAAAGCTAGATATAGATTTTTTTTACAAAATTGTGAAGCGTAACATAATTTTTTTTATAGATAATGTCATCAGATCTCTTATATATTTATAATTAAATACAAGAAAGCCAGAATCCCTATAAATGGAATTCTTTTTATAAGTTGATTATGGATAAAGATATGACTTCCTTAGAACCACCTGTAGCTAGCATCAGATCTCTTGCTGACCAGACCGCCGATAAAATAATTAAAAGAATTATTGAAAAAGGTCTTGAAAAAGGAGAGAAGCTTGATAATGAGAAAGTCTTATGTGAAAGCTTAAGTGTGGGCCGCAGCACCTTGCGTGAAGCAGTAAGAATGCTGGCTTCACGTAATATTTTAACTGTACGTCATGGATCTGGTATTTACATTAGCGAAAAGCTCGGTATTCCAGATGATCCTTTAGGATTTACTTTTATAAAGGATAAACGCAAGCTAGTTTTTGATTTGCTCGAATTTCGCCGCATTATAGAGCCTCCAATTTGCGCCATGGCAGCCTTGTATTCATCTCCAGACGGAATAGGGAAGCTGCGTGAGCTTTCAAATGAGGTTAATCGCTTAATCAAAGCAGGATTACCTCATACTGAAGCTGACGCTGCTTTCCATTCTCAAATAGGCATTATGAGCCGTAATACCGTAATGCCGAAGATTGAGCCTATAATTTTTAATGCAATTTCTCTTTTTATTAAAGTTACCGGATCGATATTAAAAACAGAGACAATTGAAGATCATGAAAATATTATTAGGGCTATTGCTAATCATGATCCTATGCAGGCTTCAGATGCCATGCTCCTGCACATTGTTCATAATCGAGCAGCTATTGCTGATCTGGAAAATGTCGAGTTTGAAAAATAATCAAGACTAGCATACTGTGAAACAAGCCTCAGTTCATGGGGCTGTATTTAGCTTAAGAAGCTGCTTTTAGCTGAAATATCTTAATACTTCTTTAATATCATACTTAAATTCCATTGCAGGCTATTTTAGTATGGCCCCAGAAATTGATCACTTAAGTTTCTAGGTCATACTAACAG
>CAJKNC010000124.1 GCA_905201175.1 uncultured Succinatimonas sp.
TCATAACAAAACCCCATTATCAATCATGTGATCAATAATGGGGTTCATACTAATTAATGCTTTTAAATTTTTTTATTTTTTCATTAGAATCTTCTTTAGAAAGAATATTCTGTTCTAAAGACCATCTAATAATATCAGGCAAATCATTAATCCATGTATGTTCTTTGTCTTTAAGATTATCCACCTCAATTACATGACTTTCACCTGTATCGTTTTCCTTAATAAACTTATAAGAATCAAGTTTTTTTAAATTATCAATATTTTTCTTATCAATAAAATTTTGCTCAAAAATTATCTCTGCTGCCTTACTTAAAATCTGACTGTACGATCTATAATTAGTATACATAGTCATTTCTTTAGGATTAAGAACTTCTCTAATTTTTTGATAATAAGGCAAAGGATCCAATTTTTTTGCATAATCATGTGAAGACAAAGATATAACTCTACCTTTGTCATCATAAAGTTTTACCCTATCAAAGCCGTATATGCTTTGATTTATATCGCCGATTGTAAAAAAATGTGCTTCAGGGAAAATATGATGCAATGCTAAAAGATTATTGAGACGATATTCTGTGATATCCTGAAACTCGTCAACCATAATATATTTAATATTAGGGAAAAGACTCTTAAACTCGTACTCGCTTTCTTTTAAATAATAATAAAACTCTTCTTCCCATCTGTCAGTAGGGATATCCTCTAGACGTGCTCCCATACATTTTTTAGTTAACGCACTAAAAGTATACACATTAATATTATTGCCAAGATTACGCATACCCAGCTTAAAAAAAAGCTTATTAAGCCTATTTTTAAGCTCAACAACTACTGCTCGATTATAAGCTAGCACCAATATATGTGATGAATCCACATGCTCTCTATACACAAGTCTTGCACAGCGCATAGTTAAAACATGCGTCTTTCCAGAACCTGGACCAGCAAGCACATTTATATTCTCAGAAGGCAAGCTATTGTAAATATTTAATTGATCTTCATTGTCCTTAAACTTCTTTTCCTCATCCTTCAAAGCTTGTTCTAAAAGTTCTTGTATATCCTTTTCATTGGCATAATCTTGCAAGACATCAACGTAATCTTCATAGCTTTTAGCTTTAAAATACTTTTTAATAAATTCACTGCGTCTTAGACCTTCTAATGAAGCTAAGACTTTCATGCTGATGATTCGTACAATTTCTAGCTTGTTGCAAAGTTCAAACTCCTGCCGTATAGGATATAATGCAGAATCTTCACTTAAAGCTTCATCTATATCCGATAATGACTTGTCGGTGGTATATACTTCTACACCGCCTTGTAAAAGAATTTTCTGTATAGCCTAAACGACTTAAGATGCTTAAAATATGGTTAAAATATAAAAAACCTTTTTTTTGCCAGCCTAAATTTAAAATAAGCTGCGACCAAACAAGTGAATAAGAAAATTTAACATGATTAACTATATAATTAAGTAAGCTCAAACATCCGTTTTCTAGTTCTTTAATGTCAGCTTTCCAAGCATTATCTTGAATAACAATCTGATAAAAAGTTGAATTATCTTTTTTTCCTTGCTTGATCTTGCATATAACTTTAGGAATATAAGCTAAAAGCGGAAAAATCTGTTCACCTGTATGCTCAAGAATATTACGTTTAAATGTATTAAATTTGCTTACATCACCTTTTATCTTGATATCCTTGTTATACCAAGGCATTCGAACGTCTTCATCCTCTTCATTGTTTTTATCTTTTTTAAGATATACAAGTTCATAATTAAAGCCATCTAAAAGATGATTTATAAAATCATGCTTTTCTTTAACTCCTATGTATTTAACCTTACCGATTTCACATGAGGAAAGAAGCTTCTCAATGCCATTAAAGATTATTCTTAATGCAAAGATATTAGCGTTATTAGCTATCATATAGTGTGTTTCACTATAACGCCGCGCCTTTAATTTCAAACAAAAGCTATTGTAAAGTTCAATTTTTTTATCAGCTGCAGCAAAAATCAGCTTATCGATCAAATACCCAATAGGCTTTTTTAAAGATTTTTGCATTGCCCTAATATCAACAAAAGTAAAATTATTTACTTTATTTCTACAATTTAAACAATATTCATAGACTTTATTTAAAGAAATGTAATCATTATCAATTTCTAAAAATTTAATATTAAAAGGTACTAATCCTAAAAAGCTGGTTTTTATGTAGCCAAGTTTTTCTAACCAATAAAAAGCCAGCCTTGCTTGCGTAGCATTTAATGAATCATTTTTACTCCAAATATTATAAGGAATACATATAGGATTATTCTTTGTATTCTCAATGCTTTGAAGTTCTTTTATAAAATTAATTATCTTTAATTTTGCTTCACTAAGATCTACCCAGCTTAATAAGTTTTTTACAGTTAAAGTCTTAGTTTTATCAAAATCTTCTTGGGAATAAAAACAAATCGCAGGAATATTTAGTTTTCCTTGATCAAAAGCTTTCTTATACAAATCTTCATTACGTCCTGCACGGCCAACTTCCTGCATATAATCCTCAATAGTAGAAGCCGGCTTGAAATGAATAATATAATGAACATTTGGTATATCCATTCCCATACCAAAAGCTTTTGTGGCAAATAAGATGAAAATTGGCTCTACCCCTTCATCTCTCCTAAAACGTCTATAAATGAAAGTACGATCTTCGCTATCTAAGCCCGCATGATAAAAAGCTATATTTTGTGCACACCTAGCTAAAACTTTTTGGTTATTTTCTAAATTATTTAGACGAAGAGAAAGGCCTTGACAATAATTTATAAGCTTATCTGATAATTCTTCACATTTGTTGCGATCATTACAAAATACCATCATTGAACTTTGCTCAAAGTCAATATTACTTTTTATAATAAAATCCTTGAGACGCTCTATGCGTAAAAAATCTTGACTTGATATGGCTTCAAACGAAATACTGATATGCTGACGTACCGGTGTGTAGTCATCTAAAGATTGACCTAGTCTCTTAAGATTAGGATCATATTCGCGAATATCCTGCTCAACCTGTGCTGTTACAGTTGCCGAGAACATTGAAATAATAGCTCCAAAATTGCGCTGTATATCTATAGCTGACTTTAAAGCAAATTTATAATCTGGACGAAAATTATTTCCCCATTGCGAGATACAGTGAGCTTCATCAAAAATAATGTATTCAAGACCTTGATCCTGCTCAAGGCGAGCATTTAAGGATCCCATGAAGCTTTTTGAACGAAAACGCTCTGGAGTTATATATAAAAGAGATAATTCTCCTGAACGGATTTTCTTATAAATATAAGTCTTGTCAAAATGCTCACGATCACTGCTTATATAATCGACATTAAAAAATCCTTTTTTATGCAATTCTTCAACTTGATCCTGCATTAATGCTTTAAGAGGAGTAATAACTAAGGATAATTTTCTGCTTAAAAGAGATCTAAAAATCGCTGGTCCTTGAAATAGTACAGACTTACCACCGCCAGTTGGTATTGATACTATACAATCTCCTTCCTTTTTAAGCATATGGGAAAGGACTTCTTTTTGAACAGGCCTAAAATCATGCCCCCCGATAAAATTAGCTTTTATCCAACCTTCAGCTAATTCTTGATTACAAGATTTTTCTGTAAAAATCGGTTCTTTAAAAATTTTATTAGCTATATCTATAAGATATTTATATTCACTAGAACTTACAAAAGGAACTTCGCAGCAACTAACGCCACTAATATCATAAAAATCAAAATAATCGTCAAAATTAGAATCAATAATAAAAAATCGTGAATCACTTTTCTTTGTCATAACCAATGAGGAATAAAACTTATATAAAGGCAATACTTTATAAATACATTGTCTAATAGTATTGCGATACTTAGCATCATCTTCATTTGTTGCTGCATCTAAAAACAGCTTATTTTCCCACATCAGCTGATACTGCTCGATTTCCAGATAATCCCAAATAAAACAGCAAGCAACATCACTTAAGCAATCACCTATTTCTGCTAAAAATATCTGCTTACTTAAAATTATTATGGCTTTAGAGGCATTATTAATATATTCTAAATTCCTTAACCCACGATCTTCATCTATGACCGTAAATTTAAGCTCCCTAGCATAGGCCTTCAACTCTTCTATTTCAAAATCATTATTAACAATATAAACTATTGGTAAAGAAGGATTTTCTGCATTTATTTTACAGATCAAATCAAACTGAAATACCCAGTACTTTGCTCTTTGTATACTAAAATTATTTACACGACAATCTTGGAGAGACTCACGGCCTTTATCATAAGCTCTAACAAAATAAATATGATTAAAATCAGGATCTATATTCCAATCTATATAAAAAACTTTAGACGAAAAATGAGC
>CAJKNC010000125.1 GCA_905201175.1 uncultured Succinatimonas sp.
TAAGATTTTAGATATATTTTAACTTTAAAATTTTATTTTATCTAAAAATAGGGATGCGTGAGAGTTTCGGGCACCTTTAATTAAACAAGTATATTTTTTAATAATTATCTATTGGGGCAACCTAAATGTCAGATTTAGAAAATTCATCTTCTGATAAGAAGAATGTGGTTAGCAAATGGAATCAAACTCGCCGTTTAGAGTTTATCGACTTCCGCTTGGCAGTCGATGGTCGTTTAAACCGAGCTGATTTGGTTGCTTTTTTTAATATTTCTATTCCTCAGGCATCTTTAGATATTTCTATGTATCACAGCATGCTTGAAGAGGCTCAGCCGCCGCGCAAGAATTTAGCATATGATCGGCGCTTGAAGGTTTATCAGCGTACAGACGATTTTAAGCCTCTATTTCCTAAAGTTTGCTCTCCTCAAAACTATCTAAACGATCTTTTAGCTTCCGCAACTGGTGAATTAGTTGAAAGTCGCAATTATTTTGGTTTTGTGCCGAATGTAGGCATTGCCTGCTTCAATCCGCCTCGCCGCAATATAAATCCTGATGTTTTATTTAATTTATTAGAGGCCATCAGGACTCGCAAAGCTGTGCATATTAGTTATAAATCTTTAAAATCAGAAAAGAATGTAGATTTTTTAATTGCCCCTCACGGTTTAGCTTTTGACGGCATGCGCTGGCATGTCCGCGGCTACTGCTATGATCGTCATGCTTTCCGTGATTATGTAATTTCACGAATTGAGGCTTGCGCAGTTCCTAATATTCCTGCACCTAATGATCGTTTCTCTGATCCTGTCGGCAATGGCTTCCGTGAAGTCGGCACTTCAGGTAGAGATGATAAGGATTGGAATGAACTGATTGATTTAGTAATTAAAGCTAATCCGGAACTGCCTTTAGCTACAAGGCGTGCAATTGAGTTTGATTATGGCATGGAGCCTGACGGATCATTGGTTTATCCGTGCCGTAAAGCTTTATTGTTCTATGCTCTGCGCTTTTTGCGTTTAACCAAAGAAGATAAGCTGATGCCGCCTGAGTGTCGCCAAATTGCTCTTGATAATGAGGCAGAAGTCTTTAGAAGACTTGCCGGCGGAAATTAGCTTATAGTTTATATGCAAGGTAAATAACCCGACGTTATATAATGTCGGGTTTTTAATTTGTACAGGAGGTATGTTTCATGAAAGTTAAATTTTCAAATATTTTCTATATAGTTATATTAGGCATGCTGTGTGCCTTTCCTCCAATGTGTACAGATATATACTTGCCGGCTCTTCCAGATATTTCACAGCATTTTAAAAGCGATCCCTCATTAGTGCAGCTTTCTCTTACAGCTTCACTGCTAGGCTTAGCCATAGGCCAGGTGATTATCGGACCTATTTCTGATTCCTACGGCAGAAGAAAGCCTTTGCTGATTTCTTTGGTATTTTTTGCGATTACTTCATTTCTATGTGCGCAGGCAAATGATATATATGAACTTATAGTTTTTCGTCTTTTTCAGGGCTTGTCGGCTTCAGGAGGCGTAGTCTTATCAAGAAGTATTGCTTGTGATAAGTTTAAAGGAGCTTCTCTAGCGCAGTTTATGTCCTTGCTTATGGCGATAAATTCAATTGCCCCTATTTTAGGGCCAATTATGGGATCTTTTATAATTACTTTTTTATCCTGGGAATATATTTTCTACTTTTTAACAATTTGGGGAATTTTGCTTGCAGCATGTTCTTTTGCTGATATTCCGGAAAGCCATTTTCCTAACGCAAATGAAAAGCGTGTTTTTAAATCAATAATAAATATGCTTAAAGAGCTTACAAATATACGCTTTTTATTCTTTGTAATTTCTCTGTCCTTAGTAATGGGAGCATTTTTCTCTTATTTATCTGCTTCTCCATTTGTATTTCAGGTTATCTATGGATATACTCCGCTGCAGTTTTCTTTGGGCTTTGGCTTAATTGCCGCTTTTATTTCCGTAAGCGCATTATTTGCAGGCCGCTTAGTATCTCGCATGGGCGAGGTTGCAGTAGCTTATGGTGCTTATTTAGTTATGCTTGTTGCAGCCGTCGTAATCTTAGCTTGTGCAATTTTGGAGCCTGAAAGCTCAATTATTCTTTATATTGCATTGATGATATTTTTTGGCATGATGGGTGCCGTCAATACTGCAGGTTTTAGCATAGTAATGGAATCCCGCCGCGGGGGAGCAGGTGCCGCTTCTGGAATATTTGGCGTAACTACCTATATATTTGGTGCTATGACTTCTCCTTTAATGGGTATAATGGGAGAACATTCAATGATCCCTTTAGGGGTTTCTATTTTTGTGTGTACATTGCTGGCAATAATTACCTTTAAGGTTGGCCTGAATATAAAAAAATAAGGAGATTCGATGCATCATAAATTTAAGATCATGGCCATGTCTTTGCTGTTAGGCTTTACTACAATGACGCAGGCTTTTGAATTTAATGCCGAGCAAAAAGCAGCGATTGAAAGCATTGTTAGTGATTATGTGTCAAATCATCCAGAAATTATTATTAAGGCGATGCAAAAACTGGAAACTCAAGAGCAGGAGCGCCATGCCGGGAGAGTTCGTCTTATAGGAGAGAGTTTCAGAAGCAAGGCAGATGTGCCGTCATTAGGTGATGCAAAGCGCAAGCACTATATCATAGATTTTTATGATTATAACTGCGGTTATTGTAAAACCATGGAGCCTTTGCTTTTGAAAGCTTATAAAGAGCTCGACTGTCAGGTAGTATTTGTAGATTTGCCTGTTATAACTCCTAATTCTCGCCAAATAGGCGTCGTAGCTCAGGCCTTATTTAATTTGAACCAAGATCATTTTTTTGCCTTTCATAAGATTTTTATGGGACGCTATGACAAGAATTCTTCTTTAGAATTTATTGAAGAGCAGGTAAAAAAAATTGGGGCTGATTGGGATGCAGTTATGACGGAGATGAAATCAGGCCGTCCGCAGCAGCAGCTAAATGAATTTATTCGTATTTCTCAGGAATTATCTGTAAGAGGCACTCCTTACCTTATTATTGACGGCAAAGAGTTTAGAGGTGCTATTCAGGATTATGATGATTTAAAGGCTTTGCTTAAATAATTATGTGGATTACCTTACTCATTTTGATCCCGATTTTATTTGTGATCGGTACGGTAGTTTCTGCTTTAAATGAACAAAGAAGGCTTGAGAATGGTCTTTTGCGCAAGATAATTGCCCAAAGGGCAAAGGAGCGCGAAGAGCATTTAAAAAAAATGGCCAAACACAAAGAGGCAGCAGGTAATCAAAAAGGGCTTAAGCAGTCAAAGGATCAGTCATCTTTTGATAAGTAGTATTTAATCTTTTGTTATATATAAGGATTTACTATGGGATCTTATAAAACAGTATTAGTTACCGGAGCCTCTGCAGGTTTTGGCAAGGCCATCTCGAGGTTATTAGCTCAGCACGGCTATATGGTTATTGCCGCAGCCAGGCGTATAGATAAATTGCAGGATTTAGCCGCAGAATGCGGGGCTAATGTATATCCTTTAGAATTAGACGTTTGTTCAGAAAGCTCGGTCGCCTCCTTATTTGAACGTTTGCCTGAAAATTTGCGCAGCGTTGATGTGCTTATCAATAATGCAGGCCTGGCTTTAGGGCAGGATAAGGCCCAGGACTGTGATTTTTCTGACTGGCAGACCATGGTCGATACCAATATCACTGGTCTTTTGCGCTTAACTCATAAGCTTTTGCCGCAAATGGTAAAGCGTAATTTGGGCTATATCATTAATTTGGGATCTACAGCCGGAAGCTGGCCTTATACCGGCGGCAATGTTTATGGCGGCACTAAAGCTTTTGTTGCACAGTTTTCGCGTAATTTAAGGACAGATTTAGCAGACACAGCGATTAAAGTTACCGTTATCAGGCCTGGCTTATGCTCAAATACCGAGTTTTCTAATGTTCGATTTAAGGGCGATGAGGCTAAAGTTGAAGCTGTTTATAAAGATACTGAGGCAATCTTGCCTGAGGATATAGCTGATACCGTTTTATGGCTTTTAAGCGGCCCGGCTCATTTAAATATCAACGATATTGAAATGATGCCTGTATGTCAAAGCTTCGGCGGATTGAGCGTCAAGCGCAATTTGAATTTAAAGCCTGTTTCTGAATAAAGGCTTGAAAATTCGTTTTATGTAAAAGAAGCCTGTATCTGCATGAGCTGATGCAGGCTTTTTATTCTTTAAAGTCTGCATTTTTATAAAAATACGGCTTTCCTAGATTATTTTGGTGGTTTAATTTTCTCTGCCGGAGCTTTTTCTTTATTATCTGATCGGCATCTTATTTTTAAGAAATAAATTGTCTTGGGGCAGGCTATT
>CAJKNC010000126.1 GCA_905201175.1 uncultured Succinatimonas sp.
TTTATCAATTAATTTTTGTACATCATTAAGAGATAGATTATTAATTTTGGCAACATATTTTGATTGTAATACTGCATTTTTATAGCTTATATGAGGATCAAGCCCAGATGCTGATGCCGTTAACATGTCACTTGGAATATTATTTTTAATATTAAACTTATTTTGAACATGCTGAGCTCTTTCTTTAATTAGTGATATTTGTCTATCACTATGTACTGCAAAATTTGATGCTGCAGATAAATTTGCGCTATAAGAAGATGCTGATGGCCTGCTTTCAAATAAGCGCTTGTCTTTTGAAAAATCCTGACCTAAATATTTAGACCCCAAAATATTTCCCTGTTTATCTTTAATAAGAGAACCTTGAGCTTTTTCTGTAAATAAAATGTTAGCTGTAAAAGTTGTGGCATACGGATAGACAATACCTAATATAAAAGTAAGCAGAGCAAAAACAATAAAGCATTTTATAATGCAATCTTTAACATTAAGTCTTGCTCCATTATTATTAGCAAAAACAAATTCTTGATTCATACCCAGCCCTTTTTTTAAATAAATAAAGAAATTAACATATCAATAAGTTTTATACCGATAAATGGAGCAATTATGCCTCCTAGACCATAAATAGTTATATTACGAACTAACAGAGCTTTAGCTGATAAAGCCTTATAAGGTACGCCTCTTAAAGCAAGAGGTATTAAAAATATAATAATTAGAGCATTAAAAATAACCGCTGATACTAGTGCTGTATGCGGGGTTGAAAGATGCATAATATTAAGTACATTCAACTCAGGATAAGTTGAGGCAAATGCTGCTGGAATAATCGCAAAATATTTTGCCATATCATTTGCAATAGAAAATGTGGTAAGTGATCCACGAGTAATCAACATTTGTTTTCCAATTTTTACTACATCAAGCAGCTTAGTTGGTGATGAATCAAGATCCACCATATTAGCTGCTTCTTTAGCAGACTGGGTTCCGCTGTTCATTGCTACAGCTACATCTGCTTGAGCTAAAGCAGGGGCATCATTGGTTCCATCTCCTGTCATAGCAACAAGATGCCCTTCTTCTTGATATTTTCGTATGGTCTCAAGCTTACTTTCCGGAGTTGCTTCTGCAATAAAATCATCAACTCCTGCTTCAGCTGCAATTGATGCTGCAGTAAGAGGATTATCTCCTGTAATCATTACTGTCTTGATGCCCATAGTACGCAAACTAGCAAATTTTTCAGAAATGCCTTTTTTTACTATATCTTTAAGTTCAATAATGCCTACAACATCTCCTTGATTAGCAACAAGCAGCGGAGTAGAGCCTTTAGAAGCTATTTCCTTTACTTTATTTCTAACCGTATATGAAATTATGCCGCCTTGATCTTCTATATATTTGGCAATAGCTTCTGGGGCTCCTTTTCTGATTTGTTTACCATATATATTTACCCCAGACATTTTTGTTTGCGCCGAGAAAGGAACAAATGTCGCTTCTTTGGGTAAAGTTAAATTAATTCCCATACTTTTTGCAAGCTTAACTATTGATCTTCCTTCAGGGGTATCATCAGGTAATGAAGCATAAGTTGCATCTATGGCTAAATCTTCTATAGAAAAGCCTTGTGCATTATAAAAAGAACTTGCTTCACGATTTCCATAGGTAATAGTTCCTGTTTTATCTAATAGCAAAATATCAACATCTCCTGCAGCTTCAACTGCTCGACCAGATTTTGCTATTACATTAGACATTAAAAGACGACTCATGCCTGCAACGCCTATAGCTGAAAGTAATCCGCCTATGGTTGTTGGGATTAAACAAACAAGAAGCGCAATTAAAATTGTATAGCTGACCACCTCTCCTTGAGAATTAGAGATAACAGCAAATCTTGAAAATGGTAAAATAGTAACTGTAACTAAAGTAAAAACTATAGTTAAAGCAATAAGTAAAATAGATAATGCTACTTCATTGGGAGTTTTACGGCGTACAGAATTTTCAACCATGGCGATCATCTTATCGATAAAGCCTGCACCAGGTTCTGCATTAGCCTTTATTATAATAAAATCTGATAAAACTGTTGTTCCGCCTGTAACAGAATCAAAATCACAGCCACAGCCTCTAATTACAGGTGATGACTCTCCTGTAATTGCAGATTCATTAACGGAGGCTAGACCAAAAACTATCTCCCCATCGCAAGGAATAAGTTCACCTGCTTTTACTAAAATAAGATCACCTTTTTTTAATTCACTAGAATTAACTTGACGTGTTTTTACTTGATCTCCATTTTTAATATTTTCTCCGTCTATCAACACATTAGCCATTATTGTTTTTTTTAAACTTTTTAACGTATTTGCCTGAGCTTTTGCTCGGCCCTCTGCAAGAGCTTCTGCAAAATTAGCAAACAGCACTGTAAACCATAAAACTAAGGCTATTGTTATTACAAAGAAAAAATCTTCATGATAAACGTTCAGTAAAGAAAGCATAGCAAGTACTGAAGTAAAGATACTGCCTATATAAACAAGAAACATTACTTCATTTTTCAGTTGTTTTTTTAAAGATAGTTTTGTAAAGCTATCTTTTAAAGCTTCTATTAAAATTTCGCTATCTGCAAAATTAGTAAAATTTGAATGTTTCATTTTATTTCTTCTAATAAAAAACCTGTAAATGCTCAACAAGACCGCCTAAAGACAAAGCTGGTAAATAAGTAAGAGCCCCTATTAAAAGGATGGAAAATATAATCATGAAACAGAACAGTCCGCCATGTGTTGGAAGAGTTCCTTGAGATGCAGGAATAATTTTTTGATGCGCAATAGAGCCAGCTAAAGCCAAAATGCATATGATGATTACAAAACGGCCAAGAAACATGCAGAGTCCAAGCGTAATATTAAAATAAGCAGTATCTGCATTTAATCCGGCAAAAGCAGATCCATTATTGTTCGCAGCTGATGAAAATGCGTATAAATATTCACTAAAACCATGAGCTCCCGCGTTATTTAGAGATTGCATATTAAAATCCAGAAAACAGGTTATAGCTGTAAAAATTAGAACTAAAATAGGTGTAGTTAACATAGCAATGGTAACTAACTTAATTTGCTTTACAGTAATCTTTTTGCCTAAATATTCAGGAGTTCTTCCTACCATTAAGCCTGTTATAAATACAGTAAGCAATATAAAAATAAAAATACCGTAAAAACCAGAGCCAACTCCTCCAAAAATAATTTCACCTAATTGAATTAAAAGAGTTGTAATAAGTCCTGAGATAGGGTTTAAGCTATCATGCATATTATTAACAGCTCCGCATGAAGCTGCTGTAGTTACTGCAGAGAACAAAGAGCTATGACCTAAATCAAAACGCATTTCTTTACCTTCTAAATTAAAGAAGCTGGGGTCTGCTCCGTTTGCTAGTAAAGCAGGACTCTGCATATTCTCAAAATAGATTATTGCTGTAGCAGCAATGATAAAGAGAATAGCCATAGCAGCATAGATTGTAAGTCCCTGCCTTATGTCATTTATCATGGAGCCGAAGGTATAACAAAGAGCTGATGATATTAAAAAAATTGCCAAACACTGCGAAAAATTAGATATAGCTGTTGTATTTTCAAAAGGATGAGCTGAGTTTACATTAAAAAATCCGCCTCCATTTGTTCCTATTAATTTTATCGCTTCTTGAGATGCCGCTGGACCCATTGCTATTATTTGAGAATCCCCTGTTAAAGTTGAGGCATGCACATACTCATTGAAATTCTGAATTACCCCTTGACTTACCAAAAATATGGCGTAAATGAAGCAAATGGGAAGTAATATATATAATGAGATCCTAATTAAGTCAGAAAAAAAGTTTCCAATAAATTTACTTTCTTTTAGTACAAAAGAACGCATGAGTACAAAAGCTGTGGCTATACCTGTAGCAGCTGATACGAAATTTTGTACACAAAGACCAGTCATTTGTACTAAATAGCTCATAGTACTTTCTCCGCCATATCCCTGCCAGTTTGTATTCGTAGCAAAGGAAATTGCAGTATTTAAAGCACTAAAACTTTCTACATTAGGCAATGATTCTACATTTAATGGTAAGTAAGCTTGTATTCTTTGTATAAGATATACAAAGATAATCCCTAACATATTAAAAAGAATCAAAGAAATAGCATATTCTTTCCATGTATATGACTTATTTAAAAGATGTAGTTTTTTAATTAAAAAATTATCAAAATATTTAAATAAGCTAGGAGCTTCTCCTTTACAAATTGGTAATATATAAAGACCAATAGGTTTTATACT
>CAJKNC010000127.1 GCA_905201175.1 uncultured Succinatimonas sp.
GTTTAGAATTTTTTTTTGTAGTAATTAAATTTTAAATAGGATATTCTCATGAAAATTTATAAATTACTTCCCATTTGTGCAGTATGTCTTATGACTATTTCAGCTTGCAGTTCTAATTTAGATAAGCCCAAGATAAATCCGGCTGCGGTAATGACAGCCTCACAGATTGAAAATCCGCTGACAACTAACGGCATGGTTACCTCGCCAAATTATTTAGCTACGCAGGCAGGCGTTGATGTTCTGCGCCGCGGCGGCACGGCTGTTGATGCGGCTATTGCTACAGCTGCCACCTTAGCTGTTGTATATCCTCAAATGTGCACCTTAGGCGGAGATAACTTTTGGCTTATATACAATGCTAAAACCGGAGAGCTTAAAGCATTAAATGCCAGCGGCCGTTCTGGAGAGAAAGCTACAATCGATTTTTATACATCAAAAGGCTATCAGAAGATCCCCTCTCGCGGCTATTATGCAGCAAATACTGTTCCTGGTGTAGTTTCAGGATGGGATGAAGCTTACAAGATGTCTGTTAAAGAGCTAGGCTCACAGTATAAATGGGCTGATATTTTTAAATCTCCGATTGATTACGCTCTCAACGGCATGCCTGTAAGCACCTCGTTAAATTACTGGTCTAAGGTAAATGTTGATCCTAGCGATACTGAATTTAGAGATCTGCAGCGTTTCCCTGAATTTGCCAGAATCTTCCTTAAGGATGGCGACAAGCCTTATGAGGTAGGCGAAATTTTAAAGCAGCCTGATTTAGCTAAAACCTTAAAGCTGATTGCCGATAAAGGCGCCGATGAGTTTTATAAAGGATCGATTGCCAAAAAGATTGTCTCTGATCTCGAAGCTCATGATGGTCTGCTTACTTTAGCTGACTTTAAAAATCATCATGCCGACTGGGTAGAGCCGATACATGTAAATTACAGAGATACCGTTGCTTATAATTTCCCGCCTAATACTCAGGGCATGGCTTCTCTTGAAATTTTAAATATTTTAAATAATTTTGATGTTAAGAGCTTAGGCGAGGGAAGTGCCGATTATTATCACGTGATTATCGAGGCTACAAAGCAGGCTTTTGCCGATCGCGATAAATATTTGACCGATCCTGAATTTGCAGATATTCCGCTTGATTATCTCTTAAGCGCACAGCATGGCAAAGATCAGGCAAAGCTTATCAATATGCAGCACGCTGCAGATAAGGTAGAGCCTCTTGATCCTAAAGGCGATACGGTTTGGTTAGGCGTTGTGGACAAATACGGCAATGCAGTTTCGTTAATTCAGTCCATTTATCATGATTTTGGCTCTGGTATTGTGCCTGAGGGAACCGGCGTAATCCTGCAGAACAGAGGCTCATTCTTCAGCTTAGATAAAAATCATGTAAATGCCTTAATGCCGCATAAGCGTACTTTCCACACCTTAAATCCGGCAATGCTGCTTAAAAATGGCAAGCCTCTCTTAGTATACGGAACCATGGGCGGTGAAGGTCAGCCTCAGACTCAGGCTGCAGTTGTAACCAGAGTTATTGATTTCGGTATGACTCCGCAAATGGCCATTAATTCTCCAAGATGGCTCTATGGACGTACCTGGGGCAAAGCTTCAAATGACTTAAAGATGGAAGGCAGAATTCCAGATGAGGTCTTAAAAGATCTTGAAAAACGCGGTCATCCGGTAAAGAAAGTTGAAGACTTTACAGATACTATGGGACATGCCGGAGCTATTTTAATAAATCAGAATTCTGGAGTTATGCAGGGCGGAACCGATCCTCGCGGTGATGGCTTAGCTGCAGGCTTCTAAATGTCATGCATTAAAATAGCTGTATAGATAAAAGCTCCATTGCTGCTAATGGAGCTTTTTTATTAGATGATTAAAGTCCAGCTTTTATCCTGCATTGCTCGGCGCTGTATTTATTTGAGCAGTAATCTATAAGCTGCTTATCAAGAGCAGGCGCATTTATATCGTATTTTTCCGAGCTTAGAGAGGCCTGAATATTGATTACCATGGCCAAGGCTACTGTGCCAAGAACAATGCCTTTACTGATATTCGGAGTTCTCTCGATAATTTCCAAAATAGGGAAGAGACAAAAGACAAACATAATAATGATTTGCCAATAGTTAAGCACTAAAGTTGCAGCTGCGGCAGCTATTAAAGTTGCCAGTAAGCCGCATAGGCTTAATTCTCTGCCGAAATTATGAATGCGGGGCTCGTTTTTAAATTTGTATAAAACCTTATAGTTAAAATAAGCTGCAGCTAAGGCAGTAATGCCGCCTAATATATTAATAATAATATTGTAGGCAATTCCCAAAATTTCTTGCGGGTTTTGCAGCAGAGCATTATGAGTTAATGATAAAGATCCCAGGCGGATCCAATACAAAACAGCCTTAAATAAGGGATATACATGAACTAAGCCGTAACCTATGTAGCGTTCGTTCTTATAAGCTGCCGGAGAGGTATCAACAAAACCTTCATGCAGCACTTCATTGAAATAAGGGATCAGGCTGACGGCAACTATAGCCACGCCTAAAGCCAGACCCAGATAGCTTACTTTAATGCTGCTCCTTAACCATAATAAGCCGCATAAAGCTAATAATACAGGCCAGCTGAAATGAAATTGCAGAGACCAGCCGATGCCTAAAACAGCTAAAGCAGAAAAGAAGATTCGCTGCGAGTATGGCAGGCTGGACTGTCCTTTAGCTATGTCGCATCTTAAATGAACCAAGGAATTTAAAACCAAGGCTGCGCCTAGGCAGAGATATGAGGGGTTGTAGCTGATAGATTCAAACAAAAACCATGGATTTAAAAAGAATAGAGCAGCAGCATAGGTTACAGTACGCGGACTGTATATTTTTGAAACTGCATTTAAGAATAGAAGACCGGAAATTACTTTAATAAATGTCAATAAAATCAAGGGACTCCATAAAGAAAAATAAATCTTCATGGGAAAGCCTATGATAAATGATGAAAGCGAGCCGGGAACATTAGAGGTTGTAGAGGCTTCATTGCCATGGGGAATATAAATATTATCAAACACGGCTACGATGCCGCGTTCAAACATTTGCCCTTGATCGTAGTGCGGCAGCTGATGTGCTTGAAAGAAAGTACATAAAACTACAGAGACAGCTATGCAGAGCAAGATAATCAGCTTTTGCTGTGAAGATAGAGAATTGTTATGCATAATGAAAAACTTATAAAAATAAAACTGCTTAAGATTATCAAAAAAAGCCTGAACTTTGAATATAGCATTTTCGCACTTTTTGTTAAAATCATTTCAGCAATAGTTGGAGATTTTAAATGGAATATAAACTTGCATCTTGGAATGTTAATGGTATTCGGGCAGTGTCTGCAAAAGAAGGATGGCAGTGGTTTGAAAATACTAAATATGATGTAATTGGCTTGCAGGAAACTAAGGCTTCATTAGAGCAGCTGCCGGAGAAGCTTGTCAATAAAGAAGGTTTTCATTCTTATTTTTGCTCTTCAGTGGTAAAAAAAGGCTATTCAGGTACTGCGGTATATACAAAATATGAACCGCTGAGCGTAGAGTTAGAGCTTCCTTGTCCTGAATATCAGGGAGAAGGCCGCATTGTTCATTTAGAATTTGAGCATTTTCATTTCTTTAATGGCTATTTTCCTAACGGCGGTTCTGAGATTTTAGATGATGACGGCAAGCCTACAGGCAAATTCAAGCGTGTTCCCTATAAGATGGGTTTTTACGAATGCTTCCTAAATTATGCTAAAGAATTAGAAAAGCAGAAGCCGATTGTGGTATGCGGTGATTTTAATATTGCGCACAGACCTATCGATCTAGCTAGGCCTAAAACGAATGAAGGCAATACCGGCTTCTTGCCTGAGGAGCGCGCTTTTTTTGATAAGATGCTGAATTCAGGCTTTGTGGATACTTTCAGAGAGGTGCATGGCGATAAGCCTGAGTGCTATAGCTGGTGGTCTTATAAAACTCGGGCACGCGCGCGTAATATCGGGTGGAGAATTGATTATTTTCTGATCTCCAGATCACTGTTGCCGAATCTTGTTGATGCTAATATTGAAAGCGATGTCATGGGGTCGGATCATTGCCCGGTAACCCTGACGTTGAAGTTTTGATAGAATCTTGTGCAAAATATTTTATGAAATTAAATATAAATTGCTTTTGCTCTTGTATATTTAATCAAAGCGTTTATATAATGATGATAATTTAAACAAATATTTTGTTATTAATCAGAGAAGGCCTGAGGTCACGCTTGGGCTTTTATTATTTTA
>CAJKNC010000128.1 GCA_905201175.1 uncultured Succinatimonas sp.
TGCGCCTGACCGCTCAACACATTGCTCGCCACCAAACTTGTGCCAAGCATTCTTAATTTGTTCATTACGTTATTTTTGTTTATTCTTGCCATGATTATCCTCTTTTTTGCTTTTCAACAGTATAGTAGCATATTTATGTCTAAAATGCCAGTTTTTTATTGAAAAAAAAATACTCTGCGTTTATAGTTGGCAATAGTTTAGAATTTATTGATTTAGGATATAAAAAATGGCAAATGAAACAAATATTCACAGAGAATCCAGATTAACAAAATTGAGAACATTGCAAGAAAAAGGATATAATCCTTATCCGTATAAATTTGTTCCAACAATCTATGCTGCCGAATTACAGGAAAAATATAAAGATTTGGAAGCCGGAACTGATACGGAAGACAGAGTTACTGTGGCCGGTCGTGCCATGGCTGTGCGTAATAGCGGTATGTTTGTGGATATTAAAGATAAGAGCGGTAAAGTTCAGGCGTTTTGTTATAAGAAGATTTTACCGGAAGCCGATATGGAATTGTTGAAATGTCTTGATGTCGGCGATATGGTTGGTGTCAGCGGCTTTGTGCGCCGCACTCCGCGCGGAGAATTAACGATAGCCGCCGAAAAGTTTGATATTATTGCTAAGTCATTGCAGCCACTGCCGGAAAAATTTCATGGCTTGACCGATGTCGACGCTCGTTATCGTCAACGTTATGTTGATTTTATTATGAATGAAGACAGTAAAGAAATTTTCAAAAAACGTTGCCGTATTACTTCTGCTGTCCGTCGCTTTTTTGAGCAAAATGAGTTTTTAGAAGTTGAAACACCTATGCTGCATCCAATCATGGGCGGTGCAAATGCAAAGCCGTTTATTACTCATCACAACGCCTTGGATATGGATTTGTATTTGCGTATTGCTCCGGAACTTTATTTGAAAAAGCTGGTTGTCGGCGGTTTTGACCGAGTGTTTGAAATTGGCCGTAACTTTAGAAATGAAGGTATTGATAAAAATCACAATCCTGAATTTACGGGCTTGGAAGCTTATCAGGCCTATGCCGATTACAACGATATGGCTGATTTGATTCAAGAATTGCTGCGCTTTGTGGCTAAAGATGTTTTAGGTACGCAAACATTGATGATTGGTGACAAAGAAGTTGATTTGTCAAAACCTTTTGTGCGTAAGTCCATTGTTGACCTGATTAAAGAAAAAACAGGAATCGATTTGTTACAGGCAGAAACTTTGGAACAGGCAAAGGAAATGGCTAAATCTATTGGTGTTGATGCAGGTGCTTGCAGCTGTTGGGGAAAAGTTGTTCAAGAAGTGTTTGATGAAAAAGTTGAGGCTTCTTTGATAGAACCGACATTTGTAATGGATATGCCGCGCGATATTTCTCCGCTGGCTAAAACCCATCGTTCTAATCCGCGTTTGGTTGAACACTTTGACGCTTATTTAGGCGGTATGGAAATAGGCTGTGCCTATTCGGAACTTTCTAATCCGTTGGAGCAGCGTGAGCGTTTTGAAGCTGAAGTTGCCGCTCGTGAAAACGGTGATGATGAAGCGCAGATGCTTGATGAAGATTTCATTAACGCTTTGGAAAACGGTTTTCCTCCTTCCGGCGGTATGGGTATGGGAATAGATCGTTTAGCTATTTTGTTCACCGGTGCTGAAACTATTCGTGATGTTATTGCTTTTCCTACTCTGAGAAAGAAAGACTAAAAAGATGAAAAAAATTACTGCAATTATTAAGCCCTTTAAATTAGATGATGTTCGTGAGGCTTTAAGTGCGAATGGTATTTCTGGTATGACTGTTTCTGAAGTTAAAGGCTTTGGCAGACAGAAAGGTCATACTGAACTTTATCGTGGCGCAGAGTATGTAGTTGACTTTTTGCCAAAAGCCAAAATTGAATTAGTTGTTGCTGATAATGATGTCGAGGTGTGCATTAAGGCCATCAATGCCGGTGCTCATACAGGCAAGATTGGTGATGGAAAGATTTTTGTCAGTGATGTAGAACGTGTAATCCGTATCCGTACTGGCGAAGAAGGTGATGATGCTATTTAGGTTTATCTAAATAATAGCTTGTTATTTATATAATTTTTAGTAGAGCTGCTAATGATCAAACTTCCTTTACCTTTAAAATGTTTTTCTAGCGTAGTTCTAAGCGTAGCTTTGCTTAGCGGCTGTTCTACAATACCCCCTAAAAATCCAGAAAATTTATGTTCTATTTTTCAGGAAAAAGATAGTTGGTATATGGCTGCTCATAAGGTTCACGACCGTTATGGGGTGCCCATAAATGTAGCAATGTCAATTATGGCTCAGGAATCTGGTTATGTTGACGATGCGAAGCCGCCAATGCGCTGGTTTTTATTTGTCCCTTACGGCAGAGGCAGCAGTTCTTATGGCTATGCCCAAGCTCAAGATGAGATTTGGGATGAATATGTAGCGGATAAAGGATCTTTCTTCTCAGATCGTGATGATTTTGCGGATGCTTTGGATTTTATTGGCTGGTATATGCAAAAAACCAAGCAAAAAAATAATATTCCATATAGCGATGCTTATAATCAGTATTTAAATTACCATGAAGGCTGGAGCGGTTTTAAAAAAGGCAGCTATGTAAATAAAACTTGGTTAAAGGAAGTTGCCTCTACAGTAAAAAATCGCTCTGATCGTTATCGTCAGCAATTATTACACTGCAATTTATATTAGGTAAAATTCATGCCTTTAGTTGATAGTTTCCTTGTAGATCATACTATTATGCCGGCTCCTTCTGTGCGCCGTGCAAAAACCTTAAAAACCCCTAAGGGAGATTTTATTGAGGTTTGGGATTTGCGCTTTGTTAAGCCTAATACTAAGATGATGCCAGAAAAAGGCATTCATACTTTAGAACATTTTTTTGCGGGTTTTATGCGAGAACATATCAATGAGCCTAATTTAATTGAGGTAATTGATATTTCTCCTATGGGGTGCAAAACAGGTTTTTATATGAGCCTTATAGGTCGAGCTGATCCTCAAAAAGTTTCTCAGAGTATGTTAAGCGCTATGCGAGATATAGCTAATCTTAGTGATGATGCTAAAATTCCTGCTTCTAATGTTTATCAATGTGGTTCCTGTAATTTGCATTCCTTAAAAGAGGCAAAGGAGATTGCAAATATGGTTTTACAATCAGGAGTTTTGATTGTAGACAACAAAGATATTGCATTAGATCCCCAAAAGCTTCAGGAATTGCAATAGTGCATAGGGCTGTTTTTTTTGATCGTGATGGAGTTATAAATATCGATCACGGGTTTGTTGGAAATATAGTTGATTTTGATTTTATTAAGGGAGTAAAGCAATCCTTATCAGTTATAAAGAAGGCTTCTTTTCTTACTGTTTTGGTAACAAATCAATCAGGCATTGCTCGAGGCTATTACACTGAAGCTGATTTTAAAAAGCTTTCGTTTTTTATGCAGTCAGAATTGGACCTTTATAAGGCTAGGTTTGATTTAATTTTATATTGTCCGCATCATCCGCAAGCACCTCTTCCTGAATATAGGTGTGATTGTCTGTGCAGAAAACCCAAGCCTGGCATGATATTAAAGGCAAGTTCTTTATTGAATATAGATCTATCTCAATCAATTATGATTGGTGATCGGGCCACAGATTTAATAGCGGCTCAGAGAGCTGGAATTAAGACTTCTGTTTTATTGGCGGATAGTTCTAGTAGAGAAATAGAAAAAGTGCCGTTTGCTAGTGTTTTCCCGGATCTGGCCACATATGTTGATTCGATGAGAAATATTTTCAAAAAAAATTAACCATAAAGTAAATTTAGGAATAAAATTATCAGTACCTTTTATTAAGGTTAATAAAGTTCTTTATAAAGCATATATGCTGGGATAAGATATTAAATTATTTTTCATGGCAATGTGCTAAAGTTACTTTTTTATATTAGAATACAAAATGCAATGAGGCATAATGCCTCTTTGTTATGTTATAAAAAGTTTTGGAGATAAAAATGAACAAGTTCCAGGCTATGTTAGGCGTTGTTGCCGTTGGTGCTACTGTTTTAGTTGGCTGCGCTGATACCTCTGCTTTAGAAGCTAAGATTGATGCTATTCAGGCTGATGTTGATGCTTTAAAGGCTCAGCAGTCTAAGTTAGCTAACGATGTTGCTTTCGTTAAGTCTGATGCTGCCCGTGCTAACGAGCGTTTAGACAACTTAGCTCGTCGTTACAAGAAGTAATTTCTTCGAGTAAAAAAAAAGGCTCATTTTATGAGCCTTTTTTTTTATAT
>CAJKNC010000129.1 GCA_905201175.1 uncultured Succinatimonas sp.
ATGATATTGCCGTCTGCCCATGTAGCTGTTGCTGTCCCCTTGCCACCGCAATTAGGGATTTCCTTCAACTCTTTAATATCATTTCCTTCGCATAGCCATCTTGCCATACTCACAAGAACCTTGCCATTATCATACGGAGAAAAATTCTGATAAGGCGCAATCTGACCACTCTTTACATAATCTGCAACGGCAGAAGGGAGACTCCTGCTGTGGACAGAAATATCATCTGTTTTCCCGGCATCCGCCACCGCTCTTGCAACGGCAAGGGCAGACGAATCATCCGTGCACATAATACCGATAAGCTCATTGCCATATGTCTGAATTAGGTTGGTAGTGGTATTGTAGACATGATCCAAATCAGTGGCATCAGGAATGGGATCTGTAATCAAGTAAAGATCAGGGTAGTGTTCCTTTGCGTAATTGACAATAGACTCGTATCTTGTGACGTGGGAGGGGATTGTCAAGGAAGAGACAAAAATTGCATATCCACCCGTGTCACCGTGTAACTCTACCATCGTATCTACAAACTGCTTACCAAAACCACTGTCATCAGACATTTCAAGATCTGCATCTCTGTTCTCGACCCCAGGAGCTTCCTGCACTATAACATAAATGCCATTTTCTCGCGCTTTTTTCAGCACAGACTCCATAGCCACAGCATCGGAGGGAACGATGGTAATTGCATCAACCCCCTTGGTGATTAGGTCTTCTACCAACTGGGTTTGTTCCGCTGGGTCAACTGCCTGGGGTCCTACTGTGGTTACTTCAACATCACCATAATATTCTGCCTGCTCTTTCATACCCTTGTATGCCAAGTTCCACCACGTATTACCGCTAACAAACTCCACATTAGCAATATGGTACTTCTGTTTCTCACTGGACGAATTTGCCGCATCGCTGCTGTTGGATGCCATGGAATCATTGCTATCTGCCGTATTATTAGGCTCAGCTTCTTTTACTAAAGAATTTTCTGTTTTTAAATTATCATCGGCAATTGACTGTGCGTAGGTAATAAGCTTTATTTTGTCTTTGCGATTATTAGTTCTTAAAACTTTTAATAAAACTAATAAACACAATAAAGCTAAGAAAATGCAGCTAACTGAAAGTATATTTTGCAGAATATTAGTATAGTTTAAGGATTGCTGCTCTTTATCCTGAAGCTTAGCTTCAAGCTTTGATAATTGTTCCTTGTAATATTGTGCCTGATCCTTCAATAAAGAATTCTCTCCCTCAAGCTCATTAATTTTATCTTTTACGTAGATTAAATCCTGAGTTAAAGAAGAAACAGAACCTTTATATTTATCCTCAAGCTCAGAAAGCTGCTGCTGAGCTAATTCAGCTTTGTTTTCACTAACATTATAAGAATCATTGAGACTCTTTATTTCATTTTTTAAATCTGTAAACTTAGAATCAATCTTTGATGATAAAGGCTCTATAACTTGATTTAAGGCCTCAAGAGCAAGAGAATTTTTATCCTCTGTATTCTTCTTATTTAAATCTTTGTTTTCTATTCCATTGTTATTTATAGAATTATTTAAATTTAAGCCTTTATTTTGTTCTATTTTAGATAACTCTGCAGCCTGCTTATCTAAGATTGTCTGCTCACTTTCGCTATTACGCCTATCAACATTTAAGCTTATTTCAGATAAGCTCTTGGCCTCTATTTCTGAGCTTTGCGGCAATTGCGGCAATACGGCTCTGCCTTTTTTAACTAATTCTCTGCCGCTTTGCTCTTTTTCAAGCGCTATAACCTCATTAGAAGGGATCTTAAGCATTACCTTATGCAGATTGTTTAAATTACCGCCGCCAAAAGCTTTAATGTTATTTCTGTAAATAGCAGCAATAACTTGATATTCATTTATGGATTTATCATCGGGAATATACTGCGAGGCAATCGACCAGATAGTATCATTATTTTTGACCTGATAATAACGAGGCAGTCCTGTATAAGACTCAGCAGAATAAGAATCCTCCTTTACTGCCTGCTCCTTATTCAGGGGATCTTTATTCAGATCCCCAGCTGCGGTAGTTGTTGATAAAAAACAGCCTATAAAAAAAGTAAAAACAGTCTTTTTTAAAAGCAACATACCGTCTTTCCTGTATTATTTTTGTAAAAATTTAGACAAAAGCTGTGCAAGCTTGACGCAGGTGATGGCTTCGCCTCGGCGAGAATTATCCATAAGTGATACAAAACTTACAGTTTTGCTTTGCGGTTTCTGCTGTCTTAAGCGCGTAATAATAATATCTCGTGAACTTACAGTATCTGTAACAGGCGTCAGCATCTGGCCCTTTTCAGCTAAAGAAACATATTCAGACTCACTGAAGACTTGTTCTAACTCATCTTGATCTTTTATCGGACGTTTTACATCTACAGTTACAGATAATGTATGCCCGTAGAATACTGGTACTTGAATACAGGTAACATCAAAGCCGCCATCAAATCGCCCCATCAGTTTAGCAACTTCATTTTTAATAACATTCTCATGATGAGTATTGCCGTTATCTTCCATATCGCCAATCTGAGTATGTAAATTAAATGCCAATTGAGCTTGAAAACCGTCGTGTTCTGCACTCATGCCATTTAATAATAAAGTTGTTTCGCGAGCTAATGTTTCGGTGCCTAATCTGCCGTGTTCAGAAACAGATTCTAAAAATACCGCACTTACTCGCTCAATACCATATTCATCATCTAACGGTGCTAATGATAAAGCCAATTGTAAGGCCGGGGCTAATGGAGGTATGACTAAGCGCGAGGCAACAGCGTCTTTAATTTCATATTCATTAAGTTCAGGTGCAATAGTTACAGTATGACCATCGCCTGAGAAAAGATGACTGTTATCAACAACTATACAGCCAGCTTCTTGTGCCTTTTTTACCCATTGAGAGCTCTCATCGGCAGTTGAAATAAACAAAGCTACATCTGCTCGAGAAAAATCAAATTTATTTATAGGCTCAACAAAATAATTACGGCGTTTGATCTGTACAGCATCGTATTCGCCATTTAAAGGCGATAATGGGAAAAAATCAGCAAAATCCAAATCCTGTTCTTCTAAGGTCTCAATAATAAGTTTACCTATATCAGTATCATAACCGTACAATGCAATGCTTATGGCCATATAAATATTCTCCTATAAATTGAATGGCTATTTTAGCAAATTATTCCTCAGCCCGCTTATTTGATATCCATCAGCGGCCCGCTACTTTTATGCCTGCTTTAAATTTAAGTTACAAATCACAATGCCATTTTCTGCATAGATGCTAAAACTTTGCTTAAAGTCATTCAAAAAATTATTCTATTTGTTTATTAATTTATACAAACTCCTGCTTTATGTCGCAATTTTATATAATTTATTGATTTCTTGATAAAAATTAAGAGGCGATCACGAAAATTTTAGACAAAAATGTATTATATTAAAAATGCAGTAAGTAAATATATTCCTGATTTATAAAATAAATCATATGAGTATATAAAAAATATATTATATTAGAATGGGAGAAAGAAAATATGGCTTTAACACGCGCAGAAATAGCAGATAGATTGATTGCTAAACTCAACATGCCTAAGGCTACAGCTCAAGATTTTGTCGATGTATTTTTTAAAACTATTGCCTCAACATTAGAAAATGGAGATATTGTCAAGCTCACAGGCTTTGGCAATTTTGAACTTAAGCAGAAAAATTCTCGTCCAGGCCGCAACCCTAAGACTGGAGAAGAAGTCATGATTACTCCTCGTCGTGTTACTACTTTTAAGGCTGGTCAAAAACTTCGCAATCGCATTGATGCAGAAAAATAAAGTCTGCTTTTATAACAATATTGTGATCTTTTACACAAAATTTTGATATTATTATGAAGTTTATTGATATTTAAATAAAATTAAAGGCTGAAATTCATTATGAAAAGAATTGCTTATACCGTTAAAGATCGCGACGGAATGCATGCTCGCCCAGCAGGCGCTGTTATCAAAGCTGCAGGAGCATTCCGCTCGTCAATTGTACTTATACACAAGGATCGCAAAATTTCTTTAAAAGGCGGTATTTTTGGTCTTTTAGGTTTAGGTATTCGCTGTAATGATGATATCGTCTTAGAAATTGATGGCGACGATGAAATAGAAGCTGCAAACGCTATGACTAAAGCCTTAAACGATAACCTCTAATATTATCTGCCCTGCCTAAGGCAGGGATTTGTTATAAATATATTTTTATATAAC
>CAJKNC010000130.1 GCA_905201175.1 uncultured Succinatimonas sp.
TTTAGAGCTGAAGAAAAAGATAAGCTAAATGGCTAGAATATTAGGCTAAGCGCTTATTATCTAAGATTAAAAGAGGACCGAAAAAACATTTCGATCCTCTAAAAGTATAAAACTAGGTTTTATTAAAGGGTGTGAACTTTAGAGATATTTCCCTGACCATAGTAGGCGTTCTTGCCATGCTTTCTTAAATAATGCTTATCAAGCAGAGTCTGCTGCATAGGATAAATATCGCCAGCCATCTTGAGCATCATGGTGTGGAATGCCATAAATGCCAATTCTTCTAATACTACTGCATTGTAAACTGCGTTAGCAGGAGATTTTCCCCAGGTGAAAGGACCGTGAGAATAAACCAAGCAGGCCGGAATATCTTTAAATTCTAGGCCGCGCTTTTTAAAGGTTTCTACAATAACTTTACCAGTTTCAAGTTCGTATTGACCTTTAATCTCTTCATCAGTCATAGGACGGGTGCAGGGAATAGGGCCATAGAAATAGTCTGCGCCGGTAGTGCCTAAGGCTACGATATCGCGGCCTGCCTGAGCAAATGAAGCTGCATAGCGTGAATGAGTATGAACAACGCCCATAATGTCAGTAGAGGCACGATAGAGCTCTAAATGAGTATCAGTATCTGAAGAAGGATTCAAATCGCCTTCAACTTTTTCACCGGTCTTAAGATCTACCACTACCATATCTTCAGGAGTCATTTCATCATATTCAACTCCAGACGGTTTGATTACCATTAAGCCTGCATCACGATCGATACCAGAAACATTACCCCAAGTATAGGTGACTAGGCCGCGCTTAGGTAATTCAAGATTGGCTTTGAATACTTCTTTCTTGAGTTCTTCTAACATAGTGATCCTCATTAAATATGGTAGTTTGATAAAAACACTGATGTTATTTTAGATCTAATCGTAAACGTTTACGTAAATTCTTTTTTAAAAAGTTTTACTTTGTTGTAAAGGTCACAAAATCATTATAAAAGAAGCTTTTTTTAGAGGAAAAAATGAAGAAAATAAGGTAAAAGCGCATTTATTTTGCATTAGCTAAATTTAAAGTTCAGATCCAAGAGTCTTTGCGGCCTGATTTTCTGGTCAACAAGCAAAAGCTGGCCTCGTTTATCAAGCTTTAATATAAATTTCGGCAGGTAAAAATTAATCCTGGGATGATGATTTTGGCATAAAGATAATAATTCATTTACGGTTAAGTATTTATCTGAACATAAATTTATTTTTCCTGTAAGCTTATGCTCAATAATTAAAGCGATAGCTTTAGCCAAATCATCATTAAGAATATACGGGATGTAGTTTCTGGCGCTGATAAACTGAATTTTAGGGATAAAGCGCAGCAGCGATACTAAGCCTCCGCCTTGCCCTACAACTACGCCAAGACGCAGCAGTGCGCAGTGTGCAAATGCTTTTTGAGCCTGATCTTCAATTTGCTGGCACATTTTACTGTATATATTGTCAGCAATAGGGCAGTTTATTTCTGCATGAGTATTTTGATAGATACCTGTAGCACTTGCTTGTAAAAATAAAATCTGAGAGCTTTTATTCTGATAGTAATTTTTTAAATAATTGATAACATTTAGGCGTGAATCAATTAATTTATTCATTCTTGAGCTGCTTAAAGGATAGGTGGAGATGCGTTCACCGGCTAAGTTTATGATGCAGTCGATCTCAGGAAGATCTGCGCCCATTTTTAAGACTTGAATAGCAATTGGAAAATTCAGATTATTTTTAATCTTTTGACGGTGGGTTAAAACATAGACTTGATGTCCAAGGCTATTTAAATATACAGCTAAACGTGAGCCGACAAGGCCGCTGCCTCCGGGAATAAGTATATGCATAATCTTCCTTAAGAAGCTGCAGATAAAAAAAGGATAGCTTTCGCTATCCTTTTTTATAAATTCAGCTAGATCTAATTATTCTTTGGTCTGAGTGCACTGAATTGCGGTTACAGCGATAGTATAGATAATATCATCAACTAAGGCTCCGCGGGAGAGATCGTTTACAGGCTTTCTCATGCCCTGCAGCATAGGTCCAATGGAAATTAAGTTAGCAGAACGCTGTACTGCCTTGTAAACAGTATTGCCGGTAGAGAGGCTTGGGAAGATAAATACAGTTGCTTTGCCGGCAACAGCAGAGCCTGGGGCCTTCTGAGCTGCAACATCAGGCATTACGGCAGCGTCATACTGCAGCGGACCATCACAAGCGATATCAGGACGCTTTTGATGAACAAGTTCGGTAGCTTCGCGCATTAAGTCGACATCAGCACCCTTGCCAGAGTTCATGGTAGAGTAGGTAACCATGGCAACGCGAGGATCGATGCCAAAAGCCTTAGCTGTATCGGCAGACTGAATGGCAATTTCAGAGAGCTCCTCGGCATTAGGATTGATGTTTAAGGCACAGTCGCCGTAAACATAAACCTGCTCTGGCATTAACATAAAGAATATGGCAGATACAAGCTTAGCGCCCGGGGCTGTTTTGATAATCTGAAGCGGAGGACGAATGGTGTTAGCTGTGGTGTGGATAGCACCAGATACTAAGCCGTCGAGCTCACCGCGCTCAATCATCATAGTAGCTAAGGCAACGTTATCCTGAAGCATATCTAAAGCCTGCTCAGGAGTCATGCCCTTCTTCTTGCGCAGCTCAACTAAACGATCAACATAGTTTTCGCGAATGGTAGTAGGATCTACGAATTCAACGCCTTCACCTAAAGTTACGCCTTGAGATGCGGCAACCTCTAAGATCTTATCCTTGTTGCCGAAGAGAACTGGTACAGCAATATTTTGCTCGGCAACTTTAGCGGCAGCGCAAATGGTGCGAGGCTCTTCGCCTTCAGGCAAAGCAATGCGCTTGTGGGCTTTACGTGCTAAGTCAGTGAGCTTATAACGGAAGGCAGCCGGGCTCATTAAAGGAATGCGATCTTTGTCGAAAGCAGAAATGGCAGCTAAGGCATTATCATTAAAGAGCTTAGCAACTTCTTCAGCGCAAACAGCTGCACGGGCAGTGTCATCGCCAGGCAATACAGCCGGGAAGTTGGCTAAGGCTTCACATACAGCCCAAGCTGACATTTCGGTAGAAATTACAGTGGCGCCTGCAACTTCACCCTTAACGCCGTCTGTCAAGATAACAATTTTAGCTTCGGTGCTTTCAGGAACAACCGGAGTAACTAAAACCATGCCTGCTTTGGCACTCTTAGCACACATGCTGACCATGTAGCCGCGTACAGAGGCATCGCCTGCAGCTTCAGAGCGCAAATACATAGCAAGCTCAGAAGCACGCGGAGCATAGAATTCTTTGTTGTAAGGAATGGTAGCTAAAACATTCTCAACGGCGATTTTGGTATTCTGGCAGCAGCAAGCGCTCTTGCAGCACTTCTGGCATCCTGAAAGGACTAATTTTTTATTATGAGCTGCATCTTTAGGAGCATCGCGATTTAAGAGAATATTGCCTAAAACGCGGTTTTTGCCGGCATTGCCGAAAGCTAATAAAGTATTGTCTAAAGCTTTCTTGCCGTTTTTGCAGGCTTCGCTTACAACTCCGATAATATCAGCATCTAATGCATGGCATACGTCGGCATTGAGCTCGTCATTGTCGAAACTGCCTTCGCAGAAACCTTCAACGATCACGATATCAGGGTTTTGTGCATCTACTAATCTGTGATAGTTGGAGACAACAGTCTGTAAAACGTCAGCTTTGTTGCCTTCGGCAATCTGAGCAAAAGCAACCTTAGCGTCTACAGCAGTCATAGTACAGGCAGCTTTGCCACAGAAAGTGAAAGGAGTGAACAATACAGCCTTAGTACCCTTATCGTTTAAAGCCTTGACTAAACCTAAGCTTACAGGGAAAATGCCCCGGGTTTTGCCAGCGGGGACGAGCATAACGTTATGTGCCACAAGTATCTCCAAAATTTGTTGATAATAAACAAACCAAAACTTGAAACAGGTTTCGACAAATGTCGAATAGCCGTTTTGATTACTTTCAATTTTCGGCTTTAAACCAGAATATTTCAAGAACACCAATGTACATTATTTTCTAATTTTAACTTTTTTTATTCTGCAAAAGTCGCAGATTTAAAAGAAATAGTGTTTATTTAGGCCAAAAAAAGATCTTTTGAGTTTAAAAAAATTAACATTTGATGCTTTTAAGATGATAAAAATTTTTTATTATATTAAATACACTT
>CAJKNC010000131.1 GCA_905201175.1 uncultured Succinatimonas sp.
CTAAAGCTTGCCATCTTATGTTTAAGCCTGCTGAGCCAGTTATCCTTGGCAGCGGAGCAAACAGAATCTTCAGATATATCTGCTCTCAACGATCGTATTACTTCCCTAAAGGGAGTATCGCAAAGCATTAACGACGAGCTCTCCTCTCAGCGAGCCGAAATAGGTCAATTGAAAGCTGAGGTTAAATCAGCAAATTATGAAAATGAAAAATTAAGACGACAGCTTTTAAATGAAATAAAATCTGTTCAGCGCCAAAATCAGGCTATTATTGATACCTTTGTTTCAGGCCCTACCCTAAAAAAACAAACTGAAGACGGTAGCATCATGGAAATAAAGCCTTTACGCAATTATGATCTGCAAACTCCAGACGGCAAAATGATCTTAGGCGGTGAAGAATATCTATACGTTAAAGAGGCTAATGCCACCTTTCAATCTCGCGTAGATACAGGTGCAGCCATCTCTTCCATTTCTGCTAAAAATATAACTGAATTTGAGCGGCAGGGTAAAAAATGGCTGCGTTTTGATGTAGAAACAAACGATCGTTCCATAACTGTTGAAGCTCCGTTTGTCAGAATGACCCAAGTTCGGCAAACACAGAATGCCCAATTAGTCGACCGCCCAATTATCAAGCTTAATGTAAAATTAGCAGATTATTCAGTACAGACTGAGTTTAACCTCATTGACAGAAGCCGCATGCAATATCCTTTATTGATAGGCCGTTCTCTATTAACGGATATATGCGTAGTTGACGTCTCAAGAAGCTATGTGCAAAAGCGTGCCGACGATGACGGATTAATTTTCCTCACTCGAGATAATTACAACGATGCTAAAAAGAAAGGCATTAATCCTAATGCCCAATACGATGAACGTGAGCGCTCAAATAAAGCCGGACAGATTGCAGTACCTGCAAATAAAAATATCAATACCGGCTCCAATTCTGAGCGCAACTTACCTTCTGTAAGTGCTCAAATCGATAAAAAACAAAATATTGGTTCAGTTAATCTTAAAGCTGAACCACAGGAAGATAAACAAAGCTCTAAATAATTAAGTGATATAGAAGGTTTTATGATTTCGCGCGGCGTATTCTATGTAGTCACAGCTATTTTATTTTCAGTCGGCGTCTTGCTTATTGCCTATCAGCATATAGTTTTTGACGTGCCTTTCTTACCTAATGAAGAACGTCAAATGTGGACTGTCGAGGCTCGTATTGAATTTGAGCCTCACGGCAACGTGCCGGCTCAAATTCTTTTAGCTCTGCCAGCTGTACAGCCTGGCTTTACGCAATTGAGCCAAACTACAGCTTCATTAGGCTACGGCGTTGATTATATTAAGAGCAAGGGCACTAATTATGTAGAATGGACGCGGCGCAATCCTGAAGGAATGCAGACTCTCTATTACAGAGCTGATTTTTTAGTTGATCCTGATGCTAACGGATCCTCTATGATTGTGCCTGAGCTATCAGAAAGCGTGGCTCCTGAACCGTATGCTACTGCAATGGATGAAATTGCGCGTGTCGCCAAATCAAAAAGCGCTAATCCTTTTTCCTTAACAGCTCAGATTATTAAAGAGATCAATCAAGATAACGAGATTACCTCTTTATTAAATTCTAAATATAATAAATCAGAATTGGTAGTACATATCTTAGAGCTGTCTAAGGTACATGCGCGTGTAATCGGAGTATTAAATTTAGAGAATGGCCGCCGCAATCAAAAACTGATCTCAAGAGTAGCCGTCTTTGACGGTACTACCTATCAGATATTTAATGCCGATACCGGCGAATCAGGCTTAAACAAAAATCAATTGATTTGGACTGATAATGGAGCTTCTTTACTAGATCTTACCGGCGGCAGCAATGCAAGCGTAAGCTTTACCATGCTGCATCATCATATTGATGCTGTCGAAGCCGGCATGCGCAAAGCAGATTTAAATAAGATTGCCGGAGAGGAGAGTTTATCCCTGTCACTATCCTCTCTGCCTGTTGAAGAGCAGTCTCTATTCAAAAACATTCTGATGCTGCCGATCGGAGTTTTAATTGTCGTATTTTTGCGCATCATTATCGGCATTAAGACCTCCGGTACCTTTATGCCAGTATTAATTGCTATGTCGTTCCTTGAGACCTCTCTCGTTGTTGGTCTTATAGGCTTTATTGCCATCGTAGGCGTAGGCTTAGTTGTACGCTCCTGGCTGTCGCATTTAAATCTGCTCTTAGTTGCACGTATTTCAGCAGTAATTATTACAGTAATCGGCATCATAGGCCTAACTTCATTCTTTACCTATCAAATCGGCTTAACCGAAGGTATTAAGGTAACCTTCTTCCCGCTGATTATTTTATCCTGGACTATTGAGAGAATGTCTATTCTCTGGGAAGAAGAAGGTTATAAAGAGGTATTAAAACAAGGCGGAGGCTCTTTATTTGTAGCTGTATGTGCTTATTTGTCCATGAGCAGCTTAACCATTCAGCACTGGACCTTTAATTTCTTAGGTCTGCAGCTAGTACTTTTAGCTTTAGTTTTAGTCATGGGTAATTACACTGGTTTCCGCTTAAGCGAATTAAAACGCTTCAAGCCTCTGGCAAATCAGATCCGTGAATATCAAAATGGCAATCAGACTGAGCATGAGTACATAAGACTCAAAAAAGAACTCAATGAATTAAAGAGCGATCCTCATAATGTTTATAGAAACTGGAAAAAGCAGGCTCAAAGCAAATTAGCCTCACAAGATGACTCTTTAAATGAGAATAATAAAGACAACAACAATGCGAAATAAATGCTATGTCTTGGTTTTCAGATCTTTTAAATATTAAAAATATTTACGCCAACCCGTTTGAAATGGCGCGGGATGGCATCATGGGCATGAATCAGCGTAACGTCAATTATATTGGCCGCTACAATAAGAGAAAGCTCTACCCTCTTGTTGATAACAAGTTATTAACTAAAAGAATTGCCATCTCACATAATGTTAAAACTCCGATTTTAATTGGATCGGTTGAAAATCAGCATCAAGTCAAAGATATTCTGAATATCTTGGGCGATCATACTGAATTTTGCATCAAACCTGCCCATGGCTCGGGAGGTAAAGGTATTTTAGTCATCAAAGACAAAAATAAAGCTACCGGAAATTATGTCAAAACTTCAGGTGCTGATATTACCCTGCATGAGCTTAACCGTCATCTGACTAATATTTTGGCAGGATTATTTTCCTTAGGCGGCAAGTCGGATATAGCTTTAATTGAAGATCTTATCCATTTTGATAATGTCTTCTCAGGCTACAGCTATGATGGCGTACCTGATACCCGCGTCATTGTCTTTCAGGGCTTTCCGGTTATGTGCATGATGCGTCTGTCTACACAGGCTTCAGATGGCAAAGCTAATTTGCATCAAGGAGCTGTAGGAGTAGGAATATGCGTGCGTACCGGGCGGGCGGTAAGAGCTGTACAGCATAACTTGCCTATAGAATTTCATCCGGATACCGATAAGCGCTTATCCGACTTAAAAGTACCTCATTGGAAAGAAGTGCTTAAATTGGCTTCATCATGCTACGATATGTCTGGACTTGGATATATTGGTACAGATATAGTTCTAGATCGCGATAAGGGGCCTATGCTTTTGGAGCTAAATGCTCGTCCAGGCATGGCTATTCAAATCTGTAATAATGCAGGTTTACTGCCAAGACTGCGCTTAATTGAAGCTCTAACTAAAAAACAGCGCCTAACTGTTGAAGAACGCGTTGAATTTTCACGAGAGCACTTCGGCGTATTTTCCGAGTAATAAAAATTGTTACACCAAATATCTGCAATGAAATTTTAGACTCCGACTATTTTTTAATAAATTTAAATGAAATAAAATCCTCAGCAACATACTGAGGATTTTATTTATGAGGCTTATTAAGCTAATAATTAGATCATTACCTTGCATATTTAGTCTATGCTTCTTTTTATGTGCTAAAAGATTCCTCAAATATTTATTTTCTTCAATTAAAAAATAGCTTAAATTAAATATTTCATTAAAAATACATGTAATACAAAGTTAAATTTGTGATTAAAAATATCAATTTATATATTATTT
>CAJKNC010000132.1 GCA_905201175.1 uncultured Succinatimonas sp.
ATTAAGGCAACAGTTACCTCGACTATGTATGATATGACTCGAGTTTCTGCTTATGGCTATAATGACATAAATGATGCTGATGCTAGATATCAAATGCGCGAGCGCCTCAATAAGCAGCGAACCATTGATTATAAGAATAATTCCTACGCAATGGCTGGAGGCAATCCTGATGTACTGCCTGAAGGAGCCCCTCAGTTTATGAAGGATTATTGGGATTATTATAAGACTGATAGGGGATATCATAAGAGATCTTTGAACTCTAATGAAGGCTGGACAGTAACTTCTGCTTTGTCTTTAATAAATGCAAAAATTTTAGCCTTTGCCGACGAAATCAGAGCTCCAGTACTCATGATTCACGGTGAAAAAGCTCATTCTCGCTATTTTTCTGAAACAGCATTTAAAAAGCTTAAAGGCGATAACAAGGAGCTTATGATAATTAAGGATGCCAATCATGTAGATCTTTATGATAATTTAGATAAGATTCCTTTTGAGAAGATCGCTGACTTTTATGAAAAGTCATTTAATTTATAGGTAATTATTTTCAATAGTTTTTAAATATTTATTACGTTTTTGCAGTCTTAACCAAGGTAAAAATAAGACTGCATTTTTTTTGAATTTATAAGCTTTATTTTTATAAGATGCTTATAAAACTATAAAGGACTTATGCAAATCCTAATTTAATCTTTTTTTTCAGCAGGAACTTTTTTTAAAGTTAAAAGCGGAGTTAAGTGCATAAAGATAGGTATGAATAAATGCACTAAGGGACCTGTGGTTAAAGCTGAAAATAATGTTCCTTCACGGACGCCTTCAATTTCAGAGAATCCTGTAAGAAACAGAGATATTACAATAGCAGTGCTTACAAGGAAAATGTCAAAGAAAGTTTTGACATAGCTGAAGGTACGGTTAACTAGAGGATGGAATACTTTAATGAAATATTCTCCAGGTACCATACATACCGAGGCTACAACAGATAAGGAGATGCTGATGGCTAATGTTACTGTGCCGGCAATTACTAAAAACCAAGACAGCCAGTAAGGAGTTTGTTCTGGTAATACAGCTTCAATACAGCCCATAGCAAAATCGATCATCCACGAGAAGATGATAATTACAGGGACCTGCATGACTAGGTTTAGCCAATGCTCCATGATTCTTCTACCAATAATCATGATCTGTAAGATTACTAAAAGAATATTAAAGAGCATGGTGATATCACCTAATGTCAATGGGGTATGCAGAGAGATTACAAAATTAGGTGAGGAGATTGGGGTAGTTCCGATATGTGCAACTGTAATTGATGCAATGCCTGCACCTTGTAATAAGACGGAGATAAAAAATAGGATGTAGCGTCTTATATGCTCACCTAAGGGCATTTTATTCATCTTAACCTCTTATAAATTTTGAGTATAAAAAGCGACGCCGAAAAGCGCAGGGCTTTTCGGCAGTTAGAATATTCTTGTAAGTAATAAGTAAGGAGTATTTTTTAACGGGCGCGGAAGGTAATGCGGCCTTTACTCAAATCATAAGGAGTGATCTGAACGGTAACTTTGTCACCAGTTAAAATTCTGATGTAATTCTTACGCATTTTACCTGATATATGGGCCATAACAATGTGGCCGTTCTCTAACTGTACTCTGAACATAGTATTAGGTAAATTTTCGAGCACAGTGCCCTGCATTTCGATATTTTCTTCTTTAGCCATAAACTCTTTTAGTGTTTAAAAATATAAAAGCCAGACTAACTGGCACTTTTTTTAGTGTGCTCATTATACACCACATTAGGCTATAAAAAAGAAAATTTGCTTTAGAAGGTATAAAAATGTACTTTGTTATATACAACCTATTATTTTTTCAGGGGTTTGGATAATTTTTTTGAGCTTTAACGCAAGGTTTATTTTTTGATTTTGAATTAGGATCATGCATTGAACACATTGAATTAAATGGTTATTAGCGTTTATATTGAAATTAATTACTTGTAATTTATAAGTTGGAGAAGAAATATGTCCCTGCGTAAGGTAGTTGTTACCGGTCTTGGAATCGTTTCAAGTATTGGTGTTGGATGTGAAGCGGTTTTACAAGCTTTAAAGCAAGGCAAATCAGGTATTGTTTCAGATCCTGAGTTTATTGAGAAAGGCATGCGCTCACACATTGCCGGTTTAGTAAATTTAGATTTTAAAGAGCATATAGACAGACGCATTCTGCGTTTTATGGGCGATGCGGCTGCATATGCTTATATTGCAATGAAAGAAGCCATCTCTCAGGCAGGCTTGACTGAAGATCAAGTTTCAAATGAGCGTACAGGTTTATTTGTAGGTTCAGGCGGCGGTGATACAGCTGCTATTGTTGAGGCTGCTGATACCTTAAGAACACGAGGCATTAGACGCGTTGGTCCTTATGCAGTTCCTAAAGCTATGAGCTCTACTACTTCTGCAAATCTAGCTACAGCTTTTAAAATCAAGGGTGCTTCCTTAACTGTAAGCTCAGCCTGCTCAACCTCAGCTCATTGCATTGAGCTTGCTTGTGACGAGATTATGTTAGGCCGGCATGATATTATGTTTGCCGGCGGCGGAGAATCTGCAAACTGGTCGATTTCCTGTCTTTTTGACGGTATGGGAGCATTGTCAAAAAATTATAATGAAGCCCCAGAGAAAGCCTCTCGTCCTTATGATGCTGACCGAGACGGCTTTGTTATTGGTGCCGGCGGCGGCATTTTAGTTTTAGAATCAGAAGAGCATGCTAAAGCTCGCGGAGCTAATATTTTAGCTGAGGTCGTAGGGTTCGGAGCAACGTCAGACGGTTACGATATGGTAGCTCCTTCTGGGGAAGGGGCAATGCGCTGCATGAAATTAGCTTTAAAAGATTGTCCTTATCCTATTGATTATATTAATACTCATGGAACCTCTACTGTTTTGGGAGATATCAAGGAATTAGAAGCAATAGCAGCTGTTTTTGGAGACAAGCGCCCGCCTATTTCTTCAACTAAATCCATGACAGGACATGCTTTAGGAGCAGCTGGAGTGAATGAAGCTATCTTTTCAATTTTGATGATGCAAAACGATTTTATTGCCCCTTCAATTAATATTGATAAGCTTGATGAGCGCTGCCAGGGATTTGATATCGTTGCTAATGTTGCGCGCAGCTGCAAGCTTGAAACTGTAATGTCAAACAGCTTCGGTTTCGGTGGTACTAATGCTTCAATTATATTGAGGAAATATGGCCTCTGATAAAATTCGTTTAGATAAAGCTGTATCTAGAAGTTTTGAAGTTTCTCGTAAAGAAGCCGGCCTATTGATCAAACAGGGAGCTGTAAGTGTAGATGGCGAGATTTGCTGCGATCCTAGCATGAAGATATCGGAAACTACGCCTTTATCTTTAGACGGTAATGATTTTGTTGCCTCAGATTATTTTAAAAAGCGGGTTTTTATGCTTAATAAGCCTGAGGATTATGTCTGTGCTGATCGTGATAGCCGCTATTTAACTGTAAGCTCTATTTTCTCTCAAGAACCGCATTTTACAGAGCTTCATTGCGCTGGACGTTTAGACGTTGATACTACAGGTCTTGTAATAGTTACGGATGATGGTGAGCTTGCGCATAAGATTACTGCTCCTAGATATGAGATTGAAAAACGTTATTTTGCTGTGGTAAAAAATAAGCTTCAGGAGCGTGATATTGAACGTTTTGCTTCATCTTTAAAACATCCCCAAGAGGATAAGCCTTATAAGAGCGCAAAACTTGAAATAATTTCAGCCAATGAGGCAATAGTTACCGTAACAGAAGGGCGTTTTCATGAGGTAAAGCGTTTATTTGAATGCGTAGGCAATGAAGTATTGGAATTAAGGCGCTTATCTATTGGAGCTTTGTCATTAGATGAAAATCTGGAGCCTGGCGAATATAGGCTTTTGGATGATGATGAAATAATTCTTTTGTTTAAAAATTAGAAAGTTAAGCTCAATATACATGCATAGTAAAAAAAGAGGTCCATAACATTGGGCTTCTTTTTATTTTCTATATTTTTAACAGTATTTTCTGCTTAAATTAAGCCGTTGCTATATGATT
>CAJKNC010000133.1 GCA_905201175.1 uncultured Succinatimonas sp.
AAGTTATATTTTTCATTAGAAATTTGATTTAAGGACGGTTATGAATTTAAAGCTTATTATTTAGGCTGGTGATAATTAGAACATCAAATGTATGAATATATGACCGAAGAAAAAATATACTGCAGCGGCTTTGGCGAATTAAATAATTTTAATAAATTTAATTCGCCAAAGGTTAACAAAATTGAAGCTTAATCTATAATGTCAATTTGACACATTTTCATGGCAGAAAGCGCATTTTCATGGCTTTGAGGAGTAACTCCGGCACATAAATTGCGATTTACTTTTATAGGAGTTTCTGTAAAAGCTGCTTTTATAAGCAGGGCGTTAGAGATGACGCAGATATCCGTGCATAAGCCTAAAAGCTCTATTTCTTCAATAGGCTCTTCTTTATCTAAATCTTTTAAAATATCTAGAAGCTTTAAAGAACCAAAAGTATTTTTTTCTATTATCAAAGCATTATCGCTTTTAAGTTCAGGAGTAATTTCCCAGCCTAAAGTGTTTTTTATGCAATGCTTTACAGGTAATTTCAGTCCTTCAGCCGTATTTAGATAATCATCATAATGAGTATCTTTAGTAAAAATTATTTTATAGCTGTCATTTAAGGCTTTATTAAGGCGTTCTTTTACTTTAGGCACAATTGCCTGAGCTTCCTTAGTGCCTAATGATCCTGATATAAAATCGTTTTGCATATCAACTGCAACTAAAATTTTCATATTTATTCTAATACCTTATGAGTTAGAATCTTGGTTTTGCTTCTGATGCTTAAGCTCATCTAAAGCCTGCTTCTTAAGACGTTCCATATAAGCATCTTTTTTGATTTGGCTTTCTTCTTGATGAACATGTGAAGAAACCTTAAGCTCATGCGGTGCGAAGAACAGCAAAGCTAAGCCTAGGAAGAATAATACTCCGCCAGATACTACATATACTGTGGCAAGGCTTAAGAAAGTGGCTATAGTGCCGCCTATTACAGGGCCTATAGCTCCGCCGACCATTTGAGCTGAGAATAATAGTCCGAATCCAGAGCCGCGCTGTGATGGAGGAGTAAGGAAAATCAAAATTGAATTACAAGAAGGGAATATTCCGCTGAACCCTAAACCGCCTGCGAACTGGCATATGGAGAACAGCAATAAGTTATCCGGCAAGCCTTGAATCATTATCAATAATCCAGCTAGGATTAAAGCTAAAATTAACGTCTTATAAAAACCAGTTTTTTGTCCAGATCTTCCCCAGAAAGGAGAAGCTATAGCTCCGGCAATTCCTCCTAAGGAAAAGACTATGCCTGACAATAGGATAATATTACTGCCTTCTTGAGCTAAATGCTTGACATACATGGTAGCAATAGGCTGAATCTGCAAAATTACCATGTTTGTTAAGCATACGCAAAGCAGCAAAGCTAAAATACCGTGATTTTTCAAAAGCTCCCGGTTGTTGCTTTTGCTTTGCTGAGGCTTTTTTACAGGAGTCGGATCTGCTGGAGGCTCTTTAATAAAAAAGATAGTGATAAGCGTGATAGTAGTTAAAGCAGCAGATCCTACAAAGAATGAATTGCGCATGCCAAAGGCAGTAGCTAAAACTCCGCCTAAGAGGGGTCCTAAGATGCCTCCGCAAATATTAGCGCTTTGCATAAGACCCATGGAAATGCCGATTTTGGATTTAGGCGTATATGCAGAGAGCAATACTAAGCATGCAGGCCACAAGCCAGCTGCGAAGCCTTGGAAAGCTCTTGCCAGGAACATTTGGAAGGGAGTTTCTACTATACCGCCTAAAAAATAAGAGATTGCCAATAAAATACTAGATCTGATTACCATAGGCTTTTTGCCCATTTTGTCTGAAAGTTTTCCCCAGAGCGGGGCTGCTACGGCGCTTATGGCAAAACTTACAGCAAATAATAAGCCAGACCACATATTGATAGAGCTTTCATCACAATTAAGTTCTTCAGAAAGATAAATTGGCAAAAATGGGACTAGCATGGTATAGCTTGATGACATCATAATTGCAAAGCATACCATTATGGCTAAGACTACTTTCCAGTTCATCTAAATTCAGTGTAAAGCAAATAAAGTTTACACAGCCTCCGCTATTTGGCAATCCTTAATATAGGAGCTCTTTTATCTACATTTAAAATTATCTAACTATGTTCTAACACAGACTTAATATTATAATCTTTAAAAAACCCCACTTTAGGTAAGGTGAGGTTTCTAAGTATATTATATGCAATATATTTTAGCGCTGATGATCAATCTTTGGTATTTTTGTATTTATGAGGAAAAAATATTCTCAAAGTATTTTCATCATCGTGAGGGAACAGATAAGATCCCAGTACTGAAAATATAAAGCCTGCAGCTGTACCAATTACAATATTGTGGCAATTTAGGAATTTAATTCCAGTTGCCATAGTTACAGTATAGATACCAAGTCCGAAAATCACTCCTAAAAGTGCACCTGAGGCATTCATGCGCTTCCAGAACAGGCCTAATACTAAGGGCCAGAGGAATGCGCTTTCTAATCCGCCGAAGGCAAAAAGATTTACCCAAGCAACGATATCCATAGGATATAGGGCTAAGATAATGGAAATTAAGCCTAAGGTTAGGGTGATGAGTACAGAAGCAAATTTATTTTTTTTGATGGAAAGCTTCTTATATTTATTATTAGTAATTTGATTATACAGATCTCGCACAATCGATGATGAAGCTGCAATTAAAAGCGAGCTTACTGTGCTCATAGTAGCAGCAAGAGGCCCTATGATAGTAATTCCGGCTAAAATAGGATTCATTTCTTTGACGATTAATTCAGGAATTACCGCGTCCGTGCCTCCTTGAGGAAGATCTAAAACTATGCCTCGAGCTAAAACACCTAACAGAGTCATGCCGATCATTAAAGCGCCGCAAACGATAGTTGCTACAATCATAGCTTTGTGCAGATCGGCTGTAGTTTTATAAGTTAGGCATCTTACTGCTGACTGAGGAAGACCTATAGTTGCAAATCCTACCAGGATCCAGGCTGAGAAGAGCAGCGACCACGGCAGTGCACCGCCGGCATCTGGCTTAAAGTTATTAGAATAGCCGCTGGCATCTAAATTTATTTGCGATAAGGTGGCTGTAATTCCATCTAAGCCATTGCCTTTATCTAAAATAACATAGCCTAAACAGAACATTCCGACTAACATCAGGACTGCGCATACAGTATCAGTAAGTACTACGGCTTTAAATCCTGAGGAGGTGTAAATTACCGTAACTGTGGCAAACAAAATTAAGCCGACTTTGTAGTTAAGTCCGGTAATAGCAGCAAAAATCTGCGCACCGCCGATAAATTGACCAACCACCATTGCGGTAAAGAAAATCAGCAGAACTAAAGATAGTAATAAGGACAAAGATTTATTGTGAAAGCGTGCCTCTATAATATCTATAATGGTTAAAGCATCAGTTTTGCGTGAGAGAACAGCCAGTTTTTTCCCAATAATGCCGAGAATCAAAAAACCCGTAATAATCTGCGGTGCGGCAAAGACTACCCAGCCGTAACCTAAATTCCAGGCAATGCCAGGACCTGAGACAAATGAGCTTACTGAACCATAGGTCGCAACTAAGGTCATAGCTAAGACAACGCCGCCTAGGCTGCGGTTGGCGATAAAGTATTCCTTTTGAAAATTTGCACTTCTTTTTAAGCTGCGGTTAGCATAGATGCCGACGCCTAAAAGAATAATTAAGAAGAAGATTACAGGATAAATGGTTGCATTAATGTTCATGCTCATTATCCTCATCATCTAAGCTGAAGTTATACATGAAGTATTTGACTAATACAATCACGCCTGCAACAGAAAGCAGATAGCCTCCGATACATGAGACAGTGAACCATAAAGGCATTTTTAATAAGGTGGCATGAGAATCTTTCAAAAGCCAGATAGCTAGCCAGAAGACTATGGTAATAAAAGAGGCGCAAATAATAGTAGCTAATGCCTCCTTATCCATAAGCTCAAACTTTTTCTCATAACTTATTTTTGAATTTTTCACGGAAATTCTCCTTTATCGACA
>CAJKNC010000134.1 GCA_905201175.1 uncultured Succinatimonas sp.
GAGTAATGTCAATAAATTATTGGGATATCAAAGGAAAGAAGGAACACCTGCCTGTTTATAAGCTGTTAGGAGGCAAGACTAAAGAAACTTTATGGGCTTATGCAAGCAAGCTCTATGCTAATGACAATTTAGATGAATTCTTAAAAGAAGCTCAAGGCTATCTTGATCAGGGCTTTACCGCAATGAAAATGCGTATAGGCTATGGACCTAAGGATGGGCCTTATGGCATGCGAAAAAATATTGAACAGATAAAAGCATTACGCAATTTAGCAGGGCCAGATATAGATTTGATGGTCGAATGCTATATGGGCTGGACTTTAGAATATGCAAAGCGCATGCTCCCGATTTTAGCTGAATACAATCTGCGCTGGATTGAAGAGCCGGTAATTCCTGATGATATTGATGGCTATGCTGAGTTAAAAGCCATGAACCTTATTCCTATTGCCGGAGGCGAACATGAATTCACTTTATTCGGCTTTAAAGATCTATTAACTCGCAATGCTATAGATGTAATTCAATACGATACTAATCGTGTCGGCGGCATAACCATAGCACAGAAAATCAATCATTTAGCAGAAGCTTTCCAAGTTCCGGTTATTCCCCACTCAGGAATGATGCATAATTACCATGTATGCATGGCAACTACAGCCTCTCCTATTTCAGAGTTTTTCCCCGTATATAACGTTGAAGTAGGAAATGAGCTCTTCTATTATATTTTCAAAGGCGATCCCATCCCTAAGAATGGCCGCATTTCGCTTGATGACTGTAAAGAAGGCTTAGGCCTTTCTTTAAATACTGATTATTTGGATAAATTTAATATTATTGAATAATTTCGGCCTATCTTAAAATAGACAGACTATAAAAGATAAAATCCACAAAAAAGAGTGAACTTATATTTGCATCAAATATAAGTTCACTCTTTTATTTTAGCCCTAAAGAAATTCAAGGTACGCTTACTGCCTAAAACAGCTAAAGAAAGGCAATTTAGCTCTATTTATTTTAAATAAACACTTTACATGCCAAAATTTACTGCTTGCAGATAAGCGAAGAACCCTTTATCTTCATCTGAAAGACCTTCAAGCTTAGATAACTTGCTGTCATCGGCTGCAATCTCTAAAAATAATGCTAAGTGATCACGGCGCTTATATAAAAACAGCTGATCTTCCTTATCTAAAACGATAAAAGAATCCAAAGTGTAAAGCTTGTCAAAAAGCTCTTTTAGATCTGCACACACAGAGCCGTCACCGTCCATATCTAAGTCTACGCAAAGATCTAAAGATCTTAAAATTCCTGCTGTAAGACTGCGTGCTTTTGCAATCGGATCTAAGGGGCAAAGATCTGCTCGAACCTCACTGTCAGATCCTGCCGCAGCTTCTGTATTTCGATTTTCAGCAGAATCATTGCACTGTGCAGCCGTGCTTTCATCTATTTTTCCGCCCTGCTCTTCACCCCTTACATTATCTGCTGCAATTTCAGCTTTGCTGCCATCAGACTGCTTTGCCAAAGATTCAGCCTGTTCCTCGTTGCTGTCGATGTTTTCTTCTAAATCATGCTCTTGAGCACTATTTTTATCTGCAGCCTGAGAATTACCTTCAGTGCTCTCCTTTTCATAAGAGGACTGTTCTTCATTGTCACCGACGCCACCTGCGGCTTTTTCTGCTTCAGGCTGCTCTGCTAAAGATTCAGACTCTTCCTTGTCGCTGTTTTCTCCTGAATCCTGCACTTGAGCACTATTTTTATCTGCAGCCTGAGAATTATCTTCAATGCTCTCCTTTTCATAAGAGGACTGTGCTTCATTGTCACCGACGCACCATGCGGCTTTTTCTGCTTCAGGCTGTTCTGCTAAAGATTCAGACTCTTCCTTGTTGCTATTTTCACTTTCAGACTGCTCTTGGATGCTATTTATCTCTGAATCCTTAAGGTCAATCACTGTTTCAGCATTATCTTTATAAAGCTGCCCCTCTCTGCCGTTATCTAATTTTTCTTGGTTTACAGATGAGGCTGCTAAATCAGCATTGCTGCCATTTTCTGCCGCATCAATGTGATCTTGCTTTAAACTGCCAGAAATATCCTGCTTTACCGAAGACTCATTAATATTGACTTTAATCGATTGATTATCTTCTAAAGCCTCTGCATCAGAAGCTTTATCGTCGGCATCTACTTGATAATCAGGAGCATTATATTCTTCCTGAGAATTTTCCTGAGTTATAGGACTTCCGTCAGCGTTTTTAACTTTGTCTTTATCTTCTAAGGACAATAAAGCCATAATAAAGCCGCGATCTTGACTTTGTAAGCTGTCAATCAAGCGCTGACGCGAAAAAGCATCTAAACGGAAAATAGATAAATAAATTGCTGTATTCAGACTTCTTTCAATTAAAAACTTAACATCATCTCCTTCGACTAAATGCAGGCTATCCTTATCTGTCAAGCTGTAAAAAAGCTTCTGAGGATCATACTTAGGCGGATTTACCGGATCTTTAATAAACCCGGTTTTTAACAAAATAGAAATAGTGCGGTTATAAGCCAAATCATAGCTTTCATCTTTGCTATGAGACAGCAGGGATAAAAAAGCCTGCTCATAATCATCCACTTTATTTACATCAGCTTCTTTCTCTTGCTCATTATCTGCAGCGTCTGCCTTTTGATTTGAAAAAGCTTCCTCTCCATAATTCTCATCTGCTGAATTCTTAGAATTTTCAAAGCGCTCATAATCCTCACGCTCTTCATTATTATCCGCCTCACTAGAATAATTAGAATAAAAACGCTGAGAATGGTCATGAGCATCTTCTCTGCCTAAATATAAATGCTCATAAAAATCTGGAGAATACCAGCTATCATTGCTAGGATTATTGCAGCCATGCTCAGAATAGAATTTATCAATACTCTGCAATACTGAAATGAAGGCTTGATCTTCAGCCTGCAGAGAATTAAAAGCCTGCACAAATTCATCAGCGTCTGGTATAGACATAATTTCATTGTAAACGGCAAAATTCTCTCTTCTATTATTTAAAAAGTCTATGGAGCGCTGATCAAGACCGCGGGCATCTGAACCGTACAATTGCTCTATAACCTGAGAAGCTGAAACTGAATATGGCGGGTTATCTAAATCATCTAAAATATTTTTTTGATTTAAAATCCACAGAAAGTTTTGTCGGGCAATTGTTAAAGAAACCGGAGCATATTGTTCTAAATAACTTTCAGCTAAGCGATTATTTTGTCGTAAAATCAAGCAATAAAAAAATTCATACAGATCTTCTCCCTCAGGAGAGAGTCTGTCAAACATCTGCTGCGGAACTTCAATACGATTAATTTTACGATTAATTATAAGCTTGATATTATCTAAATCATGCTCCCAGCTCAAAAGTACATCCTCATAGTCTGGATGCACTTTTATTAAAGCTTGCTTATATTTACGAATAGTATTTTCAATTAAAATAGGCTCTATTGAGAGCGGAACAAATATCGGATGATCACTGATATTCAATGAGCGCAGCACCCAGGCTAACACCATGCGTGAACGTTGTTTACGGCAATAACGTTTTTCATCTTCGTCTGTGAGACGATATCCGCCGTCAGGATGAGTTCCTCTATTTTCGCTTATAAGTCTTAAAATTTGTACAATTACGCGATCGTAGGAGCTTAACTTAGATAAAGCCCCTTCCATAATGTAAGGATTGCCCGAGGATAAAATCTGTCTATAAATATTCTCATGGCGTATAAATAAAAGTAATAAATCCTGCTCATCAGGATTTAAAATCGCCAGTGATTGATTTGAAATTAAGCGATCACTTAAATTATTAAAGGTTAAATTGGCTGGTACGTCATCAAGATTACGTAAAATATACAGCTTATTTAATATACGTAAAAACGCTGCGGCAAGCTCTCTTTCATCTTGATATTGCTTCATAAAAAACCTTAATCACTCTGATCTGTATTTGTATTACTAAATTATAAAACTCTGCTTATTTCTTTGATTATCTATCAATATCCATAATAAATAAATGACAGCAATAAATATC
>CAJKNC010000135.1 GCA_905201175.1 uncultured Succinatimonas sp.
TTCATAACAAAACCCCATTATCAATCATGTGATCAATAATGGGGTTCATACTAATTGTGGCCGTTTTTTTATAAATAAAGCCTAGTAGGTAATTTTGTCATTGCCTTATAGCTTTGAGATATAATAGGCTTAATTATTCGTCCTGGAGCTTGCCTGCAAAATTTGGCTCAAGTTTTTAGGAGGTTACCAATTATCGATCTGTCACGAGGAATTTCATGTTTGATAATCTGACACAACGACTTAACCGTACTTTAAAAAATATAAGCGGTCAGGGCCGTATTACCGAGGATAATATTAAAGACACCTTACGCGAGGTGCGTACTGCTCTGCTAGAAGCTGATGTAGCATTGCCGGTAGTAAAATCCTTTACCTCCAGAGTTAAAGAGCGGGCTTTAGGTCAACAGGTCAGCTTGAGTTTAAGTCCAGGACAGGAATTTATCAAATGTGTTTACAATGAACTAGTAAACACTATGGGAGGAGAAACTTCCGAGATAAATTTAGCTCATCAGCCGCCAGCGGTTATTTTATTAGCAGGTCTGCAAGGTGCTGGTAAGACTACTTCTGCAGCAAAGCTGGCTTTATATCTTAAAGATAAGCTTAAGAAAAAAGTTATGCTGGTTTCTGTGGATACTTACAGACCTGCTGCTATGGATCAGCTGCAAACTTTAGCAGCAGAAGTCGGAGTCGATTGCTATCCATCTAATCCTAAAGATAAGCCTCTGGATATAGCTAAATCTGCTTTAAACGAAGCAAAGCTTAGAGCTTATGATGTTCTCATTATTGATACTGCGGGACGTCTGGCAGTAGATGAATTTATGATGAATGAAGTTAAAGAAATTCATTCAGCTGTAGATCCTATCGAAACTATGTTTGTTGTCGATGCCATGACAGGTCAGGACGCTGCAAATACAGCTAAAGCTTTTTCTGAGGCTTTGCCCTTAACCGGCGTCATTTTAACAAAAGCTGATGGCGATGCTCGCGGCGGTGCGGCTTTATCTGTAAAAGAGATTACAGGAAAACCGATTAAATTTATCGGTATGGGAGAAAAGGTCGCTGCGTTAGAGCCTTTCCATCCTGATCGTATTGCTTCTCGCATCTTGGATATGGGAGATCTGCTGTCTTTAATTGAAGACTTACAACAGCATGCCGATTTGGATAATGCTAAGAAGATGGCAGAAAAAATCCGCAAGGGGCAGGGATTTACTTTAGATGATTTCCTAGATCAAATTGCGCAGATGAAAAAAATGGGAGGAATGTCTTCTTTATTAGATAAGCTCCCAGGTATGGGCTCTATGGCAGAACAAATTAAAGGCCAGGTTAACGATAAGATGATATCTCATATGGAAGCAATCATTTTGTCTATGACTAAAAAAGAGCGCGAGCACCCTGAGATTATCAAGGCTTCACGGAAAAAGCGCATCGCTATGGGAGCTGGTGTGAAGATTCAAGAGGTTAATCAGCTGCTGAAACAATTTGAGACTACACGTCACATGATGCGTAAATTTGGTAAAGGCGGCGTGCGCAAGATGGCTGGGGCTATGCGCGGTATGATGGGCGGCATGGGAGCCTTTGGCAATATGTTCCGCCGGTATTAGAGCGAATTTAGCCGTGTGATTTATTTGCACGGCGATCTTGAAATTTTCTCTGAAAAGTGTATAATCCCTCCACTGTATTTTAGTAATCTTTGATGATTGATAAAATCATCATTTCTTTTTTATAAACATAGGTATTACGAAATGGTAGTCATTCGTTTACGCCGTTTAGGCGCTAAAAAACGTCCTTTCTATCACGTCATCGTTGCAGATTCTCGTTTTGCAGCTTCTGGCCGTTTTATTGAGCAGGTTGGTTTCTTCAACCCTATCGCTACTGGTAAAGAAGTTCGTCTGCGCCTTGACATGGAAGCAATTAATGCTTGGATTTCTAAGGGAGCTCAGCCTTCTGATCGCGTCAAGCAGCTCATCAAAGAAAATGAAATGGGTGAAGAGGCTGTTTTACAGGCTCGTGCCGCTAAGCGTGAAGCCGTTTTAGCTGCTCGTAAGGCTGCTGCTGAGGCTAAGGCTCAGGAAGAAGCCCAGGCTGCTGAGGCTTAATTAAAATGTCTGCGCAAGCAGATGATATTCCGCGTCTTATGGGACGTTTAGGTTCGTCCTATGGCATTAAAGGCTGGATGAAAATACAGTCTTATGCAAGCAAACCTGAAAACCTTTTTGACTACTCGCCATGGTTTATCCGCCGGCGCGGGGCGAAATGGCGTGAGGTTCAGGTTGAAGATTGGAAACCGCATGGCAAGGATTTTATTGTTAAATTGCAAGCGGTACATACCCCAGAAGAGGCAAAACTCTATGCAGGTATGGAAATCGGGATCAGGCGCTCAAGCCTCCCGCCTGCCGCCGAAGGCACACTTTATCTTATAGACTTAATTGGTTGTGAGGTAATTGGTCTTGACGGTATAAAGCTCGGCAAAGTGTCGGGAATTAGGGATCAAGGAGCTGCTCCTATTATGGAAGTATCTCCCTCTGACCACCTGGCATCGGGAAAACAAATTTTAATCCCGTATGTCGTAGGTCCAATTGTTACGGCAGTTGATCTCAATGCTAAGACAATTTGGGCAGAGTGGGGTGTGGACTATTAGCCATGTGGTTTGGTGTAGTTTCACTCTTTCCGGAAATGTTTAGTGCTGTTACTAAAAGTGGAGTAACCAGACGGGCGTGTGAACGCGGCTTAATTAGCGTTAACACCTATAACCCGCGAGATTTTACTTACGATAAGTATCAGACTGTGGACGATAAGCCTTATGGCGGCGGCCCGGGAATGCTTATGAAGGTACAGCCGTTACGAGATGCTATTGAAGCAGCTCGTAAAGATGCACCATCCGGAACAAAAGTTGTGTGCATGTCTCCACAAGGTATACAACTAAATCACTCTCTGGTCACACGATTCTCAAGCTGGGGTTCTATGATCTTAGTTAGCGGACGCTACGAAGGCATAGACGAGCGCGTCCTTCAGAAAGAAGTCGATCTGGAGGTTTCTATCGGTGATTATGTCCTGTCAGGGGGTGAGCTTCCTGCCATGTGTATCATCGATGCGGTTTCACGAATGGTTCCAGGTGTGCTTGGTAATATTCGTAATGCCGAGGAAGATACTTTTGCAGAAGGTTTGCTGCATTTTCCTCAGTATACAAGACCTGAGGTTATTGATGGAATGGAAGTTCCTGAGGTATTGTTAAGCGGCGACCATGCAAGGATCAAGAAGTGGCGCTTGATGCAAGCATTAGGACGTACTTATGATAGGCGGCCTGATTTGCTCAAAGACCGGATTTTAGATAAAACTGAGACGGAGCTTTTAAACGAATATCTTCGTCAACGTTCATAAAGAATTTGTATATTTTTTAAAGGTACATAAACATGGCCAGCAATCCTATTATTGATGCTCTTGAGAAAGAGCAGATCCGTACTGATATTCCTGACTTTAAAGCCGGTGATACCGTACGTGTTGAGGTAAAAGTCGTTGAAGGTGATAAGACCCGTTTACAGGCTTTTGAGGGTAATGTTATTGCTAAGCGCAATCGTGGATTAAATTCTTCCTTCACTGTTCGTAAGGTTTCTTCTGGCGAAGGCGTTGAGCGTGTATTCCAGACCCATTCTCCGTTAATTTCTTCTATCACTGTTACCCGTCGCGGTGATGTTCGCCGTGCTAAGCTTTACTACTTACGTGATCGTTCTGGTAAGGCTGCTCGTATCCGTGAGAAGGTTTAATTTTTTAAGATTATATTTAATCTAAAAGAATTTTGATAAATCTAAGAGATCTCTAATGTAAGAGATCTCTTTTTTTTGCGTGGAGTATTTGGGAATTTTGGCTGCTGTCTTGATTTGCCATGGAGGATACAGCCGTAAAAGAAGCTCAGTTTTTAATCCGGTATTTTCTGCTGATAAATATCTTGACGGATAATAGCTGTCATAGGCCTCCGCATGA
>CAJKNC010000136.1 GCA_905201175.1 uncultured Succinatimonas sp.
AATATTCTATATATTTTATTAAGTTACATACAAGAAAGAAAATTTACTAATATAAATTTACAAGGATAAAAAATGCTCACGAAACAAGCTTACTGCAGGAAAATATCTGCTTATAATCCATTTTCTGCTAAATTTAAACCTAACAAGCTGGCTTTTGCTGTATGCGGAAGCCTTATATTTTTCACAACTCCAATTTTTGCCGCAGATTTAAGTTTTGAAGGCATAACTAATGCGCATGGAAATCCTGATGGTCTTGATAACTTACTTAATGAATATGGCAGCATAAATATCACTGTCAATGGAGTAGACAGCAATTATTATCCGGATACAACTGAAGCATTAGTTATTTCCGATAAAAAAAGTTTTACTGCAACTGAATCTGTAAAAATAATTAACACCGCCCAAAATGACAAAATAGACAATAATGGGGCTTTATACGCTACAAACGGCTCAACAATAAATTTTGATGATTTAAACAGCATTTATATTGCAGCTGTAGGAGGGTCTGAAGCATTAAATGACAGTACAGCTATTGCAGCGAAAACATCATCACTAAATTCTCAAAATACAGTTACTATTAGTGGCAATAACGTACAAATTATAGGCTCTTTGGATGTTACTCCTACAGCTGTTGCTGATAACAATGAAATTAACCTAACTCTTGAAGGAAAAGATTCTTTTTGGTATGGAAGTGCCCTTGGGGAAATAAAATTAGGATATATTGCAACAGCTGTAAATATTACACTAAAGGATGGCGCCTCATGGATTTTTAACGCTAGCAGCTCTTTACTTAATAATGTATTCAATTCCGATTACAATGTCTCGAAAGTCATTAGCATAGCATTTGGTGGCAATAAGCTAAGCGATCTTAAAGAAGCGATAAAATCAGGGAACAAAGAATCTATTAAACAAAAAATGACTGAACTTGGCATAAAAGAAACAGATGCTGAGGAGCTCTTAAGTATACTTGATAACGAAAATAAAACAGGCAAGCTAAGCAATTTAACATTAGATGGCGGTGTCGTAATACTTGATGACGAGCTTATCAGTCAATTGTATGATCAAACTTATATAGACAACAAAAACTTATCCAGTTACCGTAGTGAATACGGCACTAATCACTCTGCTGTAATCATAGAAAATCTCAAAGGTTCGGGCGGTACCTTTAAGATGGACATAGACTGGTTAAGCAATCAAGGAAAAATTGCTGAAACTGATGCAAGTGATTTTATTTATATAACGAATGTTGCTGATGAAGGATCTAAGCAATACATTGATTTTGATATATCCAAGGCTAATTTGAATTTAATGAATGCCGGGGATAAATTGTATTTTGCTCAAGTCGAAAATGGGGATACGGCTTTTACCTCAGCTGCAGACAACTACATACAAAATAGCGCCGATGAAGTGCGCCTGTATTCATACAGCACGCAAAATGAGCTGTCAAATAACTATACACTATGGTATTTGACAAAATACCTTGGCAATACGAATGAATATGTACCATTTATAAAAGGAGCGGCTTTTGCTTCATATTCCTTAGCTACCGATATGGATAGATTTAATAAACGCCGCGGCGAAAGCAGATATGTCTCAGGCGAAAATGATGGACTATGGGTTCGTTATGCCTATACTGATTTGAGCTGGGATAATGCCTTTGATATGGACAAGCATATGATACAGCTAGGCTATGATCATAAATTAGCTGCAGCTCATGGCAGCCATTATTTGGGAGCTTCTTTTGATTATACTCAAGCCAATATAGATATTGATGGTTTATCAGGAGACAGCGACAGTGAGCGTTATGCTTTAAATCTTTATTATACCTATATTGCAGATTCCGGATTGTATGCTGACTTTGTATTGAAAGGCGGTGTTATCGACAGCGACTATGATATAAAAAATTCAAATGGAACAGACATAGGCAGTGATATTGATCAAACCTTTTATGGCATAAGCGCAGAATCTGGTTATAAATTCAATTTTGCCAACAGCTTATTTTTTGAGCCTCAAGCCCAATTACAATTTATTCATTTAGATGGGGATACATTTACTTCTAAAGGCGGAGTTAATGCTAAGATCCATGATCTCGACAGCATCATAGGCCGTATTGGCTTCAGTGCCGGATATGAATTTAGCTCAGACCAAAATACGCCTTGCGGCAATATTTATATTAAGGCTGATATTCTGCATGAGTTTGACGGTGACAAAGAAATTGATATGTTAGGCCGAACAACTTCATATTCTGATAAATTTTCAGGAAAAGAAACCTGGTATGATATAGGCGTAGGAACAGATTTTGCTGCAGCAAAAAATACAAAAATATATTTCGAAGCCGAGCATATTTTTGGCGCTGACTTTGAAAACACCTGGCAGATAAATGCCGGTGCCAGATATGAATTCTGATAAAAGCTTAAGGCCGCCTATTCTATGCATATTTTTGAATAACGGCCTTAATATAAGCTGATATAGCCTATATTTTTACATAAATACTCTATTTATCAGCAAAGCCATCTTTGCTTATATAAAATAATAAAAGCTATGCCTCAATTAAAGCTGCTTTATGGCGAGAAGCAATGATAGCGCTTTGATCGCTTGCAATTGACAAGCCTGCCGTAGTCAGCATATCCCCAGAAATCATGGCATTAATTCCAAAATCATAAAGAGCGGAAAAATCATCCTTAATCTTAATTCTGCCACCTGCAAGCCGCAGTACTGCTTTAGGTAATATATGCCTGAATAAAGCTACCGTAAGCTTTATTTCATCTAATGCAAGCGGCTGTGCATTTTCAAGAGGAGTTCCCTTAATTGGATTTAAGATATTGATAGGACAGCTTACAACCCCTAGTCTTTGCAGCTCTAAAGCTATATCTATTCTGTCTTCTAAAGTCTCCCCCATGCCGATAATGCAGCCTGAGCAAACCTCAAGACCGGCTTTCTTTGCATTTTCAATGCATTTAATCTTTTGCTCAAAAGTATGCGTTGTGCATATTTGCGGAAAGAAACGTCTAGAAGTTTCTATATTGTTATGAACACGCGTCATGCCGTGCTCTTTCAGCATTAAAAAATCTTCGTAGCTTAACAGTCCCAAGCTTCCGCAGCATTTTATATTTAATTTAGAGGAAATTTCCTGATAGCCTAAAGCTAAACGCTCAAGCTCGCGTTTGGACAATAGCGCCCCTGAGGTAACAACAGAAAATCTGTGCACTCCGCGTTCGGCGTTATATTCTGCTTCTTTATATAAAGTTTGGTTATCCTTTAAAGGACTAGGTTCAATCTCTGTTTTAAAATGACGGCTTTGCGCACAGAACTTACAGTCTTCAGAGCATCGGCCGCACTTGCCGTTAGAAATAGCACACAATTCAATCTTATCGCTGAAAAAAGCTTCAGTAATATTTTTGGCGCTTTCTCTCAAAATATCTAAATCACAACTAGCTAGATCTAATGCTTCAAGGCGGTTTATAAGATAATTATCGTTAATAATTTTTGCAGAAAGCTCTTTAAGATCCATAAAAATCTGCTCCATTTTTTATTAATTACATAAAATCATCATAATTTTAAAACAATAGACAACGCTGCTAATTTGAAGTTTCAGCTTATCAGGACTAAAAATAAAAATACGATTCATGCATCTGTCAAATATTTCTGCAATTATTAAATCTATACAAACAGCCAATTTAAGCGACGGCAGTAAGCTGTACTGCTTATAAACAATTTTATATTTAATTACTGCAAAGAATATGCTCATTATGCAGATAATTAAAAGTTTTTAAAACTATTCAGAAATCAAGAAAAAATAATTCTAATAACAGGCGGCAAATTTCATGCTGATAACGCTGATTTATAAGATGTACGACGGCAAAAAGATTTCAGCTAAAAGCATGCATTTTCTTTCTGCAGCTTTTGCATAATAAGACAAGCACTCATTTGCCATGAGTCCAAATAAATCTTATAT
>CAJKNC010000137.1 GCA_905201175.1 uncultured Succinatimonas sp.
GGCTCCCGCGGCTGCCTCTGTCGGCGTAAAAATTCCAAAGTAAATTCCTCCTAAAATGATAAACGGGTTAATTAATGCCCACTTAGCATCCCATATGGCCTTTACTGCCTTAGCCTTGTCAAAAGGCTCCTTTGTTCCTGTATAGCCATGCTTTTTGCTGAAAACATATGAATAAAGCATCAGCATGCAGCCAATAAAAATGCCTGGAATAATGCCTGCCATAAACAGCGATACTACTGATGAACCTGTGGAGACGCTGTACAGCACCATCGGAATGGACGGCGGAATAATTACTCCTATCGTTCCTGCTGTTGCTACTAATGCCAAGGCAAAGGAGCGGCTGTAGCCTAACTCTATCATTGTCGGAATAACCATGGCTCCTACTGCCGCTACAGTTGCTGGGCCTGAGCCTGATACCGCGGCAAAGAACATGCAGACTAACACCGTTACAATTGCCAGACCGCCTGTAATTCTGCCGAAAAATACATTGCAGACATCCAGAATTCTCTTTGATACTCCTCCAGCTCCCATCAAATCTCCTGCCAGAATGAACATCGGCACGGCTAGAATCGGAAAGGAATCGCAGGCATTTATCATCGCCTGAGGCACCGAGGCTAAGCTGATAGAGTCGCCTGAAACTAATGACAGCAAGGTTGCAAGGCCTATGGCTATGCCTACCGGCATGTTGAATATCAGAAAAACTGCCAGTGATATAAATAAGATTATGGATACCATTATTTTTCTCCCTATCACTGCCCTATGATTTCAGGATCGTTTATGTGCTTGACTGTATAAACTATGGCCTGAATTACTCTTATGGTCGTTAAGCAAAAGCCCACCAGCGGTGCTGAATATACAACCCACATCGGCACTCTCATCGCCGGAGACAGCTGCTCTATCATTATCTGCTTCTCCACTAAGCCTACAGATAAATATGCAATCCAGATTGAGAAGATTAAAAACAGCACTTCTCCTATCACCACCACGTATTTGCGCAAAAACTTCGGAAAGCAGAACAGCCCGGCATCTATCTTTATATGCCTCATCTCTCGGGCTCCATAGCTTATGCCTATAAATACCAGCCATACAAAGCTGTATCTTGCAAATTCCTCAGACCACCCTAATGAGGCATGCATGACGTAGCGCATAAATACCTGAAAGCCTAAGACTAACGAAATCAGAGCAATCAGTATCACGCAGATGATTTTCTCAAAATTCTTGTCTAGAAAACTTAACATAAGAATTTCCCTTTAAAAAAGCCTAAGCAGGCTTATGCCGGCTTAGGCCCTCGGCAGTTAATATTAGTATTGCTTGTTGATAATCTGCTCTAGGTACTCAGGATGATCCATCTTTGACTTAATGAGGTCGTATACGCCGCCGTCAATGGCTGCCTGCTGCCACTCCTGGCGATCTGCATCTGTAAGCTCAATGACCTCGCAGCCGGCTTTCTTGAATTTATCAATACTTAAATTATCAAGCTCTATAGAGCGCTCGCGCTGAGTCTTTACGAATGCTGCTACGGCATTATCAATGGCCTTCTGCTGCTTCTCGCTTAAGGAATCATACTTAGCCTTATTCATCAGCATAATCTGCGGACTGTAAAGATGACCTGTCAGGGAAATATAATGCTGCACCTCATACAGCTTGTTAGAATCAATAATTGCCAGCGGATTCTCCTGTGCGTCTACTGTTCCCTGCTGCAGCGCCGGCAGTAATTCTGCAAAGGCCATCGGCGTCGGATTTGCTCCCCAAGCCTTCCACATCGCCATCTGAATGTCCGTCTCCATTACGCGAACCTTCTGTCCCTTAACGTCTGCCGGCACCTTTACTGCTACCTTGTTGTTGGTATAGTTGCGGAAGCCGTTGCCTACCATGGCTAAAACCTTCAGGCCCTTCTTCTCTACCTGATTGTTAATCTTAGAGGCCAGCTCTGAATTAAAGCACTTGATGCCCTCTTCAGCATTATTAAAGAGGAACGGCGCTTCCCAGGCATAGGCATCAGGCACAAATGCTGTCAGCACTGAAGGCTGAGTCAAAACAATATCAATATCTCCCATGATGGTGGATTCAGTTGCTACGCGGTCATCGCCAAGCATATTGTCAGGGAAATGCTTAATCGTAATAGTCCCGTCAGAATCCTTCTTGGCAACTTCCATCATCGGCACGGCAGCATCTTTTGCAGCTACGTTTGTAGCATTAGAAAAGCGTAAGGTTACATCATCATCAGCATATGATGCTCCGGCTGCAAATAAACTTGCACATAAAGCGGCAGCTAACAAAGTCTTAGTTTTCATATTTTTTTCTCCGTTATGGTGTTTGGAAGTTATAAATTCTTTAATACGGCTTTCACAATATCTTCGCTGTCCATGTGATAGTACCTGTAAAGCTCGCCAGCACTGCCGGATCTGCCGAAGGTATCTAAAGCGCCTAAACGCTCTACCTTGCACTTCAAGCCCTCTTTGCAGACTACTTCACATACTGCTGAGCCTAAGCCGCCTAATACATTGTGATCTTCACAGGTAACAATTACGCCGCTCTTTGCAGCCTCAGCGATAGCTTTTTCATCTATAGGCTTAACTGAATACATGTCATAAACAGAAGCATGTACTCCTTGTTTTTCCAGAGTTTCTGCAGCATCTAAGGCAGCTTTTACACGGCTTCCCATAGCTAATATGGCAATATCCACGCCATCTTTAAGCTTATGGCTTCCGCCGCTTACAAAATCAAAGCTGTCATCATAAATATCCGGCATCTTGTCTCGGCCTACACGCATATAGCAAGGGCCATCAATCTTTGCCATTTCAAAAACTAATTTTTCTGTAGCCGTAGGATCTGCCGGTACAAAAACGTGATTTCCTGGCATGGTACGCATTAAGGCTACATCTTCTAAAGCCTGATGCGTTGCTCCATCAGCACCGCATTCCACGCCGGCATGCGTTCCCACTACTTTGACGTTTAAGTGAGGATAACAAACGCTATTGCGGAACTGCTCGCCGGCACGAATCGAGGCAAAAACTGCAAACGTGCTTACAAAAGGGATCATGCCGCAAGTTGACATGCCTGCAGCAACGCCCATCATATTCTGTTCAGCAATGCCGCATTCAACAAAGGATTCAGGATGAGCTTTATGAAAAATTTCACTATAGGTGGCTTTTGCTAAATCTGCATCTAAAACCACGATATTAGGCTTTACATCATATAATTTGACTAAAGCATTGCCATAGGCTTCACGATTAGCAATCATTTTTTACTCTCCAAGTTGTGCCATAGCCTTAGCATATTCATCAGCATTAGGGGCTTTTCCGTGCCAGCCTACCTGATTCTCCATGAAATCTACTCCCTTACCTTTTACGGTATCGGCAATAATCACGCTTGCACCATCCTTATAAGCTAAGCATTGCTCCAAACCTTGCTTAATTTCGCCAATGTCATTGCCATTAATCTCAATGGTATGCAAACCAAAGGCTTCAAATCTCTCCTTTAAATGATCAAGAGAAATTACCTCTTTATTGCTTCCGTCAATTTGCAAGCCATTGTGATCTAAAATAATGGTGAGATTGTGAAGCTTATACTGATTTGCAAACATTACAGCTTCCCAAACCTGACCTTCATCACATTCGCCGTCGCCTAAAACGGCGTAAACATGGTAGTTAAGCTTCTGCTTTAATCCTGCTAATGCCATGCCGCAGGCTGCCGATATGCCCTGTCCTAAAGAGCCTGTTGACATATCAACGCCATTGGTATGCTTCATATCCGGATGACCTTGCAGATAGCTGTCAATATGACGCAGAGTCTTCAAATCTTCCTGCGGAATAAATCCCCTTAAAGCTAAAGAAGCATATAAAATCGGAGCTGCATGCCCCTTGCTTAAAACAAAACGATCACGATAGTATGAACCCCATTATTGATCACATGATTGATAATGGGGTTTTGTTATGAAAT
>CAJKNC010000138.1 GCA_905201175.1 uncultured Succinatimonas sp.
TCATAACAAAACCCCATTATCAATCATGTGATCAATAATGGGGTTCATACTATTTGGGGCTTTTTATTTTTAAAGATCGGTTATTGTCTTTAAGATTTTTTCTAATGCTTGCTTTAAAGTTGTTCGTGGACAAGCTAGATTTAGTCTAACAAACCCATATCCTCCGGCACCATATTCTTCGCCATTAGATAATAAGACTTTGCCATTTTTTAAGAGCTTATAGCAAAAATCTTTAGAACTAAGCTGCAGCTCTCTAATATCAAGCCAGGCTAGATATGTTGCACTAAGGGGAGTTAACTTTATTTGAGGGCAATTTTGTTCTAAAAAATTTTTTAAATATAAATAATTACTTTCAATGTAGGCGTTAAGTTCTTCAAGCCATTGCTGTCCTTCATTTAGTGCTGTTATAGTTGCAATAATCCCTAATGGATTTAAATCGCAAACTTCATTTATATTTATTTGTCTATCGATACGTTCTCTAAAATATGCATTTTTACAGATTATATAAGCGTTTTGTAATCCTGCTAGGTTAAAGCTTTTACTTGCAGATCTGAAGATTACCAGGTTGTCTTTTAGCTCAGAGGCAAATTTTGCAATAGAGTTAAATTCACTGCCATTAGCTCTCAGATCACAATGAATTTCATCAGAAATAATAATAATATTTTTTTCTTTGCAAATTGCTACCAATTTTTCTAGTTCAGAAAAAGACCAAAGTCTTGAGCCTGGATTTTGAGGATTGCACAATAATAGAATGCGAGCGCGAGGATGTTGTAACTTTTCTTTTAGATCTTCAAGGTCCATATGATAGCAGTGCTTATCATCCAAAATAAGCTGGTTATCTACGGCTTCGAGGCCTTGGTTTCTTATGGAAGAAAAGAAGCAATTGTAAACTGGCGATTGAATGATTACCTGATCTCCAGGCAAAGTTAAGGCTCCTAAAGTTGAGCTGATAGCAGGTACAATACCAGGAATAGGAATTATCCATTCTTTTTCAAATAATAACCCTTCTCGTTTTAAATGCCAGTTCTTAATGGCCTCATAATAAGAATTCGGAGTTTTAGCATAACCGTATATGCCTTGTTTTATAAAATTTTCTAGAGCCTTGGTAATGGCTGGAGCTGTTTTAAAATCCATATCTGCAACCCAAAGAGGCAATACATCTTTAGGTACAATGTCGTATTTTAATGACAGCATATTACGGCGGTCGTAAACATTATCAAAATCAAAGCTCATAATCACCCTCGGTAATAATTTTGCAAGATGCAGGAGCCTTTTGGTTTTCATCCAAAATGAGATTGCCAATAGACTTTACTCTAATGACTCCGGAAATGGGGTTTTTAATCGAATGCATTGAGCCTATAACTGTAGCATTGATATTATCGCAATACTCAAAAGCTAAATTAGCATCTTCAGCAAAAGAGCAATTATCTAAAGTTAAATTATGTGCATAACATAAAGGTTGAGAACCAGATATTTTGCAATTGATCAGATGTAAATTCCGAGAATGCCAGCCTAAATATTCACCATCTATAACTGAGTCAATTACAGTAACATTCTCAGATTCCCAAAATGCATCTTTGCTGGATAAATTACTATTGATAATAATGACATTTTTGCAGCCTTGGAATGAGTAATTTCCCTGCAGGTTTAAATTTTTGATGGAGATATTTTTACTATTCATAAAAATATAATCTCCATTATTAGCATCACAATTATCTATTACAATGCTTTCACAGTCCCACATTGTTTCTTGAGCATCAGTTAGCTTTACATTCCTCAAAGTTAAATTTTGCATTTTACGAAACATCTTTGGGGCTTTAACTAAAGTATCCTGCATTAGAAGACTTCGCGAATACCATAAAGCAGCACGTGCGGTTTCTTCAAAAATACAATTTTTAATCGTAAAGATATCTACATGCCAAAAGGGATATTTGCCTTTGAAACAAGAATTATAGGCATTGATATTAGAGCACTCTTTAAGAGCAGATTCTCCTAAGCCTATACTTACACCTTCTAAGGTGAGATTGTGTTTATTAAAAAGTGGTCTTTCTCCGCTAAAAGAGGTATGTTCAATTTTATTCATAAGATATTTTGGCAGTGCATAAATTAGATATTATTAGTTTTTAATATAACGTATTATTATGCAAAGCTTTTATATAATGCAATTATGTGATTGATAATGTTTTTTATCTGCGGGCATGGTTTTCTCTATTTATAGCACGAGCTTTATCGCCTTTTTTTAGAATAATCATTACAGCACCAGTACCTCCCTTCCATTGAGGGGCGGAGTGAAAGGCTAAAACTTCTGGAATTTGTCGTAGCCAATGGGCTACATAACTTTTAATTAAAGCTTTTTCTTTTTGACGTTCGCCTTTACCATGAATAATTAGAATGCATCTGAATTCCTGCTCTTTAGCAAAAGAGATGAAATCCATAACGGTATGATAAGCTTTTTCAATAGTTTTTCCATGCAGATCAATGAAATCAGCTTCGTGATATTCTCCTGCTCGTAACCTGGCAATTACGAAAGGCTGTACTCCGGGTTTTCTATATTCTAAAACATCGTTAGGACCTACCATGGGCACGAAAGCTGACGAAGCACCTTCATTTTCTTTTTCAGGAAGCCTGCAGGCTGCTTCACGGCGAATTTTAGAGGTAACTTTATCTAAAAGAGCTGTCTTTTTTTCAATAGTATCTTGTTTTATGGGAACAATATCAGATATTTCCTGATAAAAAGATTTCTTATCAGATTCCTGATTTTCAGCTTTTTCTTTAAGCAAGTCTAAAAAAGATTCTTCTGGCATAATTTAAATTATAGTTAATGTGAATTTACTCACATTTTAGCAAAAATAACAACTTGTATCTTTTTTTCAGGAAGGAATAACGCCCTAAAGGCGTTATTTAATATTTTAGATAAGACGGATTAAGGCTAGTACCAATTTAGCGCTATTTTCTGAAGCTAAAGGCAAAAATTCTTCAAATGTTAAAGGCTTGCCTTCACAAGCTCCATCAGAAACTGACCTTATAATAATAAAGGGGATATTAAAGTCGCATGCAACCTGAGCTATTGCTGCCCCTTCCATTTCTGTAACCATAGCTCCGTTAAAAGTATGACATAGCTCTTTTTTCTTTTCTTCAGAGCTTATAAATTGATCTCCTGAGAGAACAATGCCTTTTTTAACACGATATCTTAAGCTTGGTACATTAGCTGCGGCAATTTCTGCCTTGGCGATTAGTTCTGGACTGGATTTAAAGTAAAGCTCATGTCCAGCCATTTGCCCTTTTTGATAACCAAATATGGTTAAATCAGCATCATGATAGGCGGTACTAGTGGAAAACACTGTATCTCCTAATTTAAGCTCAGAATTCAAAGCACCAGCAGATCCTGAATTTATAATAACGCTAACTTTGAATACGCTAATTAAAATTGCAGTTACGCAAGCGGCGCTAACTTTACCTATGCCGCATCTGGCAAGCACAACTTCATGATCTTCTAATAAGCCTTTGTAATAATGGCCATTACCTAAAACTTGTTCCTGGCAATTTTCAAGTTTGGAAATGAGTTTTTCAAGCTCAGGATCCATTGCACAAATTACACCAATGGTCATAATTTTTTTACTATTCCTTATAATAAATTACTGCTAATTCTTTGTAATAAGTTTAGTTTAACCTTTATCTGCAGAGAATTATTTTTAAAGATTATAAATAATAAGTTATAGGGATTGTGTAAAAATTTCACTTCGCTTGCAATTTCAGCTTAAATTATTTTT
>CAJKNC010000139.1 GCA_905201175.1 uncultured Succinatimonas sp.
ACATAAAAATAGGTATATTTACCATATATTATTATATACTCTTAAAAAGATTATTTTAAATAATGCTTATACAGATAATCCCATATATTTTTATATTCTTGAACTCTATTATAGTTATCCAAAATAGCATCTATTCTTTCATTATAAAACTCTGGAGTGCATTTAGATAAAACCTTTTTTATATCACTTTTAGTATCAATCTGTATAATACCGTCTTTATTAAAAAATTTATCTATTGCTTTTGCTCCTAAATAAATAGGAATAGTTAATGAAGCAAAACAATTTGTGATTTTTTCTGTAAAAAAATATGAAGTAACATCATTTTCAATAGCTATAGAAAATCTATACTTTGTCAAAGTATCATTTATATTTACATAGCTACTTCCATCTCTAAAAGTTCCAAATGTATCTGCTAAACTTTCGTTTAAACACATATTAGCAACATCAATTCTAAATTTATGAAGATCACACATCTTCTTATTTGATGAAACTATAGAAACATTTTTTGATTTTAAATTCATTCTTTCTTGAATATTCAAATTTGAAACGCAAGGATCGTTATACCAAACTCCTGCACAATAAGGATAAAATTTAGCGTTTGGAACAGAGTCTAAAATATGATCACTAAAAGTAAAAATAGCATTAAACTCTTTATATAAATCTTTATTTTTATTAAAAATCTGAAAATTTTTAGGAACTATAGCTTCACTTTCAACAAAAAGGCCAAATCTTCTCTTAGGTGACCCCATAGTCTCTAACATTGCTTCATGAGTATAAAAATGTGTATCTAAACTAAAATTATATCTATCAAAAATAAAATAATTTGAGCTGATATAAGGACAGAAAGGGAAATAATTATCTCTTAAAAAATATACTTCCTGTTTTATAAAATTACCATTTGCATCTTTTTTATAAAGCTCAGGAATATTTGATAAAAACTTATGATGTTTATCATAATAAGGAAAATATATCTTCCCATAAAAAGGATGATTCATGTAATTTTTGCTTTTAAATAATTTCATTATTTTCCTTGCTTTATACACCTATCTATTTTTATATCTGCTCTTTGCATCGAGCTCTTTTATTTCAGCACAAAACTCAGCCTTAGACTGTAAGGCAAGTTCCAAATTTTGCTGCTTCTGCTGAATTTTTTCTAAATTTTTATCAAAGCAATACCAATATTTATCTTGCCCAGAACCGTCAAATCTTAAGCCCAGCTTTTTAAGCTCTGAAGTCTTGCCAAAGAAATTGCCTCTTACAATAAGCTTATAGGTAGAAGTATTAGCACTCTCTATCAAAGCTTTTAAAGCTTCAGGCTTTACATATAAAAGCCATAACAAAGCCAGACAATCTACATATGCTCTATGAGCTTCATAAAACCAGCCGTTAGAAAGATTTAAATATTCAAGCTTATAGCCGTTATAGCCATAATCTTTCCAGGGAATTTCTTCTAAGCTGCAGGCCCAGGATAAATCCTGCAGCATCGAAAATCTTCTATCAAAAAAAGCCCTGTCAAAGGAAGCATTGTGAGCGACAATAAGAGTATTTCTTGATAAAAAAGCAGCAATTTCATCATCATTAAAATGACGGCCTGCAACCATATCATCCGTTATATGAGTAAGCTTCTGCACTTCCATAGGAATAGGTCTGCCGGGATCTTCAAAGGCATCATAAGCTTTATCTACAGATAAAATTATATTTCTGTCAGCCGAGCAGACAACTTTCACCATGCCAAGCTCAATAATTTTATCAGTGTCTTTATTAATACCGGTTGTCTCAGTATCTAAAAATACTAAGCTAAAGACCCTCTCCCCTGCCTCAGCTTCATTAAGCTTTATAGGAAATTTTTCCTCCATACCGGGTATGGTCAATGGGATCCTTTGCAACAGCCTATAATTTTCAGGATGATTGCGAATATTATCAAATAACTCTAAAGGGAAAATGTCGCTCACAAATAATCCTTAGCTAAAAACCTAAGCCAATCCTGCAATTTTAATAGTCTGATAGCTTCCTGAAAGGACATAAACTCTGTCATATCCCATACCAGCAAGTATTCTGGCTGCATAAAAAGCAGTCTGACCTACCATGCAGGTAAAGACAATATCTCTGTCATGAGGCATTTCTGCAAGGCGATCTCTTAACTGCATTAAAGGAATATTTATAGATCTCTCATAATGTCCCTGCTCATAAACATCACGAGGTCTTACATCGACGATTAAAGCATCTTTAAATTTAGTCTCAAGCTCATCAAATCTTGCAACCTGCATCAAACCGTCACAGACATTCTGTGCTACTGCACCTAAAATACAAACAGCATCTCGGCTGGCACCTACCGGTGGAGCATAGGCATGCTCATGTGAAACTAAGTCATCAACATCACCTTTAAATTGCAGTAAGGAACTTATAACCTCGATGGTTTTAACGGCATCTCCATTACCACAGGCCTGAGCACCTAAAATCTCCCTTGTATCCTTATTAAACACAAGCTTGCAGTGAACCATTGTGGAATTAGGATAAAAACCTGGAGTTGATAATGTATGAGTCCAGACTGCACTGATATTCTCGTAGCCAAGCTTATGAGCCATTTCCTCAGATAGGCCGGTAGAAGCTGCTACCATATCAAAAATCTTACATGCAGAGGTTCCCAAAACGCCCTTAAACGGATGATTTTTGCCGATTAAAAAGCCGGTTAAAGCGCGAACCTGCTTACTGATAGGACCTGCTAAGGCCAAAGCTGTATCTTTATTGGTAATGGCATTCTTAACCTGAATAACATCGCCGACTGCAAAAATATCCTTATCTGAGGTTTGCATATGCTCATCTGTGACGATATGTCCAAAAGGACCTACCTTTAAATTAGCCTTAACTGCTAACTCAGAGTTCGGTGCAATGCCCATGCCTACAATTACAAGATCGGCATCAAAGCTCTGCTTATCAGTAATTACAGTAATAGAGCCGTCAGACTGCTTCTTCAAATCATTAAGTCTTGTATTTACATGAACCCTAACGCCCTTTTGCTCTAAGCTTTGACAGATATAATTTGACATTTCCTTATCAAAGGAAGGCATTACATGAGAAGCAGCCTCTATAAGATCGACTTCTATGCCGCGATGAGACAGATTTTCAGCAGTTTCAAGACCGATAAAGCCTCCTCCAATAACTACAGCTTTTTTGACGCTGCCCTGAAGCTTAGCCATAATAGCATCGGTATCAGCAATAGTACGCAAGGCATATACGCCTTCGACATTGCGGGCAAAATCAGGCATCTTAGGGTTAGCGCCAGGGGCTAAAATAAGCTTATCATAAGGAATCTGCTCTTCCTTTCCATTAGAGACGACTGTAACTAAACGCTCATTAGGATCGATTGCTACTGCTTCAGTATCAATTCTCAAATCCAGCTTGAATTTCTTTCTCAGCTCATTTGCAGATACCGCAAAAAGCTGCTCACGATGCGGAACTACTCCGCCTAAATAATAAGGCAGCGCACAATTTGCAAAAGATGGCCAGGAAGTCTTTTCAATCACTGTGATTTCAGCTTTTTCAAACAATCTGCGTAAACGAGTAGCACAAGCTGCACCGCCTGCAACACCACCAATAATTACAAATTTCATATTCAACACCTTATAGAATAAGTATTCAAATTTAAACCAATCTCTAAAAGAACAGATTAAAGCACATCTTTTTTTTCTTTATCATAATCTTGAGAATAAAGAGCAAACTTGGCTATATATTTTAAGCAAAAAATTTACTAA
>CAJKNC010000140.1 GCA_905201175.1 uncultured Succinatimonas sp.
CTGCCGTATGCGCATCGAAGAAATTATTGATGAGGTATGGGTTGATCTAGAAAAATGCGGTGTACCGCGTCCTGGATATGTACCGACTCCGATCCCTTCTATCACTATTGCAACAGCTTCAGCAGCAGCTACTGCAGTTAAGGCTGCAATCGATGAGAAGACCAGAACCTCTCCTATTTTTAATGAAGTAACTGAGATTTTAAAAGAAATCTCCAAGGGCTTAGAAGAAGACGGCTCTAAGGTAGAGTTAGATACAATCAGCGGTACTGATGTTGTAGTCAAGCTTTCAGGCGCAGCAGCTAAAGGAATGATGCGCGATATGACTTTAGATTATATTGCTAAAAAGCTAACTGACGGAACTGGCCGTGCTATCAAGGTCTTAACCAGATAAGGAAGTATTAAATGGATAATATGAATTTAGGAGTTGGCTTAGGCGGTGTTTATCTTGATAATAATGCCACAACTCAGATCGACCCTTTAGTAGTTGAAGCTATGCAGCCATATTTAAGCGTTTACTTTGGCAATGCTTCCTCTCAGCATGGCTATGGCGTGCCGGTAGAGAAGGCTATTATCAAAGCTCGCGAACAGGTTGCAGATTTTTTAGGTGCAGAGCATCCGGACGAGATTATCTTTACCTCTTGTGCAACTGAATCTGATAATACAGCCTTATGGTCAGCTTTGTGGTCTCAGCGCGGTAAAGATGAAATTATCACAACTCCAATTGAGCATCCGGCCATTATGCAGACTTGTGATTTTCTTTCTACACATGGAGCCAGCATTAAGTATTTGACCGTCTCTAATAAGGGAGATCTTGATCTTAATGAATTTGAATCTTTATTAAGCGAAAGAACTGCCTTAGCTTCTATTATGTGGGCTAATAATGAGACCGGCAATATCTATCCGGTACCTCAGCTTGCTGAAATAGCTTACAAGCATGGAGTTATGTTCCATACCGATGCAGTGCAGGCTGTAGGCAAGATTGATGTTGATGTAAAGAATACCCACATCAATATGTTATCCTTCTCAGGTCATAAGATCCATGCTCCTAAGGGTATCGGCGTTCTTTATGTTCGCCGCGGAACTCGCTTTACCCCGTTCATGAAGGGAGGCCATCAGGAGCGCGGCCGTCGTGCAGGTACGGAAAATGTACCTTATATTGTGGGCTTAGGAGTGGCTTGCGAGCTTGCTAAGAAGAATTTAAGCGTAGTTTCAAGCCGAGTAAAAGCTTTAAGAGATAAATTGGAGCAAGGAATATTAAGCTCGATTCCTGAATGCTTTGTAACCGGTGATGAGTCTACTAGAACAGATAATACTTTAAATGTTGCCTTTAAGTTTATTGAGGGTGAGGCTATTTTACTTATGTTAAATGAGTACGGTATTGCAGCATCTTCAGGATCGGCATGTTCTTCAGATTCCTTAGAGCCGTCTCATGTTATGCGTGCTATGGGAGTTCCTTTCTCCGCCGCCCATGGTACCATTCGCTTCTCTCTTTCTCGCTTTACTACTGAAGAGGATGTAAATAAGACTTTAGAGGTATTGCCGCAGATTGTCTCTACTTTAAGATCGCTCTCTCCTTACTGGAAGGAGAATAAGCCTAAGATTAAAGGGCTTGATCATGAGTTTGATGCAGACAGCACTGAGGTGCGGGCTTAATTAATTTGAGGATAAAAAAGGCGATCATTTTGATCGCCTTTTTTTGTAACGAGCAAATATTTGTAAAAATATCAATCAAAATATTGATAGAAACTAATTTTTTATTATCAAATTTTTATTGGATAATATATCTAATTTACAGGAGGAAATATGTTTTCTACATACAGTCCTGCAAGAGATATAAAAGCAGCGAAATTTAGTTTTTTTCTTGCCGGATTTTCAATTGCTGCTTGGGCCCCTTTAGTCCCTTATTTAAAGACCAGACTTGCTATAACTCATTTAGAGTTATCTCAAATTATTCTGCTTATGGGAGCAGGATCGATTATAGGCATGCTGATAACTTCAATCCTGATTAAAATCTTAGGGATCAGAAAAACTCTTGGATTTTCATCAGCAATATTGCTGTTATCAATAATATTTTTAGTAAATGCAGGCAGTTATACAGTGTCGGCAATAGCTATTTGTATCTATGGCATTGCGCTTGGCTGTATAGAGGTAGGGGCAAATATTTATGGAACTTTGCTTGAAAATGAGTACAAAAAGATCTTATTGCCGGCTATGCATGGTTTTTACTCAACCGGTGAAATTATATCTTTAAGCATTATTACTTTGCTGTTAAATATTTCTTTTGATATTGAATTAGCTATTATTGCGCCAATATTAGCGGTTTTTGCAGCCTTTGTATTTTTTGTGCCGCATTTATCAAATCAAAGATCTTTCCATAAAGATTCCTTTGAGCTGCCTAGAGGTATAGTTTTGATTTTAGCCTTGATCTCATCGTTTATTTTGATGGTTGAGGGAAGCATGCTCGATTGGTCAGCTTTGCTTATTATGCAAAAAACTGATCTTGCAATACATTTATCCAGCAGTGCTTATATTGTATTAGTTATCTTTTTAGCTGTAGGGCGCTTTGCCGGATCTATTTTGATTGATAATTTTGGTATTTTTAAAGTTTTATTTGCTGGATTAGCTTTGTCTATTTCGTCGCTAATACTTATATTTATGACAGACAATCTTTATTTGCTCTATATTTATTTTGCAGTTTTAGGATTGTCTATGTCCAATGTATTGCCAATAGTCATCTCCTTATCTGGAAGACAAAGAAAAATGTCTACTGTAGCAGCAATTTCATCCGTATCAAGCTGCGGCTATGGTGCTTTAATTGTCGGGCCTGCTTTAATTGGCTTTATAGCAGAAAGAAGTTCTTTAAACCAGGCTATGCTTATTTTAGGCTGTATAGGATTAATGGTAATTTTAATTGCAGTTAAAACTTTAAGAGCTTTTACGCAAAACATTGGCTAAGCCATTGCTGAATAATGTTTAAAAGGGGCCTAAGGATAAAACTATAAATTAGTTAATATTTGCAGGTTCCTTTTTTAATAAATTTGCAGAGGAGTTAATGAATGCACCTTTCTATTGAACAATTGCAGTCGTTTATAGCTGCAGCAAAATTCGGCTCCTTTTCTCAAGCAGCTCGGGAGCTTGGCCGAGCTCAGTCTGTAGTATCTACGCATATAGCTCAGCTTGAAGATTTATTAGATTATTCTTTATTTAATCGAGGGCATAAAGTTTCTTTAACTCCTAGGGGCATGGTCTTATTGAATCATGCTTATGAAATTGTGGAAGCAGCAGAAATCTTTGAGCAGCGATCATTGGCTCTGCATGATATAAAGAATCCCATTATCCATTTAGGCTTGGATTATTCTTTGTATAGCAATAAGCTGTTCAGTACCCTTTCGCTTTTTGAAAAAGCATTTCCAGAGATCCAAGGAGCATATCCGATGATCAACCAGCAGTTTGTAAAGCATGAATGCCAGCAGTACCGCTATATTAATCGAGAAGATGATGCCGGAGCAGAAGGGCTGCGCAAAGCAAAAATGTCTTATGTTCCTGATATTTTATTGGAAAAGTATATGGTAGTGCGTAAATAGCGGAATATGTGGTATAAGACGATATTGCAACACGGAACGTTTATTTAAAACTGCAAAATATCTGTTTATTGCAGACAGAATAAGCAATATGTGCTGAAGTGACAATTTTCGTTGCTTGACGTTTGAATGAAATT
>CAJKNC010000141.1 GCA_905201175.1 uncultured Succinatimonas sp.
TAAAATAGGATATATTTATATTATTAAATAAGCTAAAAGCAGAGGAAATTTATTGATTTAAAAGCAATCATTATTCTGATAATGCGTGAAAAGTATGTATTAAAGAAAATTGTTTGAAATAAAATAAGCTTTAAAAAAATTTTGTTATTTAATAAAAATAGGATTCAAAAAAACTAAAATTTTTTAGTTATAAATTAGGAGATAAAAAAACGCATTATCAGTTTTAAATATTGATAATGCGGTTTTTGTGTTTGTTATATTTTACTTAGAACAATCCAAAATGAGATGCCATTACGCATAAGATTAAGAATGGAGCTAAAAAGCGAACTGAAAATAAGAATGGTTTTAACCATCTAAAACGAATTTTGCCGTAAGAGGTAAGCTCAGTCCACAATTGTCTAATCGTCAATTTCCAGCCGACAAATAGGGCTGCTCCCATACCAGTTAAAGGAAGAATCAGGTTAGCTGTTACATAATCCAAGAAATCAAACAGCGTCATACCAAAGAACTTAAAGTCCCATGGACCTAGTGATAAAGAGCAGGCTGTACCAAAAGCTGCTGCAGCAATAGTCACATAAATAGCAGCGCGATGGCGTGTGGTGCCAAACGTTTCTGCTACGAAGGCTGTGGAAACTTCATGCAAGAATATAGTAGAGGTTAATGCTGCTACAAACAAGATTACGTAAAACATTAACGGAACTAGCCAGGCTAAGAAAGGAATAGAGCTTAAGGCTGAGTTAAATACATTAGGCAAAGCAACAAAAACTAAGCCTGCGCCAGCTTGAGGGGTCATTCCCGGAACAGAGAATACAGCAGGGAATATGATAATACCAGCTAAAACAGCTACTAAACATGCCATGACTGATATAGAAACAGCTGTGCCGGCTAAATCTACATCGCGTCTAAAATAAGAAGCATAGGTAATAAGTCCCATGCCAATGCTTAAAGAATAGAAACATTGGCCTAAAGCAGATAAGAACACATTTGTTGATAGCGCGCTGGAATCAAAAGAAAATACGAATTTATAGCCTTCACTAGCTCCTGGCATAAAGTAAGCGAATATCGCCAGCATAACCATTATGATAAATAAGCCTGGGATCAGGAGTTTAGAAGATCTTTCAATACCGCCTTGAACTCCTGATACCACTACAAAGTGGCATAGAGCTGTAACTATATACAGGCAAATTAGAGGCTTCCAGGGATCGGCAATGAAGCTTGAAAAGTGATCGCTGAAAGCTTTAGCTGCATCAGCGCTTGTTCCCATAGAAACGAAGTTTCCTACTAAAGCATCCCAAACATAATAGAAAACCCATCCTACAACTACGTTGTAATAGCAGAAAATACTGAAAGCGACTAATACAGACAAAGGGCCTAATATTTTCCAAGGAGTATTTGGTGCTAATACCCTGTAGGCATTGCCAACATTTGCTCTTGCATGTCTGCCAATTGCGAATTCTGCAATTAAGAGAGGAATACCAAAGATTGCTATACAGATAAAATAGACAAGGATAAAAGCGCTTCCGCCATTTTCTCCGGCTTCAGTAGGGAATCGCCAGATATTGCCAAGTCCGATGGCAGAGCCGGCTGCAGCTAACAAACCGCCGAGTTTGGTAGCAAACCCAACTCTTGAGTATTTGCTCATGAGGATCTCCATAAAAAAATACAGCTACTTTTTGAGTAGCTGTAGATGCTTTAGGAATATAAAGCTATCTAAATATCTTGAGATACAAAAATTATCTCACTAAAAAAATACATTTGTACATTTTTAGTGCAAGGGGTGTAAATGTCAAGATATATTTTTTACTTATGTGAATTAAAGTCCTAACGCAGGTCTTATCATGTTACACCATTCATGAATGCGTTCATCTGTTAATTCAGGCTGATTATCCTCATCAATGGCTAAGCCTACAAAATGATCATGATCCAGAAGAGGCAGAGGACTGGTAAAGTCGTAGCCAGTAGTAGGCCAAAAACCTACAAATTTTGCACCGCGATATTGAAAGGTTTCATAGAGCATGCCCATGCCGTCTAGGAAGGTATCAGGATAACCAACTTGATCACCAGTGCCGAATAATGCTACGGTTTTACCATTGAAATCCATAGTTTGTAGTTTTGGCATGAAAGCATCCCAGTCTTCTTGCAGCTCTCCGATGCTCCAAGTAGAAGTTCCAATGATGAGCAAGTCATAATCCTTCATACGCTCGCCATCTTTATTGATATTGTAAAGATCGACGTTTTCTTCACCCAACTCTTTAACTATTTTCTCAGCAACGATGCCAGTAATTCCTGTATAGGTTCCATAAAATAGGGCAATTTTTTTCATATGAGGTCCCTTAATATTTATTATTAATAAATTCTCTCAACTTACGCTCACAATTATATTTTATAGTGCTGATTTTTGTGGCTTGTTGCTAACCTTTATCATGAAATTCCTTAATATCCCGAATAATTGGTATTTTAAAAAAAGAAAAAAAACGTACTAAAATTTTTTACTAAAAATTTTAATGAAAAATGCTTATGAGAGGAAATTATGTCTAATTATGTAATCGATGAATCCCGTTTTATGATTCCTGATGAGCACGAGGATACGCCTTGGTTTAAAGATGGGGAAGTTCTGCCTTTTGGAATATCTTTTTCTGAAAAATTAGAAGGTTCAGACGTATGGCAATTATATGCTAGCGAAGATTCTAATTATCTGATCTTAGCTGTAAAGGAAGAATTGGGGCAGAGATGGCTGTCTGAGGGATTTTGTCGAGAGGAAAATCTCTATAAGCATGAGCATAATGAAAATTCTTATTATTTGTTAATATCTCCGGCAGCACTTAAGATTTGTGAAGTTACTTCTATTCGCGCAGGAAAATCTTTACAAACAGCTTTGGGTTTTTGCAGTGCTTTAAGAAATAGCCGTAATCATAATACCGAGGTAAATTTGCGTGATGGTATTTACTGTCAAAAATTATCAGTGATTTTACCTACATATTCAAGCATTCCTAAAATCTCAGATAGAGCTTTATTTTTAAATGTATTAAGAGGAAAAAATGATCCTGAGAATTTAAGCTCGCCAGAGGAATTATCTGGCGGCTTGCCGTGGTTTGTCTGCAGGCAATTTTTACGCGAGCGCGGCTTTAATATTCCTGATGTAGATTTATATTTGCAAAGCGGAGAAGCTGTTGATGACTTTTTTGAATTAAAACATCAAAATGCTACCGTGCTGGGACCGCTCTTAGTTCATAATCATTATCAGGTATTTGATACCGATTCAGATAAATATATCTTGCTTTTTGACAAGCTATGGGCTGAGGCTCTATTAGCTACTACTTTGGTAAGTCAAATCAATATTTCTTCAATAGCAATAGATGGACATATGCTTTATGCTCTGACATTTCCTAAGCATGAGACTTTAGAGTGCTTAAATGATAGAGTGTTTGGCTTAAATGCTCATAGTTTGATTGAACTGGCTCAGGCTATAAGAAGGTCTCGTAAAGCTTGTCCTGAAGCAAGATTAAATGATGCATTATATGTTAAGAGTCTAGGTGTATTGCTGCCGGAATCTTTCTTAGATAAAGATATAAATGATGCTTCCTTAATGCAGGAAATTGCTTGGGATGGTCCTTTTGCAATGGCACCGATTCTTGATGATATTCGTGAAGATGCAGTTTTAATCGCGAAAAATTAGTTTTT
>CAJKNC010000142.1 GCA_905201175.1 uncultured Succinatimonas sp.
AGCAGAAAGTTTAATGCACAAAAAAAATACATAAAAATAAAAAATTCGGCATAAATTATTAAAAAAAGAGATGTGCATCTCTTTTTTTAATTTTAGCAGTTGTTTAGGCATTTAAAGCCCAGACTTCTTGAGAGATAGAGCAGTACTTAAGATCGGTATCCACTTCGCGAACTAGGGTAAAGCCTAATTTTTGATAGAAGTTCCGCGCGCGGTTGTGACGATTAACTTTAACTTCAATAGTTAAGGGGGCAGGATGAGCTTTTTTAAGCTCACTTAGCATATATTTGAATAAAGCTGAACCGATTCCTTTATTTTGCTCACGGTTGTCTACATATATTTTAGGGAGAAAGAATAAATCCGGGCCTTGTTTAATGATGCAGGCATAGGCTGCATCATGACCATCAATAGATGCAACATAAACCTTTTTTTTCTCGTCATTTAATTCAGCATGCAAAGCTTCCTGAGAATAGAGCCTGTCTAGCATATAATCAATCTGCTCTGTAGTCAGGACGCCGTGAAAGGCATTAGGCAGAACCTCTTCGGAGAGATCTTGAATATAGTTGAGATCGGCTAAGCTTGCTTGTCTTATATGTATACTCATTTAAACCTCCCAATTTAATACGTATTATTTATGAGTATAGTCTAAGTATTTATATATTTCCTTTGATATCAACTAGATTATTAGCTAAGGGAATTTTTACTATTTAAAACGGCAAGAATAAAAACAGTAGCACAATAAAATAAGGCTTAGGGCTGTTAAGCAGCGGCTAAAAATTCAGATAAAGCAGGGAAAAATATTGCAGCGAATATTTTGATGAGGCATAAGACGGCAATCTCAAAAATAACGGAGCTTTAAAAAAGCTCCGTTATGGATGTTCAGCAATTTTAAGGTTTGGGCTGCAAATGTTTATTTAAATAATATCCTGGGGCAAAGTTATAGGACATTTCTAAATTTGCCTTATCGGCTGCATAAAAATATGAGGGTGAAGCTCTCTCAACAGCGGAGATGATTATATTATTGATGATATCCTCTAAAGAACTGCTGTCCCCTGAAGGCTCATAAAGACCATCGTATGCTTTACTGAATAGCTGTCTGCCATCTTTATCAACTAGGGTATAAAGAATTTTTACGTAAGTTTGCGTGGATAATATACCGTATACAGATTCCCAATTAAGAATTTTGGCAAACAGCACAGCATCTGCTCCAAACATTTTGCATAATTCTTCGGCAGGCTTTTTCTGAATTACCTCGGCTTCATATAGTCCTTCATACTGCAGAACGGTGTTTACGGTATTAACAGGAAATACATAATAACCTCTTTCAGATAATCTAAAGCCTATGGTGCCTGCAAGCATATTATCAGCCACAGCTTCATTAGACTCGTTGATTACCGGCGGAACTAAAACAGATCTTATCTTTTGTGCATCAACCGGATAGGCTGTATTGTCTATAGCAGAGCAGCCCGTCAGCACTAGAGCAAATAAGGCAATTGATGCAAGGATGGCTTTGTACATAAATTACCTCTATTTAGCAGGATTATTTGTTTGGGAAGTTTGGGAATCTTTTGGGTTATTGTGAGTTAAGTTTTCTACAATAGTGCTCATCAAATAGGTGCTCTCAGGAAAGGCTTGGCTTTCTTTTTTATAGTATTCAGCAGCTTTTTCTTTATTGCCTTGTTTTAGATACATGGTAGCAAGCTCGGCATTAAATCCTGGTGGCGTTTGCTTACCTGCCTGGCAAGCATCTTTCTCAATAGCCAGCATATCTTTAATATATTCATTTTCTGTAATGCTTTGTTCGGCATATTCATAGCTTATTTCATTGAAATCTCCCCAGTAATAAATTTCACTTGAATTGCTGCAGGCATTTAAGCTAAAAGCAGCAGCTAGTAATAAGCTAAAAAAAAGAGTTTTCATAACAGCTCCCTAAGGCAGAGTAATTACTTTATTGGCACTGTTGCCGATAAATATTTTTTGCTGGAAGATAATTTTATTTTTTTCAATTATAGATAGGGAATGTGCCCCAGGAAGTACGACTAAAACATCGTCGCCGGCAATAAAGTCATCTACATAACCAACTTTTTGACCGTCAAGATAAACAGCTGCATCTTCTTTGGTATCAGTTATAAAAGATAGGGTACCGCGATTATCCACAGTATTGCTTTTTGAATGGGTATAATCCGTACTGCAGGCATTTATCAAAAATATAGATGCGGCTAAGATAAAAAAAGTATTTTTTTTCATAAATTTTCGACACAAAATTTGCAGTCGCTCCAATAGACATATTTAGATAAAGGCTGAATTAAACAGGGGTCAGTCCTGTTTATTTAATTTTTTGCAAAAAATACTGCTTTAAATAAAGCACGGTTAGCTTCAAGAAATAAATATATAAAGGTATTAATCTAAAGCTTCTTTAATGATTAGATCATCAATGCTGTAGCCGTCAATAGAGCCTGAAATGATCTTGCATAAAGAGCCTTCATCAGCTTCGCTGCTGCCGAAGAGAGAAATAACTTCAATTTCGGCTACACGCTTACCAGGTAGTGTAACCATAAAGCCGCTTTGCGGTGATTTGATTTGTTCGCCTCTTTTTTCGACAATAAAGGTATCTCCAACTTTTATGCCTTGATGCTTGCCACCGGAAATAGCGAGCTGATTAGCTTTAGTGCTTAAAAAATAGGTTTCCCAAGGAGTATCTTCAAGATCGGATACAATGGCTGATACAGTCTCAGAGACTGCATTTTCAATGGCTTTGTCACTTAGCGTGCCGTCATAGGATACGCGATTATCCCCCCAGCCAAAGACGCTTCCGGACTCATTAACTGCTTCGCCGGTTCCTGAAGTTGCAAAAATTACCCGCCCTGAGGCGGCATCGACTAAGCGAACATCAATGGTAGCAAAGGCCAATTGACGCTTAGTATTGGTAAAAAAGCCTGATTTACCGTCTACTTTACGTCCAAATTCAGTTAAAGAGCCCATAAGCAGAACATTAGCGCCAACTTTATTCATGGAAGTTCCGGCAAAATTGTTTTCTGCAATTAAAGTACCAAGATCTGGCCTTTCTAATACGATGAAGTGATTTGACTGCACTAGAGCTTTAGACATCATATCAGTAAGCTGCTTGCCTAAGCTGTTATCCTTATCTGTTCCTAAAAGGGATTTACCATATTGAGATTCATTGCTGATTCTGCCGATGGCAATTTTTCTTTTTAGCGTGGGAGTTTGTGCTTGATTGAAGTTTTGCTGTAACTGCTTTTGCCCTGCAAGAGATTCCTCCTGTTCTACCAAGTCTGCCGGCGACTGAACATAAGCGCAGTTAGTTAAGAAAAAACTAGATGTAGTTATAAGCGATGCAAGTAGAAATTTCTTTTTCATAATTTTGTGATTAAATGATTAATTGTTTTTTGATTTTATTTAATTTTAAAAAGAAAAAATAGTTTTAAAGACTTTATTTAAGCTTAGGTGAAAAAATATTTTTTAAATATTTTGTAGGGTGTAAATATACAAAAGAACTACTTGATTTATGAAAAGCAGAAAGATTTAGAATATATTATTGATAATAGCTTTTTAGAGATTAAATAAAA
>CAJKNC010000143.1 GCA_905201175.1 uncultured Succinatimonas sp.
AAAAATAAATATTAAAAAAAAATTAAATACCTATCGAACTTTAATTTTTACAAATTATTTAAAAGATCATAGAAAATTTATAATGTAGTATGTCAGTAAAATATAAAAGACCTACATATTAATTTGATCTTTATAACATCTTTTATAAAATTACAAAAATAAATCTAACATTCAAGATATATGCCCCAATGATCATATAGAATATACCTTGCAAATAGACATTAACAAAAAGTTTCATTTTTTACGGACAAAATAATATGAAAGCTGTTGTTTTACACAAGAAATTAGACATTCGCTATGAAGATGTACCTGATGCAACCATCAATGATCCTAAAGAAGTCATCGTTAAGATGTTGACTGGCGGCATTTGCGGTTCTGATCAGCACTATTATGAGTTCGGCGCTAACGGTACTGCCATTGTTGTTCGTGAGCCTTTAGTTATTGGTCACGAAGGCTGCGGTATCGTTGAAGAAGTTGGTTCTGGTGTAACTAAGGTTAAAAAGGGTGATTTAGTTGTTTTACGTCCAGCCCGTCCTTGCTTTGACTGCTTCTACTGCAAACGCCATGAATACACCTACTGCGAAAATATGAGACACTTAGGTTCTGCTGCGACTATGCCGCACGTAGCTGGTTGTTTCTCTGACTACTGCACTGTACATGAAGAGCAATGCGGTGTTGTAAAGAATCTTGCCCCTGAAGTAGGTGCTTTTGCTGAGCCTTTAGGCATTGCTTACAGCGGTATTTCTTCTTGTGGCGGCAGCCTCTTAGGCAAGAATGTTTGCGTTATGGGTGCAGGCCCTATCGGTTGCTTATGTGCAGCAGCTGCTAAGACTGTTGGTGCAAACTCTGTAACTGTTATCGATATTCGTCAAGAGCCTCTTGAGACTGCTTTAAAGATGGGTGCTGATGTTATCTGCAACTCCAAGGATAATCCAGAGCAGATTGAGAAATGGGCTGAGCATAAGGGTTGCTTCGATATTGGTATTGAGGCTACTGGTAATGGCTTCGCTGCTGTTCAATTAATGAAGCTCGTTCGTCCTACCGGTGTAATTTCTCAGGTTGGCATGTTCGCTCAAGGAAGAGAAGTTAAAGACTTTGGACCTTTTGCAGTTAAAGGCTTAAAGTGGAACTCTGTATTCCGTTTCTATGATGAGTTCGGTGCTGTATGCTCTGCATTAGATCGCGGTCTTATCAATCCATTGCCTTTACTTTCTGCTTCTTTCGATGCTAGCGAGCCAGTTAAAGCTATGGAAGCTGCTTTATCTCCTGAAACTATGAAGGTTCAATTCAACTTCAATGGTTATAAAGCTAAATAATTTAAACTAACAAAATAAAAAACACCGTAATTAAATTTACGGTGTTTTTTTATACTACAAAAATTATTTATCCATTTTATTTGTGATTTTTAAAGTCTGCTCTTCTTTTGCAGATGCATTATTTGAAACTAAATCTTTAATCTTTTTTAAGGTTGCATTTTCTATTTGCCGCACACGCTCTACAGAAATATGCAAATCATCAGATAATTCCTGCAAAGTAGCCTTTTTCTCATCAAGCCATCTTCTCTGTATAATTAAGCGAGCTCTTTCATCTAAAGAATCCAAAGCTTTACTTAAACACTTTAGCTCAAATGATTGATAATCACGATTTTCAAAATTATTAGCAAAATTAGAATTTTCATCTTCTAAATACGCAGCTGGCGCAAAAGCTGCAGCACCTTTATCATTATTATCGTCAGCGTCAACATCAAAACCTATATCTTGCCCGGCTAATCTTGTTTCCATTTCTGCTACATCATTAGCTGAAACCCCAAGATCTGTAGCAACAGTCTTTCTTTCTGAATCAGTAAACCACCCCAAATGCTTTTTATTTTGCCTAAGCTTAAAAAATAGTTTACGTTGAGCCTTAGTCGTAGCGACCTTAACCATACGCCAATTTTTAATTACATACTCATGAATTTCTGACTTAATCCAATGAACAGCAAAAGCAGCTAAACGACCACCTACATCAGGATCATAATGTTTTACAGCCTTCATAAGGCCAATATTTCCTTCTTGAATTAAATCAGATAAAGGTAAGCCATATCCAGCATAGCCTCTTGCTATACTTACAACCAAACGCAGATGAGATAAGACTAATTTTCTTGCAGCTTCCAAATCTCCATAATCTCGAAGACGTTTCGCTAAGGTCTTCTCATCCTCGATCTCTAGCATAGGTACCTGATTGACAATCTTTACATAACTCTCAATATTACCTACTGGAGCTAGCATGCCTGCTTGAGTATTTTTAGAGTCTTCAGCCATATAATCAAGTCGCAAAATACCTGTCTTAACAGATTATTAAAATGCGCTCTCCTCTCTAAATTTGGATAGATAAAGTCTTTTACCAATAAACTATATGAGCTTCTAATGATAATTCTCTTTAAAACCTATTTTTCAAAAATAGCTAATAAATAGCAACTATATATTAGTAAGATATATTCACTAAATAATAATGAACATATCTATAACAAAAATAAACAATTTTTATAAATTATCACTAATCAGTGCATCAACGAAATTATCAACATCAAAAACTCTTAAATCTTCAGTTTTCTCACCTATTCCAACAAAACGTACTGGAGTCTTAAATTTATCGGCAAGAGCAAAAATAACTCCTCCCTTAGCCGATCCATCAAGTTTAGTTAAACATAAACCTGTAACTTTAACCGCCTCAGAAAAAAGCTTCATTTGTGATACCGCATTTTGGCCTGTGGTAGAATCTAAAACTAATAAAACCTCATGAGGAACATCATCAGAAATTTTCTTCATAACTCTTACAATTTTCTTTAATTCTTCCATTAAATTATCTTTATTTTGCAAACGGCCAGCAGTATCGCAAATTAAAACATCAATATTTTTAGACTTAGCTGATGAAAGCGCATCAAACAATACAGAAGCACTATCAGAACCTGTTGGCTGAGAGATTACCGGCACATCTGTACGTTTTCCCCATTCTTTTAATTGTTCTACGGCAGCAGCTCTAAAGGTATCACCTGCACCTAGCATGACTTTTAACCCCTGCTCTTTAAATTTTAAAGCTAATTTTCCTATAGTAGTTGTTTTACCTGCACCATTAACTCCTACCATTAAAATCACAAATGGCATGTCTCCTTTTTTTTCTACATGCAAAGGTATTTCACAAGGCTTTAAAATATCTGTTAAAATTTTCTTTAAATTAGCTTTCAATGCGATTGCATCATGCAGCTCTCTTGCTTTTGATTCTTCTTTAAGTTTCTCAATAACAAATTCTGTAGTTTCAACTCCTAAATCTGCAGTTAATAGTGCTGTTTCAAGATCTTCATATAATTCATCATCAATTTTTTTACCAACAATTAATGCGGATAAGCCATAAGCTAAATTATCACGTGTTTTTTTAAGACGCTCAAAAAATGATTTTTTTACCTTTTGGGCAGATTCATCTTTAGATTTATCTATTTTTTTCTTGTCTAAATCAGCAACATTTTCTTGAACATCTTCGCTTGCTACAGATTCTTTTTTTTCTTCTGCTTCGGCTTCCTCGTCCAGTTCT
>CAJKNC010000144.1 GCA_905201175.1 uncultured Succinatimonas sp.
AAAAGAGATTATTTTTTCTCTTTGAGCTCTCTTATCAGAGTTTTTTGTACAGCAGTGACTTTATATGAGTCTAAAATTTTTTGCAAGGCTTGTCTCCAGGTAAGAGGGTAAAGATTTTTTTCTTTTAAAAAGATATAAATCTTATCTGGATATTTAACAAAAAGCTCAGCTACCAGCCAAGCTACTCCCATGCTTGCATAATAGTCTGTGTATTTCTTATGACTTATAGCCTTTAAAATATTATTGAGATATTTTTTTTCTGTAAAATAGTTTAGCGTCATAACCGCAGCAAAGCGCAGCTGAGCTGGATCTTTGCTAGTGAATTTTGGGTAAACAAATTTCCAATACAGGTCTAAATTATTTCGAGCTTCTTTTAGTTCTGCACAGAGCAAGTCACAAAGAGCCCAGCCTTTTAAATACCTAAAGAAATAATTTATTTTTTCAAATCTGTCTGTTATTTGTAGATTTGCAATTAATATTGCAGTAATCATCAATTCCTCAAGAAAAGGCTCATCGCTTGTACTATAGGGGCTGATTAATAAGTAAGCCTCTTTAGGCTTCTTTAAGTAATTTTTGGCTATTGTTCTTAATATGGGCATTCTGACTCCAATGACTTTTATTCCAGGATTTAATTTTGAGGAAAATTCCAGATAAGCATCATCTTTGAGATGATGGAGTCGTTGCCGTAAATTAATTTGAATTTCATTCATTGCGATTTAATATAACATTTTTGATGTAAATGTATACGATTTAATTATTGAGTATATAAAAATATATGTATGATTTTAAATATAAATTATTAAGAAACACTATAGTATGACAGATATGTGCGCAAACTCGCAAAAACTTGTATAAGTTCTAGTAAAAGTGTAACCATGCTAGCAAAATATAAAGCCTATATATCGAATAGTATTATGTTTTTGATTAAAATAAACTTATTATTGTAATCGTTTGCGTTTTTGCATTTAAGAAGGGCTATATGAGCGTTACGCTAAAAGATTTGGCTAAAACAGCCGGAGTTTCAGTCGGCACAGTTTCCCGAGCACTTAATGACAAGAAAGAGGTTAGTGCTAAAACCTCAGATCGCATTCGTCAATTAGCTGCTGAGTTAGGCTATATTCCTAATCGAGCAGGCAGAGCTTTATCTGCGCAAAAGAGCATCAGCTATATTGGCGTAGTTTTACCTAGCATAAATAGTCCTTTTTTTGATGATATAAAGCGCGGTATTGAAAATGCTACCCGTGAATTTAAAGATTTAGGCGTAGATGTAGTATTAGAAGAAGAGCAGGGATGGGATCCTAAAGCGCACTTAGATGCAATTGGCAGACTGCAAAATAGAGGCTGTAAAGCTTTTATTCTTTGTACTGTTGACAGCCCGGAAATATGTGAAAAAATCAATGCTATTTCTGCGGAAGGATTACCGGTTGTTTTAATCAATAATAATTTTCCTGAGGCAAAGCATATTTGCTACGTTGGGCCGGATTATTATAAGTCAGGTCAGATTGCAGCTGCTATGCTCGATAAGTGCAAGCAGGGGCAGGAGCTGAAAATTTTAGCTGTGGTTGGATATAAGTCTCATCTAGGCCATAAGCGCCGTCTAGAAGGCTTTATTAAAGAATTAGATAAGCGCGGCAGCAATTATCAGATAATTGATATTGTTGAGGGGCATGATAAGGATATAGATACTCAGCAGGTTACCATGAAGGCTTTTACTGAGCATCCTGAGATAAATTGCGTGTATACAGCTACAGGATCTGGAGTATCTGGTTTGGGAGCTGCAATAATTGCAGACGATCAGCATCATCGCTTTGTAATTGCTTGTGATGAAATTTATACGACAAAAGAATTAGTAAAAAATGACATTATCGATTTTGTAGTTTGTCAGGAAACTGAAACTCAGGGATATCAGGCTGTAAAAAAAGTGCATGAGTTTTTATCAAATAAATTTGGTGCGCATTTAGATGACTATATTGTAGATAATATTATTAAGATTAAGAATCATTTTGAATAATATTAGGCCTATAAATATAGGTAGATAAAATATCTTATATATTTTTGTATTATCTGCCAAAAATTTTTGCTGTATTGTTGTAAATCAGTCTATAAATTGGATAACTGCTTTGCAGCTAAGCTGCATCATTTTCTCTCATAAATATAGTTAGCAAATGATTTTTAATGAACTAAGTTTTTTTGCTTAAGCGGTTTTTTTATAAATTTGAGCCTTTGCAGATATAAAAGAAGACTTGATAACACGCATAAAAATAAGGATGCAGGTTTTAATTTGCATCCTTATTCATTTTGTCAAAGCCAATAAATTTATGTGCTTATCTATAAGATCTTAAATTAAGCAAATCTTTATAATAAGTTTTTTATTAAAGCATAGTTGCACGCAGCTGCTCAGCAGAGAGAGGGCTTAAGTAAGCAGGAGCAATGTCAAAAACGGTACGGCAGCCGGGATTGCCTTCTGAAGCTAAACGATAAATAGCACGGGCATAGCAGGTTAAGACAGCACCGGTAAATTCAGGATTGGAATCTAAAGTCAAACGATATTCAATAATGTGCTTATGTTCTTGGTTAAAGCCGGTGCTGCCGCTGCGAATAACCATACCGCCATGTGGTAAGCCCTTATGGTTTGCTAATAACTCTTCTTCAGAGATAAAGTGTACGGTAGTATCGTAATCAGCAAAATAATTGGGCATAGTCTTAATCTGCTCTTCTACATATTTTGCATCAGCGCCTTCCTCTAAAACTACATAGCATTCACGAGTGTGTTTTTCCCGGGTAGTTAAAACAGGATTTTTGCCGGAACGAACTGCTTCTAAGGCCTGAGGAACCGGTACGGTATATTGACGAGCATCCTTAACGCCTTTAATACGGCGAATGGCATCAGAGTGTCCTTGGCTTACACCCTTGCCCCAGAAAGTATAATCGCAGCCATTTGCTAAAATAGCATTAGCATACAGGCGATTTAAAGAAAACATGCCCGGATCCCAGCCGCAGGAAATTAAAGCTAAGTTTCCTGCTGCTTTAGCAGCGGCATCTACTGCAGCAAAGTGCTCCGGAATTTTTGCATGGGTATCAAAACTATCTATGACATTAAAATACTTAGCACATTCTGGAGTTTGCTTAGGCAAATCTGTAGCGCTGCCGCCAGCTAACATTAAAACGTCGATTTTGCCTTTATAAGCCTCTAAGGCGCTTACAGGCTCGACCTTTACTCCGGCAGTAATAACCTTTACATCTTCGACATTGCGGCGAGTAAATACTGCAACTAATTCCATATCTTCAGCTGCATTAACTGCACATTCAATACCGCGGCCTAAATTGCCATAACCTAAAATACCGATTTTAATTGTCATATTTTGAACCTTAATATATTAACCTGAAGGTGTAAATTTATAAGAATATTTTTATTGTATTTTTATGCGCAAAAATGTAGCAAAAAGAATACTATTTGTAAAATTATATTGATTAATTGATCTAAAATGATGCAATAACTAATCATAATTTAGAAATCAGACAAAAAAAACAGCTATATTTCAAAGTTCATGCCGTGAA
>CAJKNC010000145.1 GCA_905201175.1 uncultured Succinatimonas sp.
CAGCTAAAACAGACAAATAATGTATCAATAAGCAATGAACTTTAAGTTATTCACTTTTTGAAAACGTCACCAAATCCCCAAAAACAATAATCTATGGCTATAAATAAAAATTAAAAATATTTTTATCTATGCAGAATAGTTTCCTGATCTTAAAATTTACTGCAAAATTTTGCATTAAAAATTATAATCATGTTCAAAAACTTAAAATAAAGTTTTCAAATCCTTTAATTTCGCTCTTATAATTTAACCAAAATTTGTTTTAACGTCTTATCTAACATGGCTAATATTACCGAAATTGCAAAAGCATTAAATATCGCCCCTTCCACGGTCTCTAGAGCATTGAAAAAGCCTGCTATGGTTTCTTTGGAGACTAGACATAAAGTTTTGCGAATGGCAGAAAAACTAGGTTATTTGCAGCAATTGCGTGAAGATGCAGCCGTTGCAACTTCAAGCAAGCTTATTGGCGTAATAGTGGCCGATCTTACTAATCCGTTTTCCAATCAAATTGTAAAATCAGTACACGATACCTTAAAAGAAAAAGGCTATTCAGCTATTATCGGCTGTAACTATGAGCATGGCGGCTACGAAAATGAACTATTAAAACAGTGGGTATCATTAAACCTATTAGGCTTAATTATTATGCCCTCAGCAAAATTTGCAAAAACAATTAAACCTTCCGATCTTAGCTTGCCAGTAGTTTTAGTTGACAGAGATTGTCCTGAGCTTCCTTTTGACAGCGTTATCGAAGATAACCGTTTTGGAACACTGCAGACTTTAGAACACCTTAATAATTTAGGGCATAAAAAAATTGTCTTCCTTTCTGGTTCTCGATCAGTATATACCTTTAATGAACGATGCTTAGGAGTTGAAGAAAGCAACATTAAAGCAGAAATAGTTGAAATCAATTCCGATATTTATGATGACTTGCTAATCGGAGCTTTTGAACAAACTAATATTTTAATGATGCGCAATAATTTTCAGCGTCCCACTGCTATTATCGGGGCAAATAATGTTATTACCTCAGGAATCTTGTATGCATTAAGCTTAAAAGGATTGAAAATACCTGCAGATGTTTCCGTTATTGCTTATGGAGACAGTGAATGGTGCCGTTTTTATCCAACACCTATTACTTCAGTATGCCAGCCCGTTGAGGAAATGGGGCGAGTTGCAGCTAATTTACTTTTAAACCGCATCGAAGGCAAACCTCTTTCTCAGCAAAAAATTTGTTTGAAATCTATGCTTATGCGTAGAGCTTCTACAGCCAATATTAATAAAATTTAATCTTTTGTGGTGAATATAATGTTAGATTTTTCAAAATATAAAGATAAAAGCATAACCTGCGCTGGATTAGGAGAGGTTCTATTCGACGTCTATCCTACTGGACCTAAAATCGGTGGAGCTCCTGCCAATTTTGCATATCACTGTCAGCAAAATGGTCTTAAAGCTATGGCTATAAGCTCTGTCGGTAAGGATAAATTGGGATTTATGGCTCGAGATCTTTTAGCCTGCAGGTTTTTACCAGCCCTGCTTTTAGAAAATGATAAGCCTACTGGTGCGGTAAACATCAAATTAAGTCATGACGGAGTACCAAGTTATACCTTCTTAGAAGATACCGCCTATGACAATATTCCAACTACTGATTTATTATTGGAAACAGCCTCTGCATTAGATATGGTATGTTTCGGATCCTTAGCTCAACGCAATAGCATTTCACATAGAACTATAATGAATGTTTTAGATGCAATGCCTAAAGATTCGCTTAAGATCTTCGATGTAAATTTACGCCGCAATTATTATTCCAAATCTGTTATAGATGAATCTTTAAAACGCTCCCAAATTTTTAAATGCAATGAGGATGAATTACCAATCTTGTGCTCTATTGCTAACCTAAAAGAAACAAGCTGCAGCGCTTATAATCAGTATTTAATCGATCAAGGAATTGAATGCTTTATTTTTACAGAAGGAGCATCTCAAAGTACTGTTTATTTAAACAATGAAATTTCTGTAATAAAAACTCCAGTAGTTAAAAATGTTGTAGATACTGTAGGAGCCGGGGATTCATTCACCGCAACCCTAATAAGTCAGCTTATGAAAGGCAAATCTTTAAGGGAAGCTCATCATAAAGCTGTTGATTTAGCCGCATATGTTTGTACGCAAAAAGGCGCTATGCCGGATATTCCTTATGATCTAATAAAATAACAAAAAGCTCCCCTTTCAACGTATGAAACGGGGGGCTATGTGATTTTATATAGCTATATTTTAAATTCAGACATTATTATTGATAATAAAAAAGTTATTTATATAAGCCGTAAATTTATCTTTAAATATTTTCTTGTGATCCGTTTTACAAAAATTTTCCTTTTTTTACCAATAAAAAAAATTTTTTTTGCTGTTTTCTAAATTTTAGATTCAAGCTTGCGATCTTCTTTGCAAATCAAATAATTGGCTATTGTAAATTTATTGACGACGTATAAACTGAAATTATTAATTATTTCGAATTTCAATAAATTTTTATAAATATTACAAAGATCTTTATTTTAAATAGGAGCAGAGCATGGCCTTAGATAAAAAATCCTATATCATTCCTTCTGTATTATTAGCAGAGGCCTATTATAGTCGTAAGGATGATGAAAAGTTCATTATCTCAAAAGTAGAACATGTAATCCAGGACGGCTTTTTTAAGTCTCTAGAACTGCTCCCTATCACCGATGCTAAACTAAGAAAAAAAGTAGCTTCCGCTTTAAAAACCAAAGGCTGTAATATTTCAAGCTGCGTAGTTTGGACTAACGAATCTTTATGCAAAGCTGCAGCAAACATAAATGATTTAGATGAGACCAAACGCAAAAAAGCTGTGGATGCGATAAAGTCTATTGTAGATGGAGCCTATGAAACTGGTGCTACGCATATCGGCATCAGTGCTGGTCCTAATGTAGGTATTTTAGAAAGATCTTCAGCTTATAAGGCCTTGATTAAATCTATTGGCGAAATTGCTGATTATACTAATAAAAACAATCTAACTGTGCTTTTAGAACCATCAGATTGCTTTAAGCACAATAAAAACCTCTTAACGAGTACCTATGACGCCAGAGAACTGCTTGAAATAATTTCTAAAGAATATTCAAATGTCAAATTAAGCTTAAATACAGCTCATGTATCTTTAAATCGTGAAGATTTATGTGAAGCTATTGATTTAGCAGCTCCTTTTATTGAAAGAGTTCATCTTTCAAACGCAATTTTAGATTTACATAATCCTTTATACGGAAGTCATCGTATCCTGCCAGATTTACCTGGATTCTTAACTGCAAAAGTTGCGGAACAAATATTCTCTCACGCATATAAGGCTAATATAAATAAAGATACGGGAATTAAGGCTGCTGTTGAATTAAGACAAGATAATATAAATTTAAAAGATCGCGCTTTTGAATTCAGTACTGATTTCTTAAAACAAATTATGCTGGAGTTCTATCTTAGCAATAAATAATTTTATTCACTCATATAAAAAAAGCAGGAGCATTAGTATGGCCCCAGAAATTGATCACTTAAGTTTCTAGG
>CAJKNC010000146.1 GCA_905201175.1 uncultured Succinatimonas sp.
TAATAAAAATATTTATATAGAAAATAAAGATCAAGATAGCCTAATTAATTATGCCTACGGTAAGATGTATGTTGGCAATTCAGACACAGAAAATGTAACCGTTAAATACACAGGAAACATATCTAATTGTGCGGCTTTGTTTGCAAACTCTAAAGTTATAGATGGACAAAATATAATTACTATAGAAGAGAAAAAAAATAACTTAATTTCTATTACAGCTAAAAATTCCATAAATATTATCTCATCTTCTATAGGTATTTGGACACAATCAAACACAGAAGATAAAAAAGCTTATACGAATGGAAGCGGAGCTGTACTTAAAGCACAGAATATTAACATACAAACAAATGACTCCAGTATATGCGCATTTTCAAACTCATATATTAATATCCAAGCTGAAAACTTAAACATATCTGCTGGAGACAATATATTGCTTCAAACTCGAGGCTATTCCAATGTAAATATAAAATCTACTAAATCAGCATCATTAGTTGGAGATATTGCATTTGTAACGACTGGGGTTAATAGTGGAAGATATATCGACTCTTTTGTAAATATAAGCTTAAATGGTGATGATTCTTCTTGGACTGGCAGTACAGTCAAAGTCTACCCACAGGATTTTGGCGAAGAATTTACTAGTGTTAATAACTTTAGCTTAGCTCTTAGCAATGGTGCAAAATGGAATGTACAAAGCTTCTCTGGACCTAATGCTGGCGGAGGCTCTTTAGATTCAGATAATGAAGCTTTTGTCAATAAACTTGCATTATCAAATGGTGTTGTAAACATAAATGACATAAGTCTTTCTAGCCTCAGAGTTGATGAGCTCGAAGGCAGTGGCGGCTACATAAATTTAGCTGCAAATGTTGAAGATGGTGCAATTGCCGATACAGCTAAGGTTGATATAAAATCAATAGCCCAAGGCTCTACACCTACTTTAAATGTATCTTTTAAAGGCGTAACCGCTGACGATATTAAAGACAGCGAGGCTTCTTTAGCTAAATTTGATAATGCTGTAGCTATCAGTGATGCCTCTAATAATAGAGTAGTCCAGGTTCGTACCATCGCAGAAGGTGATATTAACGGTGCGATTACGCAGATTGTTGATGCTGATGGTAATAAGAGTGCTGTTTCTCATGCATCAAACTCTAAGATTGAGTCTTACAGCTCTATGCTCTCTTTAGCTACTGCTCAATGGCGTCATGAGCTTAATTCTTTATCTAAGCGTTTAGGCGAAGTTCGTTCTGCTCCTAAGTCTGTAGGCTTATGGACTCGCGCCTATGGCTCTGAGATGGAATATGGTCCTCAAGACGTAACCTTAGAAAACAATACTATTCAAATTGGTTTTGATACTGATTTAGGTGCTGGATTTAAGGTTGGCTCTGCTGTTTCTTATACTTCAGGCTCAACCTCTGCTGTAAATGGCAATGCTGATAATGACCTTTACGGTTTTGCTCTTTATGGAACCTATTTAGCAGATAATGGTATTTATGTAGACCTTATCGGTAAATACTCCCGTATCTCTAATGACTTCAGCTTCCAAAACTTCTCTGGAAGCTATGATAATAATGCTTACAGCTTAAGTCTGGAAACTGGCTGGAACTTTAAGTTAAATGACACTCTCTTTATCGAGCCTCAAGCTGAGTTCACCTACGGCAAAATCTTAGGTGACGACTTTACTGCAGGCAACGGCGTTACTGTAAATCAGGAAGATACTGATACTATGATTGTACGCGGAGGCGTAAGAGCTGGCTTTAACTTACCTGAAGATAAGGGTCTAATCTATGTTAAAGCCTCTTTAGTCCATGATTATGACAGCGAAAGCGCCTTTAGAGCAAGTCAGTACAATGCTGCATCAGACAGAGTAAATTCTGTATATGTAGAAGATGACTTAGGAGGCACCTGGGCTGAATATGGCATCGGTGCAAACATCAACTGGACTGATAACTGCTACACTTACTTTGAAGTTGAAAGAACCTCTGGCAGTGACTTAACTGAGAGCTACAGATGGAACTTAGGTATGCGTTATAGCTTCTAATATTAAAAAAATTTGTACAAAACAGGGATGGTTAATAACAGAGATATAAACTCAAATACCATCCCTTTTTTAATAAAAAAACTCTAAAAAATATTTTAGATTATCTGCGCATCTTATTTAATTAAATTTGCTTTTATACAGTGAGTAAACCTTAAAATTAATCTACTAATCTATAATTAACAGGAACCTGCACATTGACATCCTCGCCGTAAGCTCCGGTCTTAAATCCTACTAACTTAGCGCCTAGTCTTTTGCATGCAGAGTCAAGCAAAATCTGCCCGCTTTTCTGCGTTAATAAAGCCTCGCTGACAATTCCTTTTTTATTAACTTTAAAAGTAATTACACATTTTCCTTCTATCCCCTGCCTTTTAGCTCGATACGGGTATTCCTTTTCACTTGAGATCTTTGAGAGCAATGATGTAAATGCATTATTATAAACAGCTTTAGATTTTGTAAGTGAGTCCTGAGCTTTTTCCCTATATGAGCCTTGAGCATGACCTTTATTATCATTCCCCTTTACATTAGATTTAGCATTATTTAAAGATGATTTAGATGTTTTGTTATTCTCTATCTTTGTTTTTTTATCTTTATCTAAAGTCTTTTTCTCAGTTTTTCTAGTTTTGACAACCTTTTTTTGCTCTTTGTAACTAATACTTTTAGATTCAGATATTACTTTCTCCTTAACAGGAACAGAATTAATTTCTTTTACTGATTCTTCTTTCTTTTCCTGTTTAGCTTCGTCTTCAGAATCTCCTCGAACCTGAGATTCAATTTCTTGTTCTATAGACAAAATCTGAAATTTTGTAATCTTTTCATCAGCAATAGTGTTAGCATAACTTGAATCAAAACTAAAAAATGCTAACAATGCAGCTAATACTGTCCCAGTAAACACAATCGCCAGTCTATCTGACCACTTTTGCAAATTATCCATTTACATCACTCTTTTTTTGTCGTAATTGCAAATCTGCCGTCACGCTTTAATTTTGCAACATCAACTACATCCACAAAAGATTGAAAAGGAGTCTGCATATCCGCATAAATATTCAGCTCTTTCGAAGGCTCATTATCCAAAATTGCTTTAAGCTCTTCTTTATCTATAGCTTTATCGTCATATACGATCTTGCCGTCGCGCAGCAAGGTTATCTTAAGAAAATCCTGCTTCTTAGCTGCTGCACTGGCCTCTGAAGCTGGCAGTGCAATATCCAAAACCGGCTGACTGAAGCTCATAGTCAGGATAAAGAAAATAACCAGCATGAAAATAACATCAATAAGCGGAGTCAAATCGATATTGGCCTCTTCAGTAAAATTAAAGTCGTTCAGATACTTCATAAGCAATACCTATTTCTGATGTTCACGAACTTGCTTAGTAATAACGATAGCTCGATATGAGTGTTCAATAGATTCAATCTGAAAAGAACGCATTCTCAAAGATAAAAAGTAATAGATCACCATCGAGGGAATAGCTACCGTAAGTCCCATTACAGTTGTTATAAGCGC
>CAJKNC010000147.1 GCA_905201175.1 uncultured Succinatimonas sp.
TTCATAACAAAACCCCATTATCAATCATGTGATCAATAATGGGGTTCATACTATCCCGCCCTTTTTTCTAATTAGTAACTTTAACCACATTTACTGCAGAATAATTTTCAAATTCCTTAATCAGAGCTTGCGAGAAACCGCTGTATATTCGGCTTAAGGTCGACTGCGGCAGAGGCATGTCATCATCGTCATAGAAAGTAATGATGCTCTTATCGCCATCTATACCGACGCGGACATAATACTCGCCATCCTCAAGTGCAAAAGAATCTACTCCACGCTCATGGTAGAAATCAGCATCTTCTTCCTCTGTCTCAAGCTTTAAATAAGCCTTGTTTACAGAATCCTCCAGGATTACCCATTCATAACGCGGGAATAAATCACGCAGCATATTCATAGTTAACTCATACGAGCTATCAACAACAAAGCATGCATGGCCATTCTTATCGGTATCTAAAATAACATTCAGCTCCTGAGGTCCCTGAGTCTGAACACGATTTTGATCTTCAATTACATGGATAATATGATTAGAAAAGCCCATAGCAAAACGCTGCAATTCAATTGGATCTAATAAATCCGGCATTAAATAGCCGCTTGAAAGCATGGTCATTGATCCGATCATCTGCGTGGCAATACCTAAAGAATCGTCGTAATTGCGTCCAATACGCAATCTGTAGATTTGCCGATAGCGCGGAGCTCCTGCGGCTAAATCTGCCGGACTGTAAGGCTGACCAAATTCATTGAAGTCGCGCGCTGCAGTGGTGAGTTCGTAATTATCAGGGCTTTCCTCTCCTACCTTAATATCTAGGCTTTTTAAGACCTTGCCTAAAAGGAGCCAAGCATCCTGCTCAGAATGAATGCCGTGCGAGCCGTTCTTATCAAACCACAAAATGGCCTCGCCTGAAGACCATTGAGTATGCAGACCGCTTTCTGAACGATAAGGAGCACGCGGCGCACGAATATCCATCTGCTCGCCGACTGGGCCGTTGACAGCATTTGCTGGCATCGGTGGTACAACCAGATCCTCATTTATAGGAGGTACATTTAAAGACGGCGGTATTACTACCGGATCTGAGTACTGCTTAATATCGGCATGCTGATAATAGCCTGTAGGCTCACGGCCGCTTTCGTCAAGCTTACCTGTATAACGCTGATAATAATCCTTAACAGTTGTACATCCGCCTAATAATGATGCAGCCGTGCTTACAGCTAATGCCATCACAGTCAGATGAATAAATCTTGTAGAACTCAAGATTGTCTCCTTATCTAAAGTCTTAACTCGTCATCTAATCCTGATCATCTGAGATTAGCAAAGGCTTGCGCAAATAATTGAATAAATTATTGCTAACCATGTTTAAAACCTCTTTTATAGAGCTAAGCTCTGGATCATACTGATTAATATAAGCAGGTTCGGTATTAGGCTCATAATAACAGACACTTGAAAAGACAGCGTCAACATCAGTATCTGATAAAGTCAATGAGCAGCGGAAATCAATTAAGCGCTCAACTCCGGCTTGAATTAAAAGCGGATCACGCATAACCTTGCGGAAATTAATAACGCCCATCGATCTGTCTTCTAAAAAGATCTTATCCGGCCGCACACCAGATTTTACCCAATGCTCAGCCTTGTCGTAAGCACGCTCCAATTGACTATCAGAGTGCAAGGTAAAAGCCACCTCATAATCACTGCCTGGAGGCGGGGCTAAGTTTTCGTCTTTTTTAGCAATTGCATCGTTTTCGATATCTGACATACTTTGCTCCTTCAAGATAATTAAACGGCGGTCTTATTAGTGTCACGTAATGCGACAGTCAAATTAAATACGGGCTTTTGCGGCAATGAATTGCGGCTGTCTACGCAGAAATAGCCTTCACGCTCAAACTGGAAGCTTTCTAAGACCTGCGCATCCTTAAGCGACGATTCCACTGCAGCGTCGGTAATTACCTGACAAGAATTTGGATTTATTGTTGATAAAAAGTCTTCCGATGCTGCCGGGTTAGGAACATTAAACAGGTTAGAGTAAATATTTACCTGAGCTCTTAGGCAATCATTAGCATTAACAAAGTGGATTACTCCCTTAGGCTTATGTCCCTCAACATTAGCACCTACAGAATTAGGTATAGCCTCAGCATGAACCACAGTAACATTGCCCTCAGCATCTTTCTCGCAGCTTACTGCCTTGATAATATATGCATGACGCAAACGCACTTCACTATTAAGCTTTAAGCGCTTATATTGCTTATTGGCAGTTTCTCTGAAGTCTGAAGCATCAATATACAGCTCTTTCCCAAAGGAAACCTTACGGGTGCCGAGTTCCGGTCTGTCCGGGTGATTTGGGACCTCAAAGCTGGCAGCATCCACACCCTCCTGACCGTAATTATCGATAATCAGCTTCAATGGATGTAAAACGGCCATGACGCGTTTAGCATTAATGTTCAAATTCTCGCGGATGCAGGACTCTAAGGCGCTCATCTGTACCACATTATCCTGTTTCGTTACGCCAATGCGGCGGCAGAATTCGCGAATGGCTGCAGGCGTATAGCCGCGGCGGCGTAAGCCGGAAATAGTAGTTAAGCGAGGATCATCCCAGCCATCTACCAGGCCTTTTTCAACTAATAAGTTAAGCTTGCGCTTAGATGTAATAGAGTATTCTAAATTTAAGCGGCTCATCTCATATTGATGAGGATGATTTTCAATGGAAATATTATTTAATACCCAGTCATAAAGGCGGCGGTTATCCTGAAACTCTAAGGTACAGATGGAATGGGTAATTCCTTCAATAGCATCGGAAATACAATGGGTAAAATCATACATAGGATATATACACCATTTATTGCCGGTCAGAGCATGAGCTGCAAAACGCACGCGATAAATTACCGGATCGCGCATGCAAATGAATGGAGAGGCCATATCAATCTTTGCGCGCAGACAAGCCTTGCCTTCTTCAAAACCGCCGGCTCTCATTTTTTCAAATAAGGCCCGGTTCTCCTCAACAGAGCGGTTGCGGTAAGGACTGTCACGGCCAGGCTCAGTTAAAGTACCGCGATACTGACGAATTTCATCTACAGAGAGTTCGTCTACATAAGCTAAGCCTTTATCGATAAGCTCTAAGGCATAGCCGTAAAGCTTGTCAAAATAATTAGAAGAAAAACAGATATTATTCCACTTAAAGCCTAACCACTCTACGTCTCTCTTAATGGAATTGATATACTCCATGTCTTCTTTGATTGGATTGGTGTCATCAAAGCGTAAATTGCAGGTACCTTGATAATCACGAGCCAAACCAAAGTTTAAGCATATGGATTTGGCATGACCTATATGCAAATAACCGTTAGGCTCCGGCGGGAATCTGGTTGCCACATGGTCAGTACGACCTTCTTTTAAATCTTCATCAATAATATCAGTGATGAAATTACGCGGAATTTTTTCTGCGGCGACGGCTTTGTCACTCATCATAGGCTCCGTAAGCAAAATAAATTTCATATAATTTTATTATCATAGCAAACCATAGGCATACACTCA
>CAJKNC010000148.1 GCA_905201175.1 uncultured Succinatimonas sp.
AAGAGAAGCCGCAAAAGCCTAAATCTAATTATGCTTCGGTAGGCTTGTATTTTTATCCGAGTGATGTGGTAGCTAAGGCTAAGACTTTAAAGCCGTCAGCTCGCGGAGAGCTCGAAATTACAGATTTGAATAATCTTTATCTGCAGGAAAAGAGAATGTCTGTAGTGCCTATGAAGCGCGGTAATGCCTGGCTTGATGCTGGTACGCCTGACAGTCTGATGGATTCAAGCTCGTTTGTACAGATTATTGAAAAGCGGCAGGGCTTAAAGCTTGCCTGTCTTGAAGAAATTGCTTATCGCCAGGAGTTTATCAGCGATGAGCAAATGCAGGCTTTAATTGATGAGCTGAAAGCCGGAACCTATAAAAATTATCTTATAAAGGTTTATGAGGAAAACCATGAACTTTATTAAAACTAAAATTAAAGACGTGATTATTGTTGAGCCGCGTATTTTTAATGACGAGAGAGGCTATTTTTTTGAAAGCTACAACCAAAAAGCTTTTAAGGAAGGTGGCATTGATTGTAATTTCGTGCAGGATAATCAATCAAAATCAAGCTATGGCGTAATTCGGGGCTTGCACTGTCAGTTAGGCGAGCATGCTCAGGCTAAGCTTGTGCGTGTTTTGCAGGGAAAGGTTTTAGATGTAGCTGTTGATATTCGCCGCAATTCTCCTACTTTTGGTCAATATGTGGCTGTCGAGCTTTCTGATGAGAATCAAAGACAGCTGTTTATTCCTAGAGGCTTTCTGCATGGGTTTTCAGTCTTAAGCGAAACGGCAGTCTTCTCTTATAAGGTAGATAACTTTTATTGTAAGGAATCTGAATTCGGCATTCGCTATGATGCTCCTGAATTTAATATTGATTGGCAGATCCCAAAAGATAAGGTTATAACCTCAGAAAAAGACCGTATTGCTCACAGCTTAAATGATATTCCTAAGGATTAATATGAAGCGTTCAATTTTAATTACTGGCGGAGCAGGCTTTATCGGCTCTAATTTTGTTCCTTATTTCTGCAAGAAATACCCTGATTATCAGATCATAAATTTAGACAAGCTTACTTATGCTGGCAATCTTGATAATCTGAAAGAGTGTGCAGACTTTGATAATTATGTATTTATTCAAGGTGATATCTGCGATCAGGAATTAGTAGCGTCTTTATTTGAGAAATATAATGTTTCTGGAGTAATTCATTTTGCTGCAGAAAGTCATGTTGATAATTCTATTAAAGGTCCGGCTGCTTTTATAAATACTAATATCAACGGCACCTTTAATTTAATTGAAACTGCACGTCGTTTTTGGATGGAAGAGCCTTTTAAATTCAAGGCAGGGTGTGAAAATAACCGCTTTCACCACATTTCAACTGATGAGGTTTACGGCACCTTAGGTGAAACGGGATTTTTCACTGAAAACACAGCTTATGCTCCTAATAGTCCGTATTCAGCCTCAAAGGCAAGCTCTGACTTTATTGTAAGAGCTTATCATCATACCTATGGCATGAATGTTACCACCTCAAACTGCTCCAATAATTATGGTCCGAAGCAGCATGATGAAAAGCTGATTCCGCATATCATCAAAATGGCTTTAGAAGAAAAGAATCTGCCTGTCTATGGTCAAGGGCTAAATATTCGTGATTGGCTATATGTATTAGATCATTGTAAGGCTATTGATTTGATTTACCATAAGGGCATTTCAGGCGAGACTTATAATATTGGCGGACATAATGAACGCAACAATATTACTATTGTAAATACCATTTGCGATATTTTAGATGAGCTAAAGCCTAGAGCTAATAAGCGAAGCTATAAAGAGCTGATTGCCTTTGTAAAAGATCGTCCAGGACACGATCTGCGTTATGCAATCGATCCTGATAAGATAGTTAAGAATTTAGGCTGGCAGCCTGATGAGACTTTTGATACAGGCATTGTAAAAACAGTAAAATGGTATTTAGAAAAGTTTAGTCGATAATATAAAAAGCCCATCTTAATTTATATAATTGTAACAATAGCTTTTATATGACTATTAAGCTCTGATATTGTATCAGAGCTTTTTTATCAAAATAATTTAATCATTTTTATCTAGCTTATATAAAATATCAGGAGCCCATTTATCAGTGTAGACTTTGCTAAATGTTTTACCTACATAATTCTTTATAAATTTAGGCGTATCTCTATTAGAATAACCAACATAGTAAACGAATATTGTAATTTTGTTGTTATGCACTTCTTGTAATTTTTTTATTGTGTTTTCTGAGGAAAATGCAGTTTCTGCATTTACTGCAATAATAGGATAACTATATTTAATAGCTTGTTCTGAATCTTCAATACTTCCTGATAAAGACATCATTGGATATTTTATACCAGTCTTTAAAGCATCGATATAATTTTCTCTTCCAAAAACTTCAACAATGATTCTATCTCTAAAAGGGATTTGCTTTAAAAGTGATTTAAAATTTTGAATTTTATCTGTTACTAAATAGATATCATTATATTTCTGCATGAGAGCAGAAATTTCTTTTGATGTTATTATAGTTTGGTTGCCTAGAATTTTTTTATCTTTAATTTCATCAAAAGATAAAGGAATATCAGAATTGTCTTGTATATTTAAGAGTTTTTTTAAATAAATCCAATCATGTCCGCCAATAATGACTCCGTCGGACGTTTCAATTAAATCAATTTCTATAAATTTAAATCCTCTGTTAATGGAATTTATGACAGCTTCATAACTGTTTGTATATGTATAAGAATCAATTCCTCCGCCATGAGCTATATAGGCATTATCATCATTGTAGCCTTTATTATTATAAAAAACTGTTCTATCTATATTATCATTTAATAATTGTTGTGAGGGCACCCCGTGACATACCAAATCTGCCGTGATCAAGTTATCATAGTCTTTTCTTAAATAAGTTTTTAATCCTCCAACCTGACAAGGTGTACCAACAAACAGAACCTCTTTCCCAACTTTCAAATCTCCCCGTATTTGTTTAAAGGTCAATCCTAAATCACTCTGTACATATTTAGAACCTTTCAGCAAGTCCAATTCCTCCATCCTTGAAATCCGCACATGCCTAACGTGACGTATATCCATACCAGAACAGCCATACACCACACCTCCCGTATTCAGCACATGCCGGGCAATCGCTGTAGCCGCTCCACCAGACGCACAAGAAAATAGTTCCCTCTCGCTCTTTACTGTGACCGCATAGCACTCTTTAGGAAAATACTTTTCCGGAGGATGATTGACAGGGCAAACAAAGCCACACAATCCACAATCCACACATTTCTCCTGATCGATAATAGGATATCGGAAACCACATACATCCTTTTCAAACTCTATCGCTTGATGCGTACAACTATTCACGCATGAAAGGCAACCCACACACAACTCTTTAGGGCAAATCTCTCGCATATTA
>CAJKNC010000149.1 GCA_905201175.1 uncultured Succinatimonas sp.
TCAACTACGTCTAAATAAATTGTTCGGATTTTATATGGAATAACACTCTTTGTTAAGCATCATCTGCAAATTCTTACCAAATATAAATAAATCATTGGTCTTTCTGTTTTTTAGGTTCTTTTAACTTCACTTGCTTTTATTATATTTTTTTGCAGCTTAATGTGGCATAATAGCTTGCATCTATGTACGGTAACCCCTATGTTCATGGTTCCTACATAATTGAGTAGCTTAGAGCTCTGCAAGGGATGCCTTGCGTCTTATATGCTGCAAAACCAAAGCTTTTGCATTTTAGAGGATAAAGAGCCAAAGTTACGGTTACCTAAAATCAGCCCCGCCGTATATAAAAGGACGGTAAGGCGCGCTAGTTTTAGGCGTTGCTAATCAAATGTTCCCGATAATTTTCAGGGCTTTGACACCGGGCCGAAACATCCGGTTTAGCCCCGCTCATAAGGTTTGCCCTAAAAAACTTGAAGGGAACGCTAAAAATAGGAGCTTTTCTCGTGAAGAGAATGCTTATTAACGCCACGCAAATAGAAGAAGTTCGCGTAGCTCTTGTTGATGGTCAAAAGCTGTATGATCTTGACATTGAATCTCCACAGCATGCAAATAAGAAAGCTAATATCTACAAAGGAACTATCACCCGTATCGAGCCTAGTCTTGAAGCGGCTTTTGTCGATTATGGCGTTGAACGCCATGGTTTTCTCCCGTTAAAAGAAATTGCCCGCGAGTATTATCCTGCAGGCATCAATTTTAACGATCACGCCCAAGTACGAGCTGCTATCAAGGAAGGACAGGAAGTTATAGTCCAGATAGAAAAGGAAGAGCGCGGCCTTAAAGGCGCAGCGCTGACTACCTATATTTCTTTGGCAGGCAGCTATTTGGTATTGATGCCCAATAATCCTCGCGCAGGCGGTATTTCACGCCGTATTGAAGGAGAGGATAGAACTGACCTTAAAGCTGCCTTGAAGGGCTTAACTATTCCTGACGGCATGGGTGTCATCGTCCGCACTGCAGGCGTAGGCAAAACTGCCGAAGAGTTAGACTGGGACTTGTCCATTCTGACTAAAGTCTGGGATATGATCCAAAAGGCTGCCGCTAGCCGCAAAGCTCCGTTCCTGATTCATCAGGAATCTAATATTGCTCTGCGTGCTATTCGCGATTACCTGCGCCCTGATATAGGCGAGATTCTCGTTGACAGCCAGGAAAGCTTTGAGCAGATCAAACACTATGTTGAGTTAGTTCGCCCTGAATTTGCCTCTAAGGTTCATCTTTATACCGGCAATATCCCGCTCTTTAGCAAATTCCAGATTGAAAGTCAGATCGATACTGCATATCAGCGCGAGGTTCGCCTCCCTTCAGGCGGCGCCATCGTTATCGATCCTACTGAGGCTTTAACCTCTATCGATGTTAACTCCGCAAAAGCTACTCGCGGAGGAGACATTGAAGAGACTGCTTTACAGACTAATATCGAGGCTGCAGAAGAGATTGCCAGACAATTGCGTCTGCGCGACGTAGGCGGTCTGGTGGTTATCGATTTCATCGATATGACGCCGCTTAAGAATCAGCGCGAGATTGAAAATCGCATGCGCGATGCCGTACGTCAGGATCGTGCGCGCATTCAGTTCAGCCGCATCTCCCGCTTCGGCTTGCTTGAGATGTCCCGTCAGCGCCTAAGACCATCTTTAGAGGAATCCAGCTCTTATGTTTGTCCTATGTGCAATGGCCAGGGAACTTGCCGCGATACCTCCTCTTTAGCTTTATCTATCTTAAGACTTATTGAAGAGGAAGCTCATAAAGACAATATTGGTAATGTCAGCGCTACTGCTTCAGTTGAAGTCGCAACATTCATGTTAAATGAAAAACGCGCCCAGTTAGCCGAAATAGAAAAGCGCAACAATATCACTATTACTATTATTCCCAACAAGTTCTACATGCCGCACGAGTATGTAGTAGAGCGTCAGACAGCATCCACAGAGACTCATCACAGCTCTCTAGATTCTTTACACGAATTAACTCGCAATGCTCGGGAAGAATCGGAAAATGTCCGCTATAACATTCAGCAAAAGACCATAACTAAGAGCAGTGACAACTCACCGGCCCTCAATACTGATATTCTCTCTACAGCTATTACGGCCCCAGCTCCGAAGCCTAAGCCTCGCGTAAAGAAGGCTAAGAATGCAGAGGAGCCTAAGAAGGCCGAGGGCAGTTCCATTATCACCTCCATTAAGAGCTTAATCTCCTCTATTTTCGGTTCTAATGAATCAAAAGAAGAGCCTAAAGCTTCTGAGGTTAAAAAGCCGGTACGCCAGACTCAGACACGCCGCAATGCCAATCGCAATGCGCCAAAGAGCAATGCTGAAAAAGCTGAGCGTCAGGAAAATACCAAGCGCCGGACTAAAGCTGCAGAGGACATTAACGAGAATATCGTTAAAGAGCCTAAGAGCAGACGCAGCCGTCAGGAGAATAAGCCTGAAAAGCCCGAGGCTCCAATAACTAAGCGTAAGAGCCCGAAGAAGGCTGCTGAGGAAACTGCTGACATCGCTGCAGTAAAAGAAACAAAGAGCCGCCGCAATAAGAATCAGGAAGCTAATGCAGAACAGCCGCAGAAGCGTCAGCGCAAACGCATTTCCAAGCCTGCTGCTGTTGCCGAAGAGACTGCCCGCAAGACTCCAGTCTACACTCCTTATGAATATAAGGAACGCGAATATACCTTTGCGCAAAGTGCACAAGGCAATGACTTCAACGTTGATTTTACTCAGGTAGTTAATGAACGTGATATCAGCTATGCCTACGAATACGAGCACTCTGAAAAGGCCGGCGGTTTATCATCTGTAGCTATGTCGGGAATTGAGGCTATCTCTGAGCCTGAGCTCTTAAATGTAGACTACAGCTTCACTCCTAATGAGCGCAGCGATGATAAGCTCCCTGAAATTGACAAGGCTCCAAGAAGAGGCGGCTTACAAGGTTCATCTGAAATTGTAGCCACTGCAGCTATAAATACAGATGAAGCAGGTGAAACTTATCTTAAGTAAGCAAACTGTGCCTCTGTAAAAAATGGAGGTCCAGCCGCTTTAGGCTCTAAAAAGCTCTGGTAAGAATATGTCTATATTCTCATCAGAGCTTGTAGCTTTATTCTCCTTTCATCAAAATCCCAATGCCTTTATTTGGAAACAGCTTTAGGCTTTCCTAGTCAGAATATTTTTAAATAATTTATTCTTTACTTTATTCAGCATAAAAAAGTTATAAAAAGCTTATCTAATTTATAATAAATAGATATCAAGCATTTTTTCTAAATGCTTTTTTACATTAAAATCTAAGTGAAAAAAGCTAGCTTAGCCTGTATAAAGTACTAGTATAAATTCAGTCAGAGCTTAGCTTAC
>CAJKNC010000150.1 GCA_905201175.1 uncultured Succinatimonas sp.
GATATTTATATTAGTCTAAACTGTTTTTATAAACATGCAGCGTAATGATAGTCAAAATTGCAACGATAACGCCTAAAGGCCATAAATTAGGAAAAATATCTATAAAATCAGCCCCTTTTAATATAATTCCTCTAGATATTCTTAAAAAATAAGTTAAGGGAATGCATTTTGCGATTGCTTGTGCCCACATAGGCATAGCTTGAAAGGGGAATAAAAAGCCAGTCATGACTATTGAGGGCAGTATGACGAACACTGACATCTGCAAGGCCTGAGTTTGGTTTTTTGCAATAGTTGAAATTAAAAATCCAATGGCTAAGTTACAGACAATAAACAAAAGAGAACATAAAAACAGTAATAATATGCTTCCCAAAATAGGGATAGAAAATAAAAAATAGGCTATTAGCAAGACAATTATCACTTGAAATATTCCAATAAAAACAAAAGGCATAATTTTCCCAATCATTATTTCTATTGGCTTTACCGGCATGGAAAGTAAATTTTCCATTGTGCCTCTTTCACGTTCCCTTGTAATTGCAAGGGCCGTCATCATAACGCCGGAAAAAATTAATACCAAGCCTATTAACCCTGGCACGATGTTATATCTAGTAAATCCTTCAGGATTGTATAATTTATGCACTATAATCGAAAAAGGTGATGGCTGGTTCTTTAGGTAAGCAAGATTTCCCTTCATATTTTCTTGAATAACTTTATTGGTTATTCCATTTAACGAGCTTACCGCATTAGAAATAGCTGTTGGATCAGTTGCATCGGCCTGCAATAAAATTTCAGGCTTTGCTCCACGGATTACATTTTGCGTAAAATTATCTGGGATCGAGATAACAAAAAAAACTTCTCCTTGCTTTAATAGCTCATTGCCTTGTTTGTCTGAAGAAATATGATGAGTTATCCTAAAATACTCAGAATTCTGCAAGCCGGCTATAATGCTTCTTGTTAAAAAAGTGCTGTCTTCAGAAATAATCGCTGTCGGTAAATTTTTAGGATCTGTATTAATGGCATATCCAAATAACAAAAGCTGAATTATCGGCAGCATAATAATCATGCCTAAGGTGCCTCGATCTCGTTTGAGCTGAATAAACTCTTTTTTTATAATCGCGATTAATCGCTGCCAAGAAAAATGCATATCAATTCTCCTGAGCTTTTTTTAAATAAAAAATAAAAGCATCTTCAAGGTAAGTATTGCTTTTTTGCCAAGAGATAGAATATTTGTTTTTTAGAACCTGTAATTTTTCTATAAGTGTTTGTTCATTACTTCCGCAGATTCTTAATGTTTGGCCAAATAATGACATTGCTGCTATTTCAGGATCTTTTTCTAATTGTTTTTGCAATAAAGGCAAGCTTAAGCCGCTAACTTCAATTGTTTTTAAATGTGTGCTGTCAATAACTTCATTAACGCTTCCTTTAACCATTAAATTTCCATATGCGATATAAACTAATTCATGACAGCGTTCTGCCTCATCCATATAGTGCGTACTGACAAGAATAGTCATTCCTTCATCTGAAAGTCTTCCAAGCTCGTCCCAAAAATCTCTTCTGGCTTTTGGATCTACTCCGGCTGTTGGCTCATCAAGCAATAAAATTTCTGGCTTATGTAAAATACATGCTGATAGAGCAAGTCTTTGTTTCCAGCCTCCGGAAAGCGTACCTGCAAGCTGGTGCGCTTTTTTTTCTAATCCAAAGTTGATTAGCGTTTTATCAATAAGTGCTGAGGCATTTTTCAATTCATAAATATGAGCTGTAAACTCAAGATTTTCTCTGACGGTTAAATCATCCCAAAAACTGAATTTTTGTGTCATATAACCGACTTTTTTACGGATCAGCAAGGCGTCTTTCATAATATCAAGGCCTAGACATTTGCCCTCACCTGAAGTCGGTCTTAATAAGCCGCAAAGCATTCGAATGGTTGTTGTTTTGCCTGAACCGTTAGGACCTAAGAAACCATATATTTTCCCCTTTGGCACTTGAATATCTATATTATTTACAACTGTCTTAGCACCAAATTTTTTGGTTAAGCGTCTTACATCAATTGCTATTTCAGTCATATTTATTTAAACCTTACATTTATAGGAAGTCCAGGATGTAAGCTTTCGTTTTTATTTATAAAGACTGCCTCAACCATGAAAACAAGTTTGTTTCGGCTTTCTGTACTGTATATTACAGGGGGAGTATATTCTGCTGACGGAGATATATATGATATTTTGGCTTCTAGCTCTTTATCGCAGCCGTCACATCTTATCCAAACCTTTTGATTATAAGTTATACTCGGCAATATCTCTTCAGAAACAAAAAATCGTGCTTTTATATTCTCTTTGGGGAGTATAGCCAGGATTGGATTTCCTGCCGCTGCATATTCTCCTAATCTGAAGTAAATATCTGTTATTTGGCCTGTATGCTTTGATATAACTGTATTTTGCTGATATTTTTTATTTAATTGCCAAAAGTTTTCTTCTGCAGATAATACTAAAATCTTTAATTCTGCTGCTTTTGCTTTTAAATTTTCGTAATTTGCTTGTTTAGTATCATAATCAGCTTGACTTGTTGCATTTGTTTTTAATAATTTTGCTGCTCTGTTAAATTCCTTTTCTGCGTTATTCAATATAGCTTTGGTTTGACTAAGCTGTTCTTTTGCTGCTCTAATATTATTCTCTGCATTGCGTAAGCTTATTTGCCAAATTTCATTATCTACAGCAAAAAGCCTATCTCCAATATTGATGTTTTGTCCTTTTCTTACGTCTAGCTCATCTAATATTCCTCCTGAAGCCGGAGAAATATAGATATATTCTCCTTCTATATATCCATTGATAATGTTTTCTGTATTTTGAGAGCAGGCGCATAAAAATAATAAAATTAAAAAAATTTTCTTCATTGATTACCTGCCTTTAGTATTGCTTCACAATTATTGGATAATCTAATATTTTTATCTCAATATATTGAGATATTTTTATATATGATCTTATCAAGACAATGCAGCAATGCTTCGTTACTCAGAGACCAGTTCGTAAAGCTGATAATTACTGGGAAGTAACTGTTAGATTGATTGATAATGATTATTCAAGTGTTCTTGATCTTAGCGGTTGCCAAATTGGTGATACTACAAGATTCCAATCCAATGCTATGCCTGAAGCACATGAAGAAGGATATGTAAAATATCAATCTAATATTGAACGTCATAGAGGATACATTACTACTCACAGATGTGATGATAGTTATACTGCTCTATATGCTGCTCAAGAAGATGTTCTTATTAAGATTGGAGAAGGTAAGGACAAGGGAAGTATGTCTGAAACCATGTATAGAATGGATAAGACTCAATCCAACTTGTTGAAGAACTTCTTGTAT
>CAJKNC010000151.1 GCA_905201175.1 uncultured Succinatimonas sp.
ATAAAATCAAGATTCGGGTCCAAAAGGCCAAAAAAATGTTAAAATACAGCGCTAAAATAATGGACACAGCTATTTATATTTTGAGGTTAAAACACCATGAGCTTTGAGTCTGACAAGCCGTTTAATGATTTCCAGCATTTTGCCCGCGGTATTCGCCGCAGCGGCGACTTCACCATCAGAGAGTCTGAAATTTTAGAGAAATGCGGATCTGCCATGATGGATCTTTACAATGGCGTGCGCGAACCTGCAGATGAGGCTGAAAAGGTATTTTTAGAACAGGTTAAGTCAAATGAGGTTATTACCGATCAAAAGGCTAAAATTTTCAAAAAATACTTAAATGTTATTAAACCTCGTCATCTCCACAGATTATGCTCCGTCGGCAATGATGAAGAATTATCCGCACAAGGCTATGCCGGTTCAGGCGATGACGGCAGCCTCGACTAATAAAAGATCTTAAAGCATTTTGCCCTTATCATGATCTGCAAACGCCTCGCAGTCAGCTGACCGCGAGGCTGCGTTCCAGGCATTCAGAATTTCCATAATTTTTTAATCCATCCTTTTCAATAGGCTAAAAGCTTTTTTAATTGTCTGTTCTTATATATAGAAAAACTTCACAGCTTACTTTTATGCGCTGAGCAGAAAGCTAAAAAAGCAGCCTCAAGTCCTTTAGGCACAGATTTGCAGGAGCACTTAAGTCTTTTGCAAAAAATCCCCTTGCCAGGATTGATAAGGAGATAAGGGCAAGCTTATTAGGCTAAAACTAACAGCAAATAAACAGCAATTACAGTTACAACTACAGTAATGCTCAATGGAGCCTTAAACAAAGCACATAAGATTGCAGTTAGCGTTCCGGCATAAGCTACATAGTCATTATTTTCAATACAGAAAAAAATTCCCGGGAATACCAGGGCGGTAATCGCTGTAAAGGGAATAATGTCTAAAAATCTTTGAAAAAAATCATTAAGCTTTAATTTTGAGAAAAATAAAGCCGGTACTGCCCTTACAGGATAAGTTACCAAAAAAGCTATCAGAATAATCAGCAGATAATTGCTCATCACTTCAACTCCTTTGCCTGAGCTTTTTCTTGAGGCTTTTTCTTCTTAATGAATATTGCTCCTAGCAAGGCCATAACCACCGTTGAAATCACAATAGCCTGACTCTCCTGAACATATTCATACAAAAAAGTATTTAAAACTGCAGTTCCCACAATCAAAACCGCCATGCGCAAATCAGCCTTGCCTGCAGGAACAATAATGGCAATAAACAGCGCAAACAAAGCAATGCCTAAGGCCTGAGTCAATTCATACGGCAAAAATGAGCTTGCAAGCACGCCTAAGACTGCACCGGAAATCCAGGCCAGCCACGAGCTTACAAATAGACCTAAAAAATAAGGAACACCGATTACTTCCCTCTCTGAGGTAGTAAAAATAGCAAAAGTTTCGTCGGTAACCATATGAGAAAACAACAATCTTTTTACAAAAGAAAGCTTGGCAAAAAGATTAAAAACACAGGTACTCATGATGAAGTAGCGAAAATTCATCAAAAATAAAGCCAGCATGAATACTGGAATGGCAGCGTTTGCTCCCGTCATGCTTACTACCAGAAACTGCCCTGAGCCAGAATATGTAGTAATAGACATTAAAATTATCTCTAAAGGACTAAAACCAGTCTGGCCTGCATAAACAGCATAAGCTATACCTACTGGTATATAACCTAAAGCAATCGGCACTGCGCGCTTGCTTCCTAACCAAAACAATTGTGCTTTTGTCACGATCTCGACCTAAAATAAAAAAAGTTTTATAAGGAGGCAATTATGCACTATTTTGGTTATTTTGTATATTGTTATTGCACTAATAGTTTGCTCTAACTATATTCTTTCAATAACTTATTATTTTTTTAATTTATTTAGTCTCTTATGGAAAATTTGGATATTGCAAAATTTGGTGGCACCTCGGTTAAAGACTATGATGCCATGCTTTCAAGCTACAAAGTCGTTGTTGCCAACCCTAATACTCGTGTTGTAGTCATCAGTGCCTGTTCTGGTGTTACAAATATTTTAGTTGAATTAGCTTCCGGAGCTTGTTCCTCCCAAAAAGTTGATGAACTTATCAGCAAGCTGCGCTCAATTCACACAGCAATTATTGAAAAACTTGATAATCAAGAAGATCTCAAAGCTAATTTAGAAAGCCACTTAAAAGAGATTTACGATTTAACTCAAGAAGCCAATATGGGCCGCTCTGATGCTTTAACCGATCGTATCGTCTCTCACGGCGAGCTCATGTCAACCTATATCTTCGCAGCACTCTTCAATCACATGGGCACCCCGGCAACCTGGTTCGATATTCGCAGTATTATGCGTACCGATTCTAATTTCGGCTGCGCAGCTCCGTTAGTTGAGGTTTTAAAAACCCAGGCTCAGGAAAAATTATTGCCTTTATATCAGGACGGCAAAAACATTATCATCACCCAGGGCTTTATCGGTGCTAATTCTGAAGGACAAACCACCACTTTAGGCCGCGGCGGCTCTGACTACTCAGCCTCTCTCTTAGGCGAGGCCTTAAATGCTGCAACCATTTCTATCTGGACTGATGTTCCTGGCGTTTACACAACCGATCCTCGTTTAGTTCCTCATGCAAAGCCTATTAAAGAACTTACTTATTTGGAAGCTGCTGAAATGGCTACCTTTGGAGCTAAAATTCTGCACCCTAGCACCTTAGTTCCTGCTGTCCGCAGAGGCATTCCCGTCTATGTAGCCTCTTCGCGCGAGCCTGAAAAAGGCGGTACCTGGGTAAAGCCTAAGACTGATACCTGCCCTCCTTTCAGAGCTGTAGCCTTGCGCAAAAATCAGACCCTAATCGTTCTGGCATCTCCTAAGATGGTAGGCGCTTCAGGCTTCTTAGCTTCAGTATTCTCTGTATTTGCAAAATACAAAAAATCAGTTGATCTGGTATCTACATCTGAGGTTTCCATCGCAGTTACCCTAGATGCCGGAACTAATACCTCAGGTCAAAGCTCTATCTCTGAGGCTATGTTAGAAGAACTGCGCGGCTTCTGTCATGTCAAGGTTGAAACAGGCTTATCCTTAGTTGCAATCATCGGCAATGAGATGTCCAACCATCCAGGCATTACCACTCAGGCCTTTGATTCTATCAATCGCTATGCAGTGCGCATGATTTGCTACGGCGCCTCTAGCCACAATTTATGCTTCCTGCTCAAAGAAGATGATGCTGTAGAAGCATTAATTGAAATCCACAAGCATCTTTTAGAGTAGAAGCAGCTCACCAAAGCCGCTTTTAGTATGAACCCCATTATTGATCACATGATTGATAATGGGGTTTTGTTATG
>CAJKNC010000152.1 GCA_905201175.1 uncultured Succinatimonas sp.
TTTGGATTTAGGCGGAAAATTTACAGGTTTAGTTTCATATACATCTCGTGATTTGCCTTCAAAAAATGATATTCAGGCCGCGATTATAAATATGCCTGATTCCCAGATGAATTACACCGTAAAAGATCGAACTGCAAGAAGGCATCAAATTAGATCTTTAGATCGCTATAAAAAAGCTCGCAAGCTTATATATATTTTGATATCAGAGGCTTTAAAAAGAGAGCTTAGAGATGAGGAGAAAGAAGCCGTATCTTCTTTGATGCTGCGCCGCGGATATACAAGGCAGGAAACAGAAATTTCTGATGAAGCCTTAGATGACTGTGCAATAGATGATTTTGTTAATAATGCAAAATTTACGGATTTATTTAATACTTCTTTACCTCTTAAAGAACAGTTTTATAAGTTAATTGCAGATAAAAATAAATTAAGTCAGCTATACAGAAGCATAAATGAGTTTGGAATTAAAAATATTTCAAAGGAATATAAAGCTATAGCTAAATGCATGAGTGCTATCTGCAACGATATAATTCAGCAAGACACTTTTGGCCATAAACATCGTAAGGTTTATTTTGAAGAAATAGCAGAAGATTTAAAGCATGATTCAAGATTAAAGAATATCAGGGAGACGTTAGAAGATAAGCAATTATTTAATTTAATTGCTAATATTTCTAATTTGCAATTAAGAGCTTTACGCTGGTATTTTGACGATCCTAAAATGCAAGGTGCAGGTATTTATGATAGTGAAAAATTAAAAAATGTTTTGATTAGAGCATATAAGTTTTTTCATTATCAAACAGCAGAAGAACGCTTTGAAATTGCAAAATTTATAAAATCCGTACAACAAAGTACAGATGCCTTGGAAATCTTATTTAATACTGACCCGTTAATAACGATTCCTCCATATGAAGATCAAAATAATCGCCGACCCCCAGAGGATTTAACCTTACTTTTAAATCCAGTAGTTTTAGATCGCAAATATTCTGATAAGTGGCAGAGGTGGGCTTTAAGCTTTGTTTCTGATTTAGGCTTTATAGATGAAGGACTTAGTGATGATATTGTTAAGCTGGCTGACCGAAAGAGCCGCTTAAATCCAAAGTTATCTTCATTCTATACTCAAGAAAAATTAAGATTGTCATATGTACTGCAGCGTGTATTTGATTTAAGCCGTAATGAAGATAAAGTTTTTACTAAAATAAGAGCTTGGGTAAAAGATCCTCTGTCAAGACAAGCTGCGGATGTGAATGCTTATTTATTATCTCTAATAGGCGAAGCTGAAATTGCTGATTTTGAGTCATTAGCAAGAGAATATTATGAAGAAATAGAGCTTGCCAAAAAAGGGCTTTGGTCAATAACTGAAGATCCTATTTTAGAAATTTCAAATATTCATCCGCAAATGAAGAACAAAATGTTAGAAGATTTAGTCGCTAATGTTCTTTGTGTGCATGAAGGCTTTAATTTTGAGTTTTTTAAGAATGATATTTGGACAGCTAAAGTTGGCAGAAGTACTGTTAGATCTATTTGCGCAAATATTGAGAAGGTCAGAAAATCTTACAAGAATTTTTTTGGTGAATGTTATGACTCGGCAGTATCTAAGCTTAAACAAGGAAAAGATTTAAATAAAGAAGAAAAAGATCTTATAAATATATATAAAAAAGTAAACGAAGCCTCAGAGCTTATAGCGAAGAAACTAGGTTTAAATCCTTTAAATGACATTAAGTTTAAAAATCCTTTTTCTTTGGCTCAGCTATATAATTTGATTGAGAAGGATATTAACGGTTTTTCGAGTAATTGCTCAGCAGTAGTTAAAGAAAATAACTATAGAATGCGCAGTAAATTTGGTGAAGGTGCTTTATGTTCAAGACTAGCTGCTGAATCTGTGCGTCCTTTTGATGGGGCTTTACGTAAGATTCTTGAAAGACAAGCTTATGAAATTGCAAAGATAAAAGCTCAAGAAATTTTATCCTTACCTAATATTAGTAATACCCAAATCGATATAAATATCTTAATCGAAGAGAATAGTTTTGATTTTTCTTCATCAATAGAAAATTTAAAAACTGGTAAAAAACAAGATAACAAATATGCGAATAAAGAGAATGAATTTTTTGTTTCAAAATATGAACGCATAAAAAAAGATGCTTTTGGACTAGCAGACTCTAAAAAACTAATATGCGCATATACAGGTGAAAGTTTAAGCGAAAATAATTGCGAATACGATCATATCATTCCTAGAAGCAAAACTTCTGCTAAGATGGGAACGATATTTAATTCTGAATTAAATCTTATATATGTATCGCAAAAAGGAAATCAGATAAAGAAAGATTCTGAATACACATTATATGATTTATCTAAAGAATATTTAAATAATGTTTTTGGTACATATGATGTCAATGCAATTAAGTCAAAAATACAAGAAACAGTTAATAAAATAAAAGAAAAAAATTCTCGTTTTTTAGTTGACAGTATGACTGCTGATGAGCGTATTTGTGTGCGTCATGCTTTATTCATGCCTCATTCTAAAGAATACAATATTGTTGTCGCAGCTCTTGCAAGAATTTATAGTACAAGAGTAAATGGTACTCAGGCTTATTTAATTAAATCAATAATTAGTAATCTTAAAAATATATTGTCTTCATGGATAAAAGAAAATAATAACGTTTTAAAATTTGATGCCTGGAATATAAGTCCAAGAGAAGTTAGCGATATAAGAAAAAGACTGTCAAAGGAAAATCCTTCTTTAAAAAAACAAGAAATTCAGTCAATAACTTCTCATGCAATTGATGCGTTATGTGTATTTGCAGCTGCATGTGATAATAAAGGTATTGCACAGAAATTGTCAGATAGCCGCGATGTAGAAAATATTTCAAAGCCAAGTATTTTAAATACTCTTATCCCGGAAAATTTTGCTATAAAAAATATTTCAAGGCTAGATTTTGCTCAAAAAGATCAGTATGCTTCTAGAAGATTGTATAAAGATACTATTTATGCTGAACATTTTCTGCCAATCTTGGTTAAAGGCGATGAGGTTAAAATAGGCTTTGATTTTTATACAAATGCTGCAGAAATAAAAAAGGGAAAAGACAATTTACTTCGCCTTGTATCACCATTCTTTAAAGACGAATTCAAATATTCTTCTGAATTAAAAGCGTATCATATTGTTAATAGAAAAGTTTTTGATTTTATAGAAAAAAATAAAACATGTGAATTAGTATGAACCCCATTATTGATCACATGATTGATAATGGGGTTTTGTTATGA
>CAJKNC010000153.1 GCA_905201175.1 uncultured Succinatimonas sp.
ACGTATACACGCTTTCCAGGCGTGCGCCTTCAGCCACTCGGCCATCTCACCGTTCGTTTGAGAACGGTGCTTATTTTACATAATTTTTTTATAAATGCAAGTAATACTTTTAAATTCAACGAAAAAACTTTACGCACCGCTAACGCTTAAGCCTGTCAGTCTTCTATTTTATGGAAAGCGTAATGCAGCAAAACTACGCCTGCACGCACGACTTTACACTCTAAAAGCTCTAAAGTCTGCCCCTCGCACGGCTTATCCACATCGGTACCCATATATTCAAAAACCGCACTGCCGCCGCTCTTGCCGTCAATGCCCGGATACAGCACCAGATACAATTCATCAATAAGTCCGGCTCGCAGAAAGCTTCCGTTTAAAATACCGCCGCCAGCTAGCAATATATTTTTAAGCCCGAAATCCTCATATAAAGAATCAATGGCCTTTTTCAGATCGTGACCGTCAGCTCCGGCAAAGGTATAGGAAATCTCTCGCTGTCTTAAATAATCCAGATACTCTTCACTAGCATAGCTCTCGCCTAAAATCACAATTAAAGTCGAACCCCATATGCTATTTGAATCATAAGCAAAGGTACCGTGCGCATCAAAAACAGCTGTCAGCTTTTCATGCTTGCGCACGCCTAAAAAGGGCTTAAGGCTTGCCGGCTTTGTAAAAGATGACGACTCGAATTTTTTAGAAATGAAGTTCCTTTCGATAGTATTGCGGCCAAGCAGGGCTACCTGAGGATCAATTAAATTACGCGTCTCATAATAAACATCGGGATTACCCTCGCCTTCCTGATCAAAAAGCAAAGACCAGCGCTGCTCATCAATGCGTCCATCTAATGAGCATTCCATAAGGCAGGTAATTTTCGGACTTGTAAGCTCCATAAAAGCATCCTTATAAAGTTGTTTGTCTAAAAAGAGTTTACCTTATTTTTACCTGCAGAAATCATGCTGCAGCTTTTTTATCAGCTTTAAGTCAGCCGGAAGCCAATTCAGCTGCATTAAATCCTCATATTTGACCCATAAAGCATTTTCATGCTCTAAAAGCTCCATGGATTCAGCTTTCAGGCTGCACAGGAAAAAATGCAGAATTACATGACGCTTCGGATAATCAAATTCCAGAGTTTCATATAAGGACTTGATTTCAATTGATGCCGATAGCTCCTCCTGAAGCTCTCTTACTAGAGCATTTTCAGCGCTTTCGCCAGCTTCAAGCTTTCCTCCGGGAAATTCCCAATAGTCCTTAAATTCTCCGTAACCTCTTTGAGCACAAAAGATTTTTCCTGCATGCTCGCCCCTGCCTTGAATAATAGCAGCAGCTACTTCAATAGATTGCATAAAAATTCCTAAAAAAATCCCCAGGCAAATCTGCTTGGGGATCATGATTATTCTAAAGCTGCTTCAAATTAGATATATTTGAAGCCGATCTCCTGAATCTTCTTAGACCACTCAGCCGGGCCAATCTTGTGAATGCTGTTGCCGTTGCAGTCTACTGCAACAGTGACCGGCATATCGACAACCTTGTACTCACGGATAGCTTCCATGCCTAAGTCCTCAAAAGCCAATACCTTAGCTTCCTTGATGGCCTTAGATACGAGATAAGCTGCACCGCCGGTAGCCATTAAGTAAGCAGCCTTGTGCTTCTTGATGGACTCAATAGCCTCAGGACCGCGATCGGCCTTGCCGATCATGCCGTATAAGCCAGTCTTAGATAGCATGGTCTCAACGAACTTATCCATACGAGTAGAAGTAGTCGGACCTGCAGGACCTACAACCTCATCACGTACAGCAGGAACCGGGCCTACGTAGTAGATAAACTTCTTGTGGAAATCAACGCCCTCAGGTAAAGGCTTGCCCTGTGCGATTAAGTCGCATACGCGCTTATGAGCTGCATCACGGCCAGTTAAGATGGTGCCGGATAATAAGAGGGTATCACCGACCTTCCAGGAGGCAATCTCTTCCTTAGTGATGGTGTCCAAGTTAACGCGCTTGACATCAGAGCTTGCACCGCCGATATCAATATCCGGATAATCATCCAATGACGGCGGCTCAAATTTTGCAGGGCCTGAGCCATCCAGCACGAAGTCGATGTGACGGGTAGCTGCGCAGTTAGGAATAATGGTAGTAGCCTTAGATACGGCGTGGCAAGGATAAGTCTTAACCTTGACATCCAAAACGGTAGTTAAGCCGCCTAAGCCCTGAGCGCCAATACCTAAGCGATTGATCTTATCAAATAACTCTAAGCGCAATCTTTCTTCAGCATTCTTAGGGCCGCGGGCCTTTAACTCTTCAATATCGATAGGATCGTTTAAGGCTTCCTTAGCCAAAATAGCTGACTTTTCAGGAGTACCGCCAACACCAACGCCTAAGATGCCCGGAGGACACCAGCCGGCACCCATGTGCGGGATTTCGGAGAGAATATAATCGACTACGCTGTCAGACGGATTTAGCATCTTCATGTGAGTCTTATTCTCAGATCCGCCGCCCTTAGAAGCAATAGCAATTTCAACCTTATCGCCGTGAACCATTTCAATGTGAACCACGGTCGGAGTATTGTCCTTAGTATTGACGCGAGTATCAAGCGGATCAGTTAAGATAGACTTGCGCAAAGGATTATCAGGATCGCAGTAAGCACGGCGAGTACCTTCATCTACCATCTCCTGAATGGTCATGTCGCCTTCAAAGCGGACATCCATACCAATCTTGACGAAGCAGGTTACAGCACCGGTATCCTGACATAAAGGACGATGGCCAATAGCACACATCTTAGAGTTAACTAAAATCTGTGCAATTGCATTCTTAGCAGAAGGATTCTGCTCAATGTCATAAGCATGCTTCATGGCCTTGAGGAAATCCTTCGGATGATAATAAGAAATATATTGAATTGCCTCATAGACAGATTCAATAAAATCAGCAGTCTTAATGAGTGTTGTCATTGGTGGTACATTCCTTATAGATGAATGAAAGACAAATCTTTCATGTGCATGATTATAATGAAATTTAACGCAACTTAACGTGACAGTTATATTTTTTTTTGAAATATTTAAAAATTAGCTGTTTTTTTTTCAAAGAAGACCCAGCTAATCCTTAAAAAACTTTTATTATTAAGCTTATTTTGAGGCGGCTCAAAATAGCTTTTTTTAATTTTAAATAAATTAAGTCTAATAAAAGAGCTTGTCTGCTTAATGCTAGGCTTATTGAAGCTGACTATTATCAGACAGATCTATATAATATTATCTATTATCAATCTAAA
>CAJKNC010000154.1 GCA_905201175.1 uncultured Succinatimonas sp.
CCGGGTGCTGAGACCTTAAAGCCGGGTCTTGACTTAATCGGCAAGCTCTAATTTAAAATTATTTTTAAGGCTTCGCTAAGCGGAGCCTTTTTATTATGGGTAATAATAATGAATAATCAAGATTTATACGATGCTGTTATTGTCGGCGGTGGTCCTGCAGGACTCACTGCCGCTTTGTATTTAGCTCGCGCTCGTTATCGCGTAATAGTTCTAGAAAAGGAAAAATTTGGCGGTCAAATTACTATTACTCACGAGGTTGTAAATTATCCTGGAGTTATTTCTGCCTCAGGTGAAGCTTTAACTGAAACTATGCGCAAGCAGGCGGAAAATTTTGGTGCTGAATTTCTGCTTGCTGAAGTAAAAAATATCAAAGCTGATGGCGATATTAAGGAAATTATCACCTCCAGGGGTTCATTAAAGGCCTTCTCGGTATTAATCGCTACCGGAGCTAACCCGCGCAGGCTAGGCTTTGACGGAGAAAACGAATTCCGCGGCCGCGGCGTTGCTTACTGCGCAACTTGCGATGGCGAATTCTTCCAAGGTAAAGAATTGCTGGTTATCGGCGGCGGCTATGCCGCTTGTGAAGAGGCTCTTTTCCTAACTCGCTATGCTAGCAAAATTACTATGCTTGTACGCGGCGAACAATTCTCCTGTGCTCAGTCTATTATCGATAAGGTTTTAGAAAACCCGAAGATTTCAGTTAAATTCAAGCACGAACTGCTTAAGATTGATGGATCTGATGACGGTATTAAAAGCGCAACTATACTAAATAAAATCACTAATCAAAACGAGATTTATACGGCTCAGAATAATGAAAGCTTTGGCGTATTCGTCTTTGCCGGATATGTTCCCAATACAGCATTAGTAAAAGATCTCATAAAACTTGATGACAGCGGCTATGTTATTACTGATAGCAATATGCAGACCTCTGTAGCAGGTATCTATGCTGCTGGAGACATTTGCATCAAGACCCTGCGTCAGGTTGTCACTGCTACTGCCGATGGAGCCCTAGCAGCTTGTGCCATGGAAAAACATGCTGCCAGCTTACAAAGAAAATTGGGCATTATTCCCGCTAAGCCTCAGGAACATATAGAAGCTCCTAAGGATGCAGATGCTAAAGCTGCCGCTTCTAAAATGACTTTTATTGACGAACAGATGCTTCCTCAGTTAAATGCGGTCTTTTCAAGACTTACCTGCAATTTAACCTTAGAAGTTCATACCGGCAGTGACGCAAAGAGCCCTGAGCTTTTAAATGCGATGCAGGAGCTTGCATCCTTAACAGACAGGCTTAACATTGTTGAAGTTAAAAACGAAGCTGATGCTCCTTATGTGCGCCTGGTAAAGGATAATACCTTCACAGGGTTAGCCTTCCATGGAGTTCCTGGAGGACATGAATTTACCTCCTTCATTCTGGGAATTTATAATGTTGCAGGTCCAGGTCAGGGCTTAGATGAAGCTGATAAAGCAGCTATTGAAGCCATCAGCAAGCCACTTAAATTTAAAATATTGGTATCCCTATCCTGCACAATGTGTCCTGATTTAGTTGTAGCAGCCCAAAGAATGGCCAGCTTAAATCCTTTAATTGAAGCTGAAGTATATGATCTAAATCTCTTCCCTAAATTAAAAGATAAATATCGCGTTATGTCCGTGCCATGCTTAGTCATCAATGACGATAAAATAAGCTTCGGCAAGAAAAATATCAGCGAGCTTTTAAAGCTTATTGCTGAATAATCCCATAAAAGGCGACATTAAGTCGCCTTTTCCTTTGTTTAGTAATTAAATATAAGTATCATAAGAAAGGTATTTTTTTACTTACGGAGATTTAGATGAATTTTCCTGACTGCAAACAATATTCCGGACTAATCTTTGATTTAGACGGTACGCTTATCAATTCCATGCCCTATCATGTTATTGCTTGGGAAAAAGTATGTGAAGAGCACGGCTTTAAAATTAATCCGCAAATCATCTACGATATGGGCGGAGTATCGAGCAGAGATGTTGTTACCTACTTTAAAAATCAAGGCTATAATGTTGGCGATATTGATGAGTTTGTAAAACGCAAAGTTGCACTTTATCGTGAAAACATAGATAAAGTAGAATTATTTCCCAAAATCTTGGCTATCTTGAATGAGTCAATTGCCAATCACCAAAAAGTCGCCATAGGCTCGGGCACGCAGCTAAAGAACGCCCAAGATATTTTAAAAATACATAATTTATTAAATTCTATAGATGCTCTCGTAACAGCAGAGATGGTTGAAAAGCACAAGCCCTTTCCAGATACCTTCCTCTTATGTGCTCAGAAAATGAAGCTAAAGCCGCAAAATTGCGTGGTTTTTGAAGACGGACCTTTAGGTGTAGAAGCCGCCCTTGCAGGTGGATTTGATTGTATAGAGGTCAAGGACGGAGAGTTTGTCAAGCTTCACAAAAAATAAACTCTAAGAGGCTTCTCCTATAGAAGCCCCTTCTGCTGCAGTATTTTTATCTTTACGAAATCCGCCTCTGGATTTTTGCTGGCGGGATTGAAATTCCGGCTTTTTTAAAGCTAAAGTTGAAATCTTATCCTTATAAATCATTTGCTGATGATTTTTAACATCAATAATACTGATTGTATATTGATCAAAAGCACTAATTAAACCGTCAAATTTAACTCCTGTAATTAAAAAAATACTTACAGGAATGCGTTTATCCTTTAGATATTGCAAAGCATCATTTTGCCCATTACCTTGCATAAAGGCGGCGACAAAGTTTCTAAATCTATCAGATCCCTTTTTAGGGGAACTTTTTGCTTCTACCATGATGCTATCCTTATTTTATACTGCCAAGCTTAATGCCTATAGTCCCAAACGACTAAAGCTAATTCTTAACTATATACAATATTCTGCATATATTAAATACGTTTATATTTTTTTCTGCAATTTAATTATGATTATATATGCTTATTCTTGCCACATAAAATAAACAAGCCGAAGCTTACAGCATTATTATTTTAATAACAAGAAATTAGTCATATATCATTTTTCATAATTATAAAGTGTAGGCAAAAACACCACAATAGAAACCAAAATCCGAGCTTAATATAACAACTGAATTTAGCTTTGGAGATGCTTTTAAGATTGGTGCCCAGAGACAGAATCGAACTGCCGACACGGGGATTTTCAATCCCCTGCTCTACCGACTGAGCTATCTGGGCAACGGCGACTATTAAACCATTTTATATATTATCTGTCAACATTT
>CAJKNC010000155.1 GCA_905201175.1 uncultured Succinatimonas sp.
AAGGGCTTTTGTTTAAGCAGAGAGCTCAGGAAATAATTTCTTTGCTGAAAAAAACTCAAGAAGAATTTATACAAAGCGACAAGGATATTGAAGGAAATATATCCTTAGGCTGCGCTGAAACCTTAGGGTTTAACTTTATTGCCGAAATTATCAAAAATATAAGTCAAAAAAATCCTAAAATAAAATTTCAAATAGAAAGCTATGCTGAAGAAGATATATTGTGTAAGCTCGAGTACGGCTTAATTGATTTTGCACTTGTAATTGAGCCTGTAAACATAGAAAACTATGAAAAAATAAGTCTTCCTTATAAGGATACCTGGGGTATCCTTATCCATAAAGACAATTCTCTGGCAAATAAAAAATTCATTACAAAAGAAGATTTGCTGAATACGCCTTTAATTGTCTCTCAGCAATTGCTCAAAAATATAAAAAACTTACCTGATTTTGCTTTTTTAACAGCACCAAATTACGAGAAAAATATTATTATTTGTTATAATTTATTGTTTAACGCTTCTATTTTAGCTAAAAACCAAATAGGCGCTGTGTTATGTTTGGATAACATATTAAATTTACAAAATAGCGATATGGTATTTATTCCTTATTATCCCCAAATACAATCTTCACTTTTGATTATTTGGAAAAAAAGAGATAATTATCTTCCAGCTCAGAAACTATTTTTAGATAAACTTCAATGCTTAAATAAAATTTAATAGATAACAAATTAAATGTTATAAGGGATAAAAATGTTCTCACTTACGCCTCTTACTGCAACTATATTAACTTCCGGCTTTACCTTTTTAATGACAAGCCTAGGTGCTGCTTTAATTTTTGCAATAAAAGATCAGCCTCATAAAAGATTAATGCAGATTTCCCTAGGCTTTGCCGCTGGCATCATGATCGCCGCTTCTATTTGGAGTCTATTAATTCCAGCCATGAATCAGGCAGAAAGTCTCGGCATAAATAAGCTTCTGCCAAGCTGCGGCGGCTTTATTTTAGGCGCTTTGTTTTTATTGATAATAGATAAAGGCCTGCCGCACATCCATCCGTTATCCAAAAATCCTGACGGTCCTATCATTCGTCTAAGCGACAATGCCTTATTATTTACAGCTGTAACTATTCACAATATTCCTGAGGGCATGGCTATAGGCGTTACATGCGCCTCTCTTTTAACTCAAACCCCGGAAATGGTTACTTCTGCTTTAGTTTTAGCCTTAGGCATCGGCATTCAAAATGTCCCTGAAGGAACTGCTGTATCCTTGCCTTTTTATGCCTCAGGCATGAAAAAATACAAAGCCTTTATTTTAGGATCTCTATCAGGACTTGTAGAGCCTATAGCTGCTATCATTACCGTACTTTTCTTGGGTACTTTTACGAATATATTGCCTTGGGCTTTAGCATTTGCTGCAGGAGCCATGCTCTATGTAGTAACAGAGGAGCTTATTCCTCAAGCTCACGATGAAGGAAGTCATTCAGATCTGGCTACTATATCTGTATTAGCCGGCTTTATTTTAATGATGGCTTTAGATACCAGCTTAGGATAATAAATAGCCTGAATAAATATATTATTCAGACCACTTAAAGCCAAACTTTCTTAATAAAAGGCTGTTATAAACAGCCTTTTTAATTTAAATTATGCTGCGTTGATATTAGCAATAATCTCATCGCCGAATTCAGAGGTAGTTCTCTTTTGGGCATGCTCCATTAGTGCAGCAAAATCAGCAGTTACCTTTCCTTCAGAGATAGCTTTTTCCATGCCTGCAATTATTAAATCAGCAGCTTCATTCCAGCCTAAATAACGCAGCATAAGCTCAGCTGAAAGAATAATTGAGCCTGGATTAGCTTTACCGCTGCCGGCAATGGTAGGAGCCGTACCATGAGTGGCCTCGAAAATAGCACTGTCAAATCCAATATTAGCTCCAGGAGCGATGCCAATACCGCCGACCTCTGCGGCTAAAGCATCGGAAATATAATCTCCATTTAAATTCATAGCACAAACTACATCATAGTTTTGCGGATATAAGAGAATATTCTGCAAGAAAGCATCTGCAATACAATCCTTAACAATAATCTTATGTCCATTCTTAGGATTTATAAAGCTGACAACGCCTTTTTCATCAGCTTTAGCGCCATACTCGCGCTCAGCTAAAGCATATCCCCACTTCTTAAAGCCGCCTTCAGTAAATTTCATAATATTGCCTTTATGAACAATAGTAATAGACTTACGATCGTGATCAATTGCATATTCACAGGCTGCCTTAATTAAGCGTTCAGTACCAGCTCGGGACATAGGCTTGACGCCAATACCGCAGTGCTCGGTAAATCTGATCTTCTTAACGCCCATCTCTTTTTCTAAGAATTCAATGACGCGGCGAGCTCCCTCAGAGTCAGCTTCCCACTCAATGCCTGCATAAATATCTTCTGCATTTTCACGGAAAATGATAGTATCTACAAGCTCAGGATGCTTTACCGGAGAAGGAACTCCTTTAAAATAACGTACAGGACGCAGACATATGTAAAGATCCAAAGTCTGTCTTAATGATACATTTAAAGAACGAATGCCTTCACCTACAGGAGTAGTCAAAGGGCCTTTAATTGCAACATGATATTTACGGATTAAATCATAGGTCTCATCAGGCAGCCAAACGCCTTCTCCATAAACCTCCGTGCTGCGGCCGCCAGCATAAATTTCCATCCAAGCTAATTTACGCCTGCCGCCATAAGCTTTTTTTACAGCAGCATCTACTACCCTTTGCATAACAGGGGTAATATCGGCTCCAATGCCGTCACCTCTAATAAAAGGAATAATTGGATTATTAGGAACATTCAGCTTGCCTAAAGCATCAACTTCAATGGCGCTGCCTTCATTAGGAACAACTACTTTACTTTCAAATGCCATTTATAACTCCAGAAATGAACAAGCATAGGCTATATTAAACACTTTTATTACTTAAACAAGAATAGGCAAAACAACTCTATCTGTTATACAGCAACAACTTTTGCAGAAATAAAAAAAGTATATCAAGCTTATCTAAATATTTCTCAGTAAAGAAGCATTGCCTTGAGATGATGCAATCTAATTTATACAAAACTTAAATATATATTGTCAAAAAACATTTATGTGCTATTATTTAGTCTACATATTGCGCCTGTAGCTCAGTTGGTTAGAGCATTACCTTCACACGGTAGGGGTCCTCGGTTCGAGTCCGATCAGGCGCACCATATATA
>CAJKNC010000156.1 GCA_905201175.1 uncultured Succinatimonas sp.
TGCATAAAAATAAATTAAGACCGCAAGCAAATTTTATGAAGAAAAAAATTCTGCGGTCTTTAATTTAAAATAAAAAACTATCTGACTTCAAAAATCTTACCAATTGTAAGTCACTGTGCCGACAATATCGGTAAGCTCTCTGCTGTTAGAAAATACATAATTAACGCCTAAGTCAATAGAAATATCTTTTTTAGATGAGTACAAGGTATAGCCTAAGCCAACTTTTCCCTGATAATCGTCAACTGGGATCAGTTCCCACTTATCTGCGTTTCTTCCGTTTAAATCCGTATAACTGCCAGACATCGACTTATCGCCAAAATTCTTAGATGCTCCCAAAGTTAAATGGAAATTATGCTTTAAGTCATCATCAGCAAAATCATATTGCAATGTTGCTTCCACAGGAATTGAAAACATACTCATATTGTTATCATCGCCGTGAAGAATAGTCGTTCCATTATCAAGATTTATATCAAAATCACGCTGATTTAAATATATATATTCAACTCCTAAGCTTGGAGATAAAATCCATTGCGACAAATCATCTTTACTTAAGACAAAATCTTTGGAAATCCCTAAATTTACTAAAACAGCATCATTGGTAGTATTTGTATAAAGGGGGCCTACAACATTATTCTGTTCCTGATCTGCATCCTGATAGAGGTATGAAACATCGGCAAAAACATTAAAGCTTTCTCCTTTATATTTAAAATAGCCTATGCCCCATAAGCTTTGAATATCTCCATTTGTATAAGCAATACCGCCGTTAGAATGGATATTGCCGTCGCCATAGCCGATGCCAAAGCCCCAATAGCCGTTATCAAAAATAAAATCATTGCCAATGGTAATTGCTCTTAACTGAGCATCAAAGCCGACACCAAGATCGTCAGTATCTCTATTATCATGAATATACTGAGGGAGGACCCAGAACGTATTAGCATGCTTAGGACGATAATAATTTGTTACGGAATTTGAAATGGAGCGGATAGCAGAAACAGCAAAATGCGATGTTGCATTAGATAATTTAACGGCATCCTGATCTGGATGAATATCCTGAGAGAAGCCATATCCTATATAAATATTATCTTCTGTTCCCAAAACAGTTTGGCTTGAGTCCGTCATGCCCTGCTGTAATTTTTGCCCTTCAGAAAAATCATACAGCCAGTTTTGATCATTAAAACTGATTTTAGGATCGGTTCCTTCAGTTAAATGTGCATTTGCTGCAACAATTAACCAGCCCTGATCAGCTGAATTTCTCAGAGACTGCACGCCGTTTATGGAAATATTTAAATTTGATCCTGCATCCATCGTAAAGTCATTGCCGCCTAAATCAATAGGAGCAAGACCTGCATGTTCAGATACATTATCAGAAGAAACAGAATTTAAATGGACATTGAAAACAGATCCTGATTTAGCTAAAAATGCACCGGTTGAAGCATCAGAAGTCTTCTCATTCTCCCAAACTAATCGTGAGCTTTCTAAAAGATCCAGCGAGCCTGCATAAATAGTGAAATTGGTTACAGGACCATCAAAAGAATTCTCTCCTCCAAGAATAACTTTGGAATCTTGAACATCAGCACCATCATCAGTATCATTATCCATATGGCCGATCTTTATATCTGCTGTGCCTATAACTGAATTTTTATCCTCTTCCGTCATACCCCTCCTTCTTACAGTTGAAATTCCATTAGATAGCTTCAGAGAGCCGCCATTGGCCGAATATAGATTAATGTTTGCTTGTGCATCATCGCTGCTTCCATTAAATCTAATTACAACATCGCTGCCATCCCCATTTTCATCACAGTTTCCTTGCCAAACAATTTCTTCCTTATCGGCAGAAATATTTACGCCAAAAATCACATCTCCCTTAGCAGGAGAATCATTATTTGTTAAATCCAAATATAAAGCTCCATCGCTTCCTTTATTATCAGTCAATGAAACATTCTTTAAATCTAGCTTTAAATTATTAAATTGTGCATGGGAAGAAAAATAGATGCCTGAGCCGTAATTTGCTGTATTTCCTGATATTACAGAGCCAGTTAACGCTGCATTAACACCAGAAAAATACAATGCTCCGCCATATTTAGCTGTATTAGATGAAAAAGTAGAGCCGTAATCAGAAAAATCTGTACTATTAGATAATCCAACAGCTGCGCCTCCTGTTGCTGTGACTTGTAGCGCTCCGCCGAGAGTTGCCTCATTACCTTCAAACAAATTACCTGAAGAGCTTACTCTAAGATATTCTTGTATACTGAAGGTACCACGATTAGATGCTTCTGCTTTATTTCCTGTAACTATCAAATCAGATAATACAAGCTCTCCATAATCATCATAAGCTGTATTATTAGTGTCAGTTTCAATATTAAATACAATACCGTATGTTGAGACATTTTCCGATATTTTTGATTTAGTAAATCTAGCAGCACTGCTATTTAAAGAAAACAAGTATCTATCTGTTTTATTTTCTGAAATATCCAAATTATATAATTCCGAAACCTCAGAATCTATCATAAAAAGGCTTCCAGAATTGCTTATTTTGTAGCTATCTGCAGATATATTGCTGTTATTTTTAAAAATACTGTTCTTAATAGATAATTTTTTTGTTGTTAAATTTGCGCCTTGAGAAGTATTTTCTTCATCAAAATGAATTACTGCATATCCATTAAAATTTACAAATTCAACGTTATCAAATGAAAGCTGATCAAATACTACATTACCTCGGCTTTCGCTGTCGTCAACTCTAACAGCACTTGAGCTGGTGCTCTTTCCGTCAAACTTTAAATCAGAAAAATTTATTGAGCCAAAACTACCTACTTGTACATCTATAAGAGGCTTTCCATTTGCTATGCCAGAATCAGCATTTAAAGATACCCCCTCCCCGCTTGTAATCTCGCCATTAAAATTAAGAATGCGATTTTCCGTATTTGGATTGGAAGTTGTTGATAATTTTAAATATCCAGCATTACCAGAAATAATTTGATCGTCTGTAAAATTAATATCCACTTTATCATCACTAAAAGAATAAGAAGATTTAAATTTAGTGTCATAAGTATTTTGACTATCAATAACAATTACAGAATCTGCAAAAGCTATTGAAGACTGAACGGCTAAAGGTAAAGCTGCTAATTTAAAAAATTTTCCTTTCATTTGTTTGACCTATAAATAAACTTAATATGTAAAAAATATATTTTTT
>CAJKNC010000157.1 GCA_905201175.1 uncultured Succinatimonas sp.
ATAACAAAACCCCATTATCAATCATGTGATCAATAATGGGGTTCATACTATAATAGGCCGCCTTTTTAATTATTTTAATAATTAACTTACATATCTGCCATGACAATTCTTAAACTTTTTACCAGAACCGCATGGACAAGGATCATTTCTGCCGATGTGTTTATTGGCATAAAGCTTAGCTTCCTCACGCATCTTGTCCTCTAAAGCCTTTTCATGCAGCTCTTGAGCTTTAAGTGCTGCCTGACGCTCCTCTTCCTGTTTTTGGGCCTCTAATTCTTCAGGAGTTTTAACTCTAACCTGAATACGACACAGAATAGAAATAACCTGTATCTTTAAATTCTCAAGCATCTTCGAGAACAGCTTGAAAGACTGAATCTTATATTCATTCTTAGGATTTTTCTGCGCATAGCCTTGCAAACCAATACCTTGACGCATATAGTCCATAGCAGCAAGATGCTCTTTCCAGAGAGTATCTATGCATTGCAGCATTACGCTCTTCTCTAAATGCTGCTGATTTTCCTTGCCGATGAGATCGCATTTTTGCTTATAGTGATCACGGCCTAAGGCAATGATGCGTTCACGGATCTGATCTTCTACTAAATGCTCATCCTCCTTAAGCCAAGCTGCAACAGGAGCATCAACCATAAAGTGCTGATACAGATACTTTTGCAAGCCATCTAAATCCCAAGTTTCAGACAAGCTATTAGGCGGAATAAATCTATTGATAGCATCGTTGAAAACATCGGCAAAAATATTGCTGATAGTCTCGCTGATATCCTCTCCATCTAAAAGGGCATTACGCTCCTCGTAGATAACCTTGCGCTGCTCATTGGCAACATCATCGTACTCAAGTAAGCTCTTGCGAATATCAAAGTTACGGGTTTCTACCTTGCGTTGAGCAGATTCAATAGCGCGTGTAATAAAACGATGCTCTAAAGGCTGTCCGTCAGTCATGCCCATACGCTTCATAAAAGTCTTAAGCTTCTCTGAGCCAAAGAGCTTCATCAAATTATCATCCATGGACAAGTAGAAACGTGATGAGCCCGGATCGCCTTGTCTTCCGGCACGGCCACGCAGCTGATTATCGATACGGCGAGATTCGTGACGTTCTGAACCTATGATGTGCAGACCGCCTGCCGCAACTACAGCATCATGACGCTTTTTCCACTCTGCGGTTGCAGCTTCAATCTGCTCCTGAGTTGCATCTGGACCTAAAGCATCGATATCATCCTTAAGATTTCCTCCTAAGATAATGTCCGTACCGCGACCGGCCATATTAGTAGCAATAGTTACAGTGCCAGGACGGCCAGCCTGAGCTACGATATGAGCTTCTTTTTCATGGAACTTTGCATTTAATACTTGATGAGGAATATTGAGCTTATCGAGCATTGCAGACAAGCGCTCGGAATTTTCAATTGAAATGGTGCCTACAAGTACTGGTCTGCCTTCACTTACAGTCTTCTTGATATCAGCAATAATAGCATTGTATTTCTCATCTTCCGTCAAATAGATAAGATCTGGCAAATCTTTTCTTATCATAGGCTTATTAGTCGGCAGCACGATAGTCTGCAGACCATAGATCTGCTGAAACTCATAAGCTTCAGTATCAGCCGTACCAGTCATACCGGCTAGCTTCTTATACATACGGAAATAGTTTTGGAAGGTAATAGAAGCTAAGGTTTGATTTTCAGCGTGAATATCTACGCCCTCTTTAGCTTCAATAGCCTGGTGCAAACCATCAGACCAGCGGCGGCCTATCATCTTACGGCCAGTATGCTCGTCAATAATGACGACTTCGCCGTTTTCATCTACTACATAATCAACATCGCGTTTAAACAGAGTATGAGCTCTTAAAGCTGCCATTACATGATGCAATAATGTAATATTCTCAGAAGAGAAAAGCTTGTCGCCTTCTTTTAAAAGACCAATGCTCATTAAGAGCTTTTCTATCTTAATTTGGCCGCGTTCAGTCAAATATGCCTGACGCAATTTAAGATCCAAAGTATAATCGCCTTCTCCGGTATAATCTTCGGTATCTTCTTTTTCTTGATAAATTAAGCCAGGAATTATTTTATCTACAGCAATATAAAGCTTTGAACTGTTCTCAGCTGCACCAGAAATAATCAGAGGGGTTCTGGCTTCATCGATAAGCACAGAGTCAACCTCATCGACTAAGGCATAATGCAAAGGCCGCTGTACACGCTGATCGGCACTGTAGGCCATATTATCACGTAAATAATCAAAGCCGAATTCATTATTAGTGCCATAAGTAACATCGCAAGCATAGGCTGCACGCTTCTCTTCAGGACTCATGCCTGGGATATTAACTCCAACAGTCATGCCAAACAGTTTATAAAAAGGCCGGCTCCAATTACTGTCACGACGAGCTAAATAATCATTAATAGTAACAACATGGACACCTTCACCGCTTAATGCATTCAGATAGCATGCTAATAAAGCCGTTAAAGTTTTACCTTCACCGGTCTTCATTTCAGCGATTTGGTTTGAATTTAAGACAATGCCGCCCATTAGCTGCACATCAAAAGGACGCAAGCCCAAAGTTCTAACAGAAGCTTCTCGGGCTGCGGCAAAAGCTTCAGGCAATAAACTCTCTAAACTTTCACCCTTGCTTAAACGCTCTCTGAATTGAACAGTTAAATCTTTAAAGTCTTCATCCTTTAAAGCTTGAAATTTAGGTTCTAAAGCATTAATAGCTTTGACGATCTTCGCCAAACGGCGGACGGTACGCTGATTGCTACTACCGATAATCTTGGTGATAATGGTGGTTATAAACATTTTATTTTCGTTAACGATTAGTTTTTAATTGGCGAAAATCGCTTCTTTAAATACAAGCGATATAGTTTATATCTTTAAAGTCAGCCTTGGCAAAAAACTGCTAAAACTAAAAATTGTCTATAAAGATTTATGACTACTTATATATAGACTATTAACTTTAATTTCAAGTAAAAGATACAATAAAGAGGAAATCTTAAAGAAAGGTGGCGAAAAGATAAAAAAAAAGCCACCTTCAGGTGACCTCTTACTCTTCTCTGGAGCGGGAAACGAGGTTCGAACTCGCGACCC
>CAJKNC010000158.1 GCA_905201175.1 uncultured Succinatimonas sp.
GCTCTTTGGCTCAGGTTTTGGCTGATTCTGCTGCTTCGGCTCGCTCTCTAGTTCCGGTTTTGGCTGTGACTTTTCTTTTATATCATTCTTTAGGTCGGAAAAGCTTTTTTCTGTTTGTTTTTTGATTTCATTAATTTTGTTCAAACTTTTGTTGATACGATTCAATAAAGTATCGGAACCAGATTGTTTGTTTGGATTATTTCCCGCAGTCTTAGTTTCAAAATTTTTAGCAATTTTATTAGTGGTTTCATTAATTTTATCGCTGAAACTTTTCATAAAATTTGAGTTATCTTTATTTAAATTATTCTTAGCCGGAGAGGTATTTTTAGTCTCTTTGTTAGTTTGCGGTAAACTTGACTTATTGACAACAGTCGAGCCTGTTTGGTCATCAACATCAACATCTTGTGATACCACAACTTTAACGGTGTGTCGCGGTGTTGATTGCGCTATGGTTTGCGCAAGTTCTTGTTGAGATTGTGTGATTGCCTGAACCAACATTTCTCCAAAAGCTTTTATTGCTTCCATTTGCTGAGAGTTGTTTTGGCGCAGCGCCTCGGTTACAGAGTTGGCAATGGCTGCAGCAGGAACATCGCTGGAAACACTGTTATTGATTGCTGTTGCAGCAAGTGGAGAAAATCCTGAAGCGACAATATTTTTATTTATGGCGCTGACAATTTGCATCATATCTTCATGGCGGCGCTCGTCGTTTTGCATAAGCGTGCGGTTAATGCTGTCAAAATATGATGAATCAATATTGATGTTGTTTACGGTTGTTGAATTGTTATTTTGCAAATTTTGCTGAGCAGCTACCGGCGCTGCGGCAGTGTTGCCGTTTGGAGTGACCGGTACGGAAGTTTGCATAGTGTTTTGCCGCATAATCGTGTTGGTCAGATTTTGCATACTAGAGGCATAGGCATTAAATGATTTGTTTAGCACCGCAGCTAATTCATTCATACTTCCATTTGCCGCGACATTGTTATTTTGCAGCGCTGTTGCCAAAGATTTTGCTAAACTGTCGGCAAAATCCGTGCTTAAAGTTAGAGTTCCTCCGCCCGAGTTTGTTGGATGCTGCTGGACGTTGTCAATAGATTTTTTTTCTTCTTCAATGTTTTGCGCAATGAGTTCGCTGGTGCTGCCTGAGTTTATACCTCTGGTTTCTTCAATCTCTTTAATATGTTCCAAAAGAACACGGCCGCCCGGAATAGCAGCCATAAGCTCTTTGATTTTTTCCGGCATGGCTAAAAGAGACTGATCAAATTCAGCCTTTCTGGTTGCTTTCCGTTTTCATAGGCATACTGCCAGGTAGTTCTTAATTTAAACAAGCGATAATCTATATCTCCTTTAACAAATTTTCCTGCAGGATTTGTTTGCGTAATTGCAAAGCTGTCTGCATCTAGGCGCTTGACTCCTACAATATTGTTAGAGGCATTGATTTTATAGCTTAAGGATTTGAAGTTTGTATTGCCTAGATTGTCATCGGCATTAAGATCTAAATACAAATTAAGCGGATAGGGACTGTCTTCAAGATTAAAGCTGATTTTGGTATTGCCGTTTTTATCGGAGGTAAAGCTGCCTAAAGGAATGGTGTTATAGCCCTGATGCGTTGTGGTATCCGGACCAAAGTAAAAATCTTCGAGCGCGTCGAAAGGATAATTGTCAGCTGCCGTGCGCATAAAGCCGTTCGTTACGGCATCGCTTACGGGAGAGCCGTAGTTAAAGGTATAGTTTAAATTTATGGTGCCGAGCTGTCCGGCCTGAAAATTTTTTATATTATCGATTACCTCCATGCTGAAGGCCTGAGGCTTAAACTTAAATACAGAGATTTCCTTGCGATAAAGCTCGTTCTGTCCGTCAAGACTCAGCGAAAGAGTATAAATGCCTTCAGGCAGGCATTGATCGAATTTAATGCTGGTACTGAAGGCAGCTGCTCCTTGATTTTTTAAGGCTTGCTGTTCGATTACAGCGCCATAGGGATTGCTGAGCTTTAGAATGAGAGCTTTGGCATTTACGGCTTTGAGATTATGATCGCGCAGCAGAGCGTTGAAATGCAGCGTATCTCCGGGATTTAAAAGATCACGATCTACGTATGCAAAGATCTCGTAGAGTGAATTTTTTTGCTCACGGCCTGAATTTTCGATATAGAGCTTGTTTTGGCGTAAATCCAGAATTAGGCTGTCATCTTCGTCATCTGCTAAGACGGCCATAGGAGCATGTCCGCCCTGGCCTTCTAAAAGCTCATGAGCAAAATGAACATAGCCGTATTTGTCGCTGCTTTCCTCAGCTAAAACTTCATTATTAGCGGCTATCAGGCTTACCTTGATTCCGCTGTAGGGAGCAGCAGTTTTTAAAGATCTCAAGGCTATAGTTAAGCCGTCATCTCCTTTATAAGCACTGATGCCTATATTTGAAATCATAATGACGCGGCTTAAATAAAGAGCATCGTCATTGAAAAAAGGATCATTGAAATCAGCATCAGGCTTGGCTGCTAAAAGCAGGAAGATGCCATGATTATCCTGAGCTCCCAGTTCTTTGAAGTTAATCTTAGAATTTATATTTTCGTTTAATCTTTTAGGCAGAGAGAGCTGCTTTTTACCTAAGAATACGGCGTTATTTTTGATAAGCTTTTGTACTTTATAATTATCTAGATTCTGATTTTGTATATAGGAATAAAGATTATTATCGTGAAGATCTTGTGCTGATATTTTATATAAATGCAGTTCAATTTCATCAAGATTGCAGGTTGTAAGATTTAAGGCGTCTTGATGCTGCATGCTTAAAAGAGAGCCTTTTGCAAGAGAAATTGAGCTTTTAGCATCAGCGGTCACAAAGCCTTTTTCAATGGCGGCAGCATTTTTGCTGCCATCGCTGCTGATAAAATTTGGCGCTAGAACTGCCTTGTAATGATGGCCGTATTTTAGATTGTAAAGACATATTTGATTGGCCATTATGCTGTAATTAAAATCTGCTGCATGAGGACCGTCATATAGCTTCAGGTAGTTTTTAAGATCGGCAAGCAGTAGTATGGCCCCAGAAATTGATCACTTAAGTTTCTAGGTCATACTAACAGAAT
>CAJKNC010000159.1 GCA_905201175.1 uncultured Succinatimonas sp.
AGTAATCTTTCCTGAGAGCATATTAACGTGGTTCATAAGGACTCTTTCAGCATCTTCCTGGAATAATTCAGCATTAACTTCAGTACTTACTGTTTCAGCCTTGCTTATAATATTGCTAATACGCTTATAGGCGGACGCCAAATCTGCTGCTTGAGGTAATTGCTTGAATTCTTTAACAGCTTTTACTCTCATATTAAAATCTAAAATGCTATTAGGCTTTACACTTAATACAGATAAGAATATAGAGGCTTCTATTCCCTGATCTTGGTAATAGAACTTTAAGCGATTAAAAATGAAGTCAGCAACATCTGAAGCTGTTTGCTTATTTTTAAGCTTAGTGCTTAACAGCTCGCAGGTGTAAGCAATAGCATCTATTAAATTAAGCTCAACATTATTTTCAATAATGATTCTGATTAAGCCGATAGCTGCACGTCTTAAGCCAAAAGGATCTTTGTCTCCCTTAGGTAACATGTTGATGCCAAAGATACCAACTAAGGTAGTTAATTTTTCTGCCAAGGATACAGCAATTTGTACTGGTTTAGTAGGAATTTTATCTCCAGCAAATCGAGGGCAATACTGCTCAAAAATAGCCTCTGCAACATCCTGATCTTCTCCATCAAGCTCTGCATAGTGCATTCCCATAATTCCTTGTGTATCTGTAAACTCAGTAACCATGGTAGTTGCTAAGTCACATTTAGCTAAAATAGCAGCGCGGGATGCTTTAGCAGGATCTGCTTTGATTTTGTTTGCAATATATACGGCTAGCTTTTCAACAATACGGCTACGATCTGCTAAAGAGCCGATATCTTTTTGATAAACGATATTTTCTAATTTATCAAAGAAAGATTCTAAGCTGTGCTTTCTGTCTGTATTGAAGAAGAATTCTGCATCTGAAAGACGAGGTCTTACAACACGCTCATTACCAGAAATCAAAGATGTAGGATCTTTAGGATTGATATTACTTACAAATGCAAAGACTGGTAAAAGCTTTCCTTCTTTATTATATATTGGGAAATACTTCTGATCGCCTTTCATTGTATAAACTAAAGCCTCAGAAGGAACTTTTAAGAAGCGTTCTTCAAATTTAGCTTGAAAAATAAAAGGAGCTTCAACAATAGAAGTTACTTCTTCAACTAAAGAATCATCTAAATCGGCAATGCCATTATTGTTATTAGCAATTGCAGTGACTTGTTCTATGATTGAAGCTTTACGTTCTTCATAGTCAGCAATTACGCAACCTTCATTACGCAATTGGTCAACATAGGTTTCAGCAGATTTTAAGGTAACTTGTTTTTGTCCTAAGAAGCGATGGCCATTGATAGTCTTAGATGATTTAACACCGAGAATAGTACAATCAATTAATTCATCACCAAATAAAACGCATAAAGTGTGAACCGGTCTTACGAATTCTTCGTGTTTATTACCCCAATGCATAAGTCTAGGAATTGGTAATGACTTAAGAGCATGTATAAATAGATCCGGAATTAAATTAGAAGTCTGAGCTCCCTGCTTGGAGGTTTTAATGAATAACCATTCTCCCTTATTTGTTTTGAGTCTGCTGGCTTGATCTATAGTAATACCATTTGCATTTGCCCATCCTAAAGCAGCTTTTGAAGGATTTCCATCAGCATCAAAAGCAACCTTTACGGCAGGACCTTTGATTTCAATGTCGCGATCTTGCTGTTTAGTATCAAGATCGGAAATATATAAAGCCAATCTTCTAGGAGTTGCAAACCATTTAGATGAACTGAAGTTTAAACCTTCATTTTTTAATTGGGCAATAAAATCGTCATGTAAAGCTTGAGCCAGTTTTCTTAATGATTTAGGAGGTAACTCTTCGGTGCCAAGCTCAATAAGTAAATTTTTAGTAGTCATTTCTTTTCCTATCTCTAATTTTGGCCCATATTACGTTTACACATAGGGAAACCTAATTTTTCTCTGCTCTTGTAATAAGCTTCGGCAACAGCCTTAGAGAGAGTTCTAATTCTTAAAATAAATCTTTGTCTTTCTGTAACAGAAATTGCATGTCTGGCATCTAATAAATTGAAGCAATGTGCTGCTTTTAATATGCGCTCATATGCCGGTAATGGTAAAGGATTTTCAAGATTTAATAAATTGGTGCTTTCTTGCTCCATTTTATCGAACATATTGAATAAGAATTCAGTATCAGCATACTCAAAATTATATGTTGATTGTTCAACTTCATTTTGATGGAAGATATCTCCGTAGGTTACATCTCCATTAGCAGTGTGAGCCCAAATAAGATCATAAACAGTTTTTTTCTTTTGTATATACATAGCTAAACGTTCAAGACCGTAAGTAAGTTCGCCTGTTACGGGGAAGCATTCTAATCCGCCGACCTGCTGGAAATAGGTAAATTGAGAGACTTCCATACCGTTTAGCCAAATTTCCCAACCGAGGCCCCATGCACCAAGGGTTGGATTTTCCCAGTTATCTTCAACGAATCGTATATCGTTTTCAGTAGGATCAAAACCTAACTCTTTAAGTGAGCCCAGATATAACTCCTGAATGTTGTCAGGAGATGGTTTTAAGATTACTTGAAATTGATAGTAGTGCTGTAATCTGTTTGGGTTTTCACCATACCTTCCATCTGTAGGTCTTCTTGAAGGTTGAACATAAGCGCAAGAAATTGGTTCAGGACCTAAAGATCTTAAGAAAGTCATCGGGTGAGAAGTTCCTGCTCCGACTTCCATGTCAAAAGGTTCAGCAATCATGCAGCCGTGCTGCATCCAATAATCCTGTAAGGTTAGAATTAGTCCTTGAAAAGTTTGAAGGTCGTATGAATTTGACATTGTTAGTTTAAACCTTGCTAAGAGGTGTGGTTAAGATTAAATATGACATCTAATATGATGAGATAATAACCTTTTATTTTACCCTTAAAATGCCAGCGTGTGGATATAAAACGCTATTAAAGGCATTAAGAATAGCAAATTTGTACTAAAAAATTGCTAAAAAAAACTCCCTACTCTCAATTCATTTCTGATTGTGATGTTTTTATACAAAATTTAGCAAATTTTATTTATATAATTAG
>CAJKNC010000160.1 GCA_905201175.1 uncultured Succinatimonas sp.
TAATTATTTTATATATAAATATCTTTACAATATAGATAAAAATTGCTGCTTAATTTATATAAAATTATATGTTTATTCAATATATTACAAAATTAAAATCCTAAGATAGCTTATCTAGCTTAGGATTTTTATTAAAAAGCAAAACTAATGATTACGCTTTAAAATTTCATTGATACGTGCCAAATCATCCGCTGTATCTACACCTGTCTCAGGAGGACGATCTGTAATTCCCACAGCAATCTTATAGCCTAAATTTAAAAGCCTCAGCTGCTCTAACGATTCGCACTTTTCTATTTCAGCCTGATCCATAGCACTATAAGCGACTACAGTCTTAGCCTTATATCCATAAATGCCAATATGATGATAGTGAGGATAATGCAATTCAGATACATGCTCACTCTTAAAATTATCACGCTCATAAGGTATGGGTGCGCGGCTGAAATACAAAGCCATGCCATTGCAATCCATCACAACCTTAACGCAATTAGGATCAAAAACATCCTTGATTTCAGAAATCTCAGCGCAGAGAGTCGACATATCAGCTCCGCTGTCAATTAAAAGATTGGCAACTTTATCAATATGTTCCGGATTGATCAGCGGCTCATCGCCTTGAATATTTACAACCACAGTTTCAGGAGCAATATTAAGCTTCTTGAGCATCTCGGCAATTCGATCCGTACCGCATTTACAGTCTTTAGATGTCATACAGACCTCAACATTTACTCCCTGCAGAGCCTGCGCTACTCTTTCATCATCAATACAGATGATGATGCGTTTAGCCTTAGAATTAAGAGCCTGCAATGCAACTCTCTTAATCATTGGCATACCATCACAATCAGCTAAAGGTTTACCTGGGAGACGAGTTGAAGCATAACGAGCCGGAATTGCTACAATATAATCTGCCATAATTTCTAAAATCCTATATTTAAGTTATTTTAAGCATTTTATAACAATAATGACGCTTAAAGCTTGTAGCTGAGCTTCTTTTGCTGTTCTTTGATGCTTGACCAAAACTTTTGCAAAAACTCAGCAGATAATTCCGCTTTAACATCCAAGACATATAAATTATTTATGCCCAAATGACGATACTTAACCGCATCTTTGGCAGTCATCACTACAGGATAGCCGTAGCTTAATTCCAACAGCCGCTTTTTATCAATTGCTGCATGATCTAAAAGCTCAACTTTATCTACAATTTCAAGCCCTAGACTTTCACAGGTTCTATAAAAACGCTCAGGATTAGCAATACCTGCCAATGCTATAATTTTTTTACTTTCTAATGGAGAGCCGTCTGTCAAAGACTTTGGAATCTTAGGTTTTAAGGTAAAATTATCAAAGCCTAGCTGCGCCTTACCATTTAAAATCACAAAATCTGCTTTATTTAAACGCCATCTGCCCTCACGCAGAGGCCCAGCTGGAAGACACAAGCCGTTTCCCCATAAACGCTCAGAATCTAAAACAATAATCTCAATTGATCGATTTAAAGCGTAGTGCTGCAGGCCATCATCACAAATAATGATCTCACAGCCAGAGTGCTCTAAGTATTGTGCTCCTCTGGATCTTACCGGATCAGTAACAACTACAGCACTATCACCAATTTGCTGCTTGATTAATAACGGCTCATCCCCGCTTTCACTTGATTGGCTGTCAGCTTTAACTTCAAAAGGGTAATAAGGAGCATGCCCTTTATAACCACGAGAAATTACGCCTACCTTTATGCCTTGACGATTTAAATAATCAATAAGAGCTATGCTCAACGGCGTTTTTCCAGCACCGCCTACAGTAATACCGCCGACAATAATCACCGGCACATTAATTTTTGTACTTTTAAGGAAATGCCATTTATATAGGCAAAGTCTTAATGACGAAATAGTCATAAATAATAATGTTAACGGCAGCAGCAGCAGCTGCACAATTTTTGTTCTAATAGATCCGCGCCCATACCAAACTTTATATATAAACATCAAAAAGGATCACTCTTATATCTAATTTGCACTACCTATTCTTTATGGTATATTTTGATCTAAATATAACATTTGCAAAAATCTCTTTCTATTAAAAAATGAATAACGTTAAACCTGAAAGCAAAATACTTAAAGTCTCTTTAAAAAACTATAGAATTGACTTCATACCAGATATTACTTACTCACAAGTAAGTGTTCACAGTCATCCTAATGTTGACTTAAAGATGGATATTTTAAAGCCGCGCATCGGCAAACTTATTCCTGCAGTAGTATTTGTAACTGGCGGCGGCTTCATTACCTCAAATCGAGCAAATCACTTTGAAATTAGGGAACGCTTAGCCAGAGAAGGCTATTTAGTTGCTTCAATATCCTACCGCTTTGCACCGCAATCACATCTTCCCGAGCCGATTTTAGATGTTAAATCAGCCATTCGCTATTTACGCAAAAATGCCATGCGCTTTGGCATTGATATTAATAATATCGGCATTATGGGAACATCTGCTGGCGGCTATCTATCCTGCTTTGCCGGAGTTACCGGCCACAGCCGCTTATTCGACGAGGGAGATAATCTCAATTACTCAAGCAAGGTCTCATGCGTAGTTGATTTATACGGCGTAACCGATCTGTCCAGAATGGCTGACGGCTTTTCCCGCGAAACTATGAATGCTTACAACTCGCCAAGTGCCTGCCAGGCTTTATGGCTAAATGGCTGTACTATCTGCGGAGGCATTGATGCAAGCGTTCTTGATCGTATGGATGAGGTTAGAAAATATAATCCTGCTCTATATGTAGATGAGCACACTCCTCCATTTTTACTGTTCCATGGCACTGCTGATACCTTAGTATCTGCTAAAGAAACTGAAATTATGTTTGAAGCTCTGCGCGCTCACGGCATTGAATCTGAGCGTTACCTTGTAGAAGGTGCTGGACACGGCGGTGATTACTGGGTGCAGGATGAAGTACAAGATGTAATTGTTGCATTTTTAAACAAGCATCTTAAGCACTAAAAAAATCCCGCTGTTTAGTATGGCCCCAGAAATTGATCACTTAAGTTTCTAGGTCATACTAACAGAAT
>CAJKNC010000161.1 GCA_905201175.1 uncultured Succinatimonas sp.
TTTTTATTTTTATATAGGAAAATCATAATATTATTGCAAAAATTTACTGTTTATAAAGTAAATTCAAGAAATTGTCTCATAAATTTAAGCTGTTTATATTTTTTTGTAGGTTCTACCCTTTGATTTAAAACAAAATCTTTTTTTATAAAAATATTAACGATAATTTTTATAAATTGGTGCCTTATTAATATTGTGATTATTCGTTTATGAAAATATAATATTGTTATGCAAAGGAGATCGCTGTGGCAAATTATATTTCTGTAAAAGAGACTGCAAAAAAATTTAAGTTATCTGAAAGACGAGTTCAGATACTTTGTGAAAACGGCCGGCTGGAAGGGGCAAAGATTGAAAAGGGAATATGGCTTATTCCTGATAATCTGGAAAAGCCTGCGGATGCCAGACGCAAGACTGCGGCAAAGGCAAAGCCTTCGGATGCGCTGACTGTAAGCAAGCTGGCGCAGTATCTGTCCATTTCAGAGGATACGGCTAAAATCTGGCTGAGGCTTGGCAAGCTTAAGTATGACGTTGACGGTCAGTATTTTTCTAAGGCTTATGCTAAAAAGGTTGCCGCTGATATGAATTCAGAGGAATCCTCACAGCTTAAAAGCCGCCGCAATAAGAGCCGCCTTAACGGCAAGGTTGTCTATAAGGATTATATTGAAACTATAGAAAACCAAAAAGTTGTTGAGAAATTATTAGATCTCAATGTAGTTACCACACGCCGTGAATTATTGATTGTTTTAGCTAACTTTGCAGTTCAGCAGTTTTATGCCCGTCATGAATACGGCTTTAAAAAGCCTTTTGTGCTCTGTGATTTCCTGTCTTCCTTGTTTGACGGCGAATTTAGGGCATTAATTGAGGATCTCCTGGAAAATAAGCTTCCGACATTAGATGAATTCGATGCTTTAAAAGATGCCTTAAATTTAGAGCTTAAGTATGTAAATGGTGAGGACAGCTTAGGTCTTGTATATGTTTCATTTAAAGATTTAGCTTTGCGCAAGAAAAAAGGTTCCTATTACACGCCGCTGTCAATAGTAAAGGAATTGATCAGCAGCATCGAAGGCTTTAATGGCGATTTAAAGGATAAGCTTATCTGCGATCCCTGCTGCGGCAGCGGTAATTTCCTGCTGTCTCTTGCTGCCTTAGGCTATGACTGCGAAAAGCTTTACGGCGAGGATACAGATGAAACCTCTGTATATTTAACTAGAATTAATTTGGCTTTGCAGTCTCCGGAGCAGACTGCAGAGCAGCTGCGCAAGCGCGTAATTATCGGCAACAGCCTGACCTCAAGCTTCAAGCATAAATTTGATATTGTGATTGGCAATCCTCCCTGGGGCGGCAATTTTACTCAGAAAGAGCGGCAGGCCTATAAAAAGCGCTTTGTAACTGCACAGGGCAAATCTATTGAATCTTCATCTCTATTCGTAGAGCGAGCCTTAGCTATGCTTAAGGATAAGGGCTTATTAGCGCTGGTATTGCCTGAGGCCCTGCTGAACGTAGCAACTCATGCTAAGCTTAGAGCAATTTTATTGGAAAACTGTGCCTTTAGGTTTGTAAATTTCCTGGGAAATGCTTTTGACGGCGTACAGTGCCCGGCTATTTTATTAGGAGTGCAGACCGGCTTTCATGGCGAGGTTTTAGGCTGCAGCATTAAGCAGAATAAAGAGAGCTTTGTCATTAAGGAAGAGCGCGTCTTTAATGAGCATAATTTAAGCTTCCATGCCTCAGATTATGATACTGACTGCCTAACTCACATTGAAACTATCTCTCCGGCAGCTTATTTAAAGGGCAATGCCCGTTTTGCTTTAGGCATTGTGACGGGCAATAATCAGGCCTTTGTCAAGCAGGAGCCTTTTGAAGGCAGCGAGGTGATTTTAAAGGGCAGCGAAATTCGCAAGTACGGCATTAAATCTTCTGGAAATTATATTAAATATACCCCGGAGCAGTTTCAGCAGACTGCGCCTACGGAGATATATCGTGCTAAGGAAAAGCTTTTATATCGTTTTATCTGCGATGTTCCGGTATTTACATATGACAATAAGCAGACTTTATCCTTAAATAGCTGCAACATTCTAATTCCTAAAATAAAAGGGTTGGATATTAAATATGTTTTAGCTATATTAAATTCTAGTGTTGCATCTTATTTTCTAGTTAAGCATTACAATGCTTTGAAGCTATTGCGATCTCACTTAGAGCAGATCCCTATTCCGGTTATCAGCAGAGACGAGCAGCAGCCCATCATTGAGATGGTCGATAAGCTGTTGGCCGCTACGGAAAATGCCGAGCCTCTCTATAAAAAGCTTGATGATGAGATTATGAAGCTTTATAAGCTGAATAAGGAACAGCAGCAGGTGATTAAGCGCACCTTAAAGTCGAAAAATATAAAATTAAAATAAAGCCTCTGATTTAGCTTGTTTAAACAGCTCGAGGTCTTATCAGGACGATATGTCTGAGGATGTTTTATGTCTCAGTTTGATAAACGCAATTTATCTATGATGATGGATCTGTATGAAATGACCATGGCTAATGGTTATTTTGCCGATCCTGATGCTTTTAAACGCAAGGTTACCTTTGATGTTTTTTACAGGCAGAATCCAGATCATGGCGGCTTTGCAATTTTTGCCGGCTTAGAGCAGATTGTTGATTATATTGAAAACATGCATTTTGAGGCTGAAGATATAGAATATTTTCGCTCTTTAGGCATTTTCTCAGAAGCTTTTTTAACTTATCTTAAGGATTACCGCTTTCACGGCGATGTATATGCCTTCCCTGAGGGTACGATTATGTACCCCAATGAGCCGATAATCACCGTATATGCTCCGCTTATTGATGCGCAATTGATTGAAACGGCAATTTTAGCTCAGATAAATCATCAGTCCCTGATTGCCACCAAGGCGCAGCGTATTGTTAAAGCTGCAAAGGGCAGAGTGGTTTCAGATTTCGGCGCTCGCCGTGCACACAATATGGACGCTGCCGTTTACGGTGCAAGAGCTGCCTATATCGGCGGGG
>CAJKNC010000162.1 GCA_905201175.1 uncultured Succinatimonas sp.
TTTTGGTGATCCAATGCCAAAATGTTTTACATAAATTTTGTTATGTAATCGCATAACATTATAATAGATTAGGTTTGTGAGGCTTATTCACGTGTCTTTAGATGAGAACTTTAAAATAATTTTAGGAATTGGTTATGAATAGTAACACCGAGCAATTAAGTTTACTTAATCGCTTTTTAAACTGCGTGGAGAGAATGGGAAATAAGCTGCCGCATATCACCATGCTCTTTATCTACTCACTTATAATTACCATTATCATTGCCACAGCTTTATCTTTTGTAGATTTTGATTATATTCATCCTAATACTCATGAAAAAATCAAAATTTTAAATATGCTGAGCCCTGAAAATCTTATGGATTTGCTGGTTTCTTCAGTAAAGAATTTTATGGGATTCCCGCCTTTGGGCATTACGATTGTGGCTACATTAGGTATTGGTATCGCTGAGGGCAGCGGTTTCGTTAACGTATTAATTAAAAAGTTCCTGTCTGTTACTCCGAGCAGATATTTAACTCCAACCGTAGTTTTTGTGTCAATTGTTTGCCATATCGTCTCGGATTCTGCATATACTATTTTGATGCCTGTTTCTGCATTGATGTTTTATGCTTGCGGCCGTCATCCTTTAGCCGGTATTGCTTGCTCTTTTGCAGGCTTGTCTGGCGGCTTTACTGCAAGCTATACCCCATCAATTATCGATCCGGTAATGCAAAGCTTTACTGAGTCAGCCTCCCATATTATCGATCCTAATTATTCAGTTAATGTTTTGTGTAACTATTTTTATTCCTTAGGCGGCACATTTTTTGTCATTGCGGTTGTCTGGTTTGTAACAGATAGGGTAATTGAACCTAGATTATGGAAAACCATGCCGCTTGATGAAAAGCTTAAGGATGATGACAGCCTAGTTATTTCTAAGGTTAGCGACAAAGAGAATTTTGCGTTCCGTTTGGCTTTAGGAACAGTGGTCTTTCTCTTAGCGCTGCTTTTTGTTCTGTGTTATCCGGAGAATTCATTATTTAGAGCTCCAGACGGCTCTTTAACCTCTCCTAAAGCACCGGTAATGCAGGGCTTAGTGCCGCTGTTATTAATTTTCTTCTCTGTACCGGGAATAGTTTTTGGCTATGCCTGCGGAACCTTTACTAAAGCTAATGATGTGATCCGTTCAATGGAGCACATTATGAAGATGCTGATTTCTTTTATTGTTTTCTGCTTCTTTGCCGGACAATTCCTCTATGTGTTCAATAAATCCGGCATAGGCTCGCTATTGGCAATTTCCGGAGCAGAATTCCTGCGTGATTTAGGCATGCCTTCAGGCGTTACTTTATTAGGCATCATCATCTTAACCGGTATGCTTAATCTTTTAATTACCTCGGCAACTTCCAAGTGGGCTATTTTATCCACCATTTTTGTTCCTATGCTGATGATGCTGGGCATTTCTCCTGAATTAACTCAGGCGGCCTTCAGAGTTTCTGACTCTGCAGTTAACGTCTGTACCCCGATGTTTGCCTTCTATCCGTTACTGATTATGTATTGCCAGCGCTATTGCTCTAAGGCCGGTGTCGGCACATTAAGTTCAATGATGCTGCCTTATACTTTTGCGCTGCTGATTGTTTTAACAGCTGTATTGTATGCATATTGGTTCTTAGGCATTCCTTTAGGTTTCCACAGCGGATTTGACTATCCGTCTACCATGTTCCCGAAAGGAGTTTAATTTAAGTGGATAAGATCGAGCTTTTAAAGGAGCATTTTTTTCGCTATGTAGCGATAAGCTCTCAGTCAGATCCTAACAATAGCTCTGTTCCCTCATCAGAGGGACAGACTAGGCTAGCTAACTTGTTAGCCGCAGAGCTAAAAGAAATGGGTCTTGAAGATGTTTATGTAGATGAGCATAGTATTGTCTACGCAAATTTACCGGCAAATGCTGAAGGTCCTGTATTAGGCTTTGTCAGCCATTTAGATACTGTAGATGTATCTTTGAGTGCAGAAATAAAGCCGCAGATCATCAAGTATACAGGAGGAGATGTTCTTTTAAATAAAGAACTGGGAATCAGCATTAAATTAGACGAGCATCCTGAATTAGCAAAATATCAGGGAGAGGAGATCATTTTTGCTGACGGAACCTCAGTTTTAGGTGCTGATAATAAAGCAGCTATGTCTAATATCATGACTATGCTGCAGATTTTAACTACAGATAAAAGTATCAGGCATTCTAAGATTTGCGTTGCTTTTGTTCCTGATGAGGAGATAGGTCTGCGCGGCTCAAAGCTTATGGATTTGTCGCGCTTTGATGTTGATTTTGCCTATACCATTGATAGCTGCGGCTTAGGAGAGGTTGTCTATCAAACCTTCAATGCAGGCTCAGGAGTCTTAAAGATCAAGGGCGTAAGTGCTCACCCCATGTCGTCTAAGGGAGTTTTGGTAAATCCTCTATTAGTTGCGCATGATTATATTTCGATGTTTGATCGCAGCCAGACCCCAGAGTGTACGGATGGTCTTGATGGTTATTGGTGGTTTACCGGCATTAAATCCGATCCTTTATATTGTTCTTTAAATGTATCTATTCGCGATCATGATAAGAATAACTATATAAAGCGTAAGGAAATTTTAAAAGCTAATGCAGAAAAGCTTAAAAAAATGCACCCTCGAGCTGAAATAAGTCTTGAATTTAGCGATACTTATGAAAATATTGCAAATAATGTAAGCGTTGAGGATCGGCCGATTGCAATGCTATTTGAAGCTTTAAAAGAGTTGTCAATCAAGCCTGTAGTTTATGCTATGCGCGGCGGTACTGATGGTTCGGCATTGTCTGCCCGCGGCATTGTAACGCCGAATTATTTTACAGGCGCACATAATTTTCATAGCTATGCTGAGTTCTTGCCTTTATCTTCTTTTGAAAAATCCTTAGAGGTAAGCTTAAAGCTAGTTGAGCTGGCAGCTCGCTAAGAAAAAATCCCGCTAAACTAGTATGAACCCCATTATTGATCACATGATTGATAATGGGGTTTTGTTATGA
>CAJKNC010000163.1 GCA_905201175.1 uncultured Succinatimonas sp.
GCGTTATCCTGCCCGGCTTTGTCAATACACATCATCACACCTGGCAGACTCTTATCCGCAACATTAAGGCCACACAGGGTCTGCGGCTGGAGCCATGGCTCACCACCATGTACGAGATCTATAAGGACCTGAACACTGATGTAGCCCGTGCCGGTGTGTATGTGGCGCTGGGCGAGGGACTGAAAACCGGTATCACCACCTCCAATGACCTGTGGTATCCACATCCTGTGGGAGTAAAGTATCTGGTTGATGCAGAGATCCAGGCAGCTGCAGCTTTTACAGCGTCACCTCAAGCTACAATCAGGAAACCTTGGAGCTTGCCGAGCGCACTCAGGAAAATGGCCAGATTTTAGGGCAGAGCCTGCAGCAGGCTTTAGCTGAGCTTGACGGCTTTACTCTTGAAGCGCAAAACGCCTCAGGTCTTAACGCCAGCATTGATACGCTGTCAAAGGTTAATTCCATGACGGCAAATTCAATTATTGCCCTTACCTCGCAATTAAACAGCCTTTTAAATTTAAGCTCACTGCAGGCTCAGAAGCAAAGCAATATCGAAATATTAAACGCTCAGGCCGATGAAGAATTTTTACAGACCTACAGCATCAGCTCCGAGCATCTTTCTTTAAATATGGACGCAAATGTTAATTAAGCTTTTTATATTGTCTTTATGTTTTTTAAGTCCTCAGCTGTCTGCTGCTGCAGGCGCAGATCTTAATGCAGAAAACCTGCTAAACAGCCTCTGTCAGGACTTCCTTAACGGCGCTGAGATTTATATTGAGCCTATAAAGCTTGCCGCCTCACGGCTTTTCTGGTCGTTATTGGGCTTTTCAGTTATTTTAGGCGGCATAAGCTTTGCGCTTAAAAATGAAGATATTCCTTCTTTTTTAGCCTTCTTTGTCAAGCTCTGCATAAATGCAGGAGTATTTTTATTTCTGCTTGATAACGGCAATGCCATCGGCATAAGCATTGTCGACTCCTTAACCTCCATTACCAATACTAAAAATCAAGGTCCCTCCGAGCTTTTAGATCTAAGCTTCAATACCTTCAATCAGCTGCTTGCAGCCGTAAAGAACAGCAATACCTCGCTGATTTTTACCGCGCTTATGTATTTATCCTGCTATGTTTATCTGATCTTGATGTTTTTACTGGTTATCGATTACACCATTACCTATGTCAGCGCCTATATGCTGTGCATTTTAGGCACCTTTGCCTTAGGCTTCGGCGCATTTGAATATACAAGGGACATTGCGGTAGGAGTTTTGCGTCAAGTAATCTATTTTGCCCTGCGCCTGATGACGATGATTATGATCTGCAATACCGGCGCTGTAATTTTAGAAAACTTAAGCGAGAGAATTTCTTCAATGGATAATCTTGGTATTAATGATTTTAATACCATTATCTTTACTACAATTTTTGTTTTTATCTTATCAAAAAAAATTCCTCACTTAATCGGAAGTCTAGTACTAAATGTTAATTTCAATGCCGATTTGAATTTCGGAAAATTCTTTCAGGGAACAGCGAGGCTCTTAAAATAAGAGCTTATGCCTCTTGCTGAAAGTTCCGCACAAAAAGCTTTATCTATAAATATTTCGCTTATTCTGCGGTACGGCAATGATAAGGCTTATTTCTTTAAGAACGATATGCATATTTATTTGCGGACATATCAAAAGATGAGGTAAAAAAAGTCTAATGCTTGCATTTATAAAAAAAATGTGTAAAATAAGCACCGTTCTCAAATGAACGGTGAGATGGCCGAGTGGCTGAAGGCGCACGCCTGGAAAGCGTGTATACGTGAATAGCGTATCTCGGGTTCGAATCCCGATCTCACCGCCATTTAAATCCTCCTTCAAAAAATTAAAACAAGCTCTAGGATCTGGAGTTTGTTTTTTTTTATATATTCAGCCTAAATCTCCAGTATTTTATTTCCTAAGCTTCAAATCTATGAATGTCAATTTAAAAAGATTTTTTATGCATCAGCATATATTTGCGCTTTCATGCGCTGCTTGAAAAGCTTCCTCGTAAAATACTTATATATTACATATAATTAAATTTTTAGAGTAAAGCTCTAATATATATTCATAGGCAGCTGCCTGCTGCTTTTTCAAAATGCTGATCAGAAATTTAATTGAGGCTTTAATTCATCAAGATAAAACTTATAAAAACGCTCTTTAATTTCATCCCGTATCCGCAGAAACTCTCCATATATAAACTCCGGACTTCCTATAGCCTCAGACGGATCATCAAATCCCATATGCAGCCGATGCGCAACCTTTCCTGAAAACATCGGACAGCTCTCTTTAGCCCCGCCGCAGACTGTGATGACGTAATCCCATTCTTCATTAAGATATAAGGCTGCGCTTTTAGGCACGTGCGAGCTTAAATCTATGCCAGCCTCGGCCATAACCTTTAATGCCAAGGGATTCACCTCCTTGGCAATTTTTGTACCAGCTGAAAATACCTCAAGCCGCGGGTCAAATGCTTGCAAAAAGCCCTGAGCCATTTGACTTCGACAGCTATTGCCGGTACATAACACTAAAATCCGCATATTATTCCTCTATTTCATAGCCGATGCTTTTAATTAAATTTACAGCCTTCCTGCCTAAGCAGCTTTAAAGCTTCTGACTTATTCAAGCTTAAATACTTAAGCATCATAGCAGAAGAATAACGAGCCATTTTATCCTGCAGGAGAAAATTAAACGATCTAAAACTTATTGAGTCCTCTCGATAAATGAGCTTAAATATCGATTGACATTAGCCTAGCTGAAGGCTTGCCGCGATAAATATGCTTATATATACAAAAACCGTACCTTATTTTGCCGGAAAAAACACTGACTTATGAGGAGAAAACTTATGGAAAAGATAATTTTTATAAAATTCAAAGAATGTACTGATCTTTATTAGGTAAAAATACAGACACGAAAAAAACAAGCTCCGGAAATTCCAGACTTGCTAAAAAAATTCTTTGAAGG
>CAJKNC010000164.1 GCA_905201175.1 uncultured Succinatimonas sp.
AGATAAATTTTCCAGCATTTTAGATATAATTCATAAATACTCTTATAAAAATAAAACTTATATATAAATTTATTTTCTCTGTATTTGCCAGAATAATTTTATTCTTAGGTTTTTACTAAATTGATCTAAAATACTAGAAAAGACATAAGGGAAAGATAACGGTGTTTCATGAAGAATAAATCTAGAGTTCCAGCCTTAGACAGAGCTATGTCAATATTAAACGTATTGCAGAAAAATCATCACTGCTCTGTATCAGAGATTATCTATCTAACCGGATTACCGCGCAGCACTGTATATGTACTAATAGATGAGATGATAAATTTAGGTCTAATAAGACGCAATCATGACAGCAGTGTGCAGTTATGGATGAAGCTTATCTCTCTTGGCAAGGCGGCCTCAGAATCACTGGATCTTAAAGATATAGTTAATCCTCATCTGGAGTATCTGCTCAATAATATTGACTGCCTGGCTGTGCATTTTGGCATTATGGACGGAGATCACGCTTATTACGTAATTAAAAAAACTAGTCCTAAGGCTGGTGTACGTCTAATGTCTCGCGAAGGTTCAGAAATTTCCCTAGTTCATGCTGGCCTAGGCAAATGCCTTCTCGCTTTTCAAGCAAGCGAGCTTAGAGAACGCTTAATATCAAATTTGGACTATACCCCAGCTACGGCAACTTCCATCACCAGTCCAGAAGCTTTAAGACGTGAATTAGCATCTATCAGACTGCAGGGATGGGCCTTTGATAATAGTGAAGGAGAAGCTGAGATCCGCTGCGTTGCCGTGCCGGTTTTTGATCATGAGCGCAATCTGCTTGGGGCTATTTCTGTTGTAGGCTCATTTAATAAATTTTCCACAGAAATTATCCCCACAATTGTTGAAAAAGTAAAAAAAAGCGCTCGCGAGATTACCAATAATCTTATGCTTTAATTAAAGAGCTGTTCTTTTAATCAGGGAGATTATTTTTTAATAATTCTATTTTTTGCACAAAAATAGAACCAAAATCAAACTAGTTTTTGTGCATGTCAGATAAATTTTATTACCTGCTTTTTAGCTGTTTGGATTTTATTTGCTCTTGCGGTAAACTTGTTGACGTTTTCTATTTGATATATTTTCAAGGTAATTAAAATGACCAGACAAACTATCTTTAGCGGTATTCAACCATCAGGCGAATTATCAGTCGGCAACTATATTGGTTCTTTACGCAACTGGGTAGGTCTGCAAAACGATTACAATTGCATCTATTGCGTAGTCAATGAGCATGCAATCACTGTAAGACAAAATCCTAAAGAATTATTAAAAAGATCTTATGATACCTTAGCTATCTTTTTAGCTGCAGGTATTGATCCTGATAAATCTACTATATTTTTACAATCGCATGTACCGGCTCACTGTCAGCTAGGCTGGGTATTGAATTGCTATACCCAAGTTGGTGAGCTATCACGCATGACCCAATATAAAGATAAATCTAAGCGCTATGCAGATAATGTAACTGCTGGTCTATTTGATTATCCAGTTCTTATGGCTGCAGATATTCTTCTTTACCAGGCAAACTTAGTTCCTGTAGGTGACGATCAAAAGCAACACATTGAAATTACCCGCAATATTGCTACCCGTTTTAACAATATTTACGGTGAAACTTTTGTGCTTCCTGAAGGTTATTTCCCCAAAGCTGGAGCTCGCGTTATGTCTTTGCAGGATCCTTCAAAGAAGATGTCTAAATCTGATGATAACCCTAATAATGTTATTCGTATTCTTGAAGATCCTAACTCCATATTAAAGAAATTAAAGCGTGCTGTAACTGACAGTGATAATCCCCCTGTTATTTGCTACGACTGGGATAAGAAACCTGGCGTATCTAATCTTCTGGAGCTTCTGTCTGCATCCACATCAAAGAGCATTGAAGAATTAGTTGAGCAGTATAAAGGACAGATGTACGGAACCTTCAAGAGCGAAGTCGGTGAAGCTGTAGTTGAAATGCTGCGTCCAATTCAAGAGAAATATCATCAATTACGCAGTGATGAAACATATTTAAATGAAATCTTTGCTAAGGGAGCTGAGAGTGCCGCTGAAATCGCTCAAAAGACCTTAGATGATGTATATCGTAAAATAGGTTTTGTCCTTCCTGCATAATTTCTAAATTTCATATGCTTGCAAAGCAATTTTATTTGCAAGCATATGTTCCTGCATTACAGCAAAAGCGAATTTGTGCAAGTCTAAAGCTAGGTTCCTAATATTGTAGGATATAGCTTCTTTTGCTAAAAGATTTACTAAAATATGCAACTGATCTGCATAGCATTGCTCTTTAGACAGTCTGCTTAACTTTTCATCACGGACTTTCGGGACCAAAATATAGGAGCTGTCTTTAAAATGCCTGCTTAAGCTCTGTGCAATCCCTAGTCCTGCGGCATCGTAATCACAAAATAGGCCCAACTGAATTCCTGGACTTAAATTAGATATAAGACTTATAAGCGACCTGTGATTAGAACCGGATCCCCGATAAACAACTAAACTTTTTTTAAACTCATCCGGCAGGATTTCCTCTAGAAGATCTAAATGCTGCAAAACTTCTCCGTTTTCAACAACTATAAGCCTTCTAAATCTTGTTAAATCAAGATTTTGTAAACTTGTGGAAAGCACACAATTTTTGGGAATAACTACATTCTCATCTTTTAAAGGCAATAAATCTCCTTGAGAAGCAAAATTTAACAAATCCGCAAAAACTGCAAAAGTTGCCCATTTTTCATCATATCCTCCCAAAGCAGCTTCCAATCTATGCTCTTTTTTAAGATCTATTTTTAATAACGGCTGTTTAAGTTTATATGAAAAATATTTTTCTATAGCTAACAAATCCTGAGTACTAGTATGAACCCCATTATTGATCACATGATTGATAATGGGGTTTTGTTATGAA
>CAJKNC010000165.1 GCA_905201175.1 uncultured Succinatimonas sp.
TTCTGTTAGTATGACCTAGAAACTTAAGTGATCAATTTCTGGGGCCATACTAGGATTCCGCCCTTTTTGATTTTAGGATAAAAATGAAAGCATTATTTATAACAGGTACTGGTACTGATATTGGCAAAACTTATGTTAGTGCAGCTTTAGCTAAGGCTATGACTAAAAAGAATTTTAATATTGCTTATTATAAAGCTGCTGTAAGCGGAGCTGACAGCATAGAGAGCTCAGATGCCGGTTATGTTAGTCTGCAGGCGCAGCTTAAGCAGAAAACCTCATCATTATTAAGCTATCTTTATAAAAAGCCTTTATCTCCGCATTTAGCCGCAAGAGGCGAGCATCATTTTGCTTCTTTAGATAAGATCAAGGCAGATTTCAGAAATCTGGCTGATTATGACTATGTATTAGTCGAAGGGGCCGGCGGAATTATTTGTCCAGTTGTTTGGGAAGAAAATTCAAAGCTTATGTATACAGATATTATCAAGGCTTTGAATTTAAGCGTTATGGTTGTGGCGGATGCAGGTCTTGGCACCATTAATCATACGGTGCTGACTTTGAGCTATCTAAAGCAATTAGGAATTAAGATCCAAGGCGTAATTTTAAATCGCTATGATGCAGACAGTCTGATGCATAGGGATAATCTCTTCATGATAGAGCAATTGTCTAAGGTTAAGGTAGCTGCTGTTTTAGCTGAAAATTCGCAGGATCTAAAGTTTATGCATGCTGAGGCGGAGAATTATTTTGAAGAGTGCTAAAAAAATTGTTGCATTAGACAGTGAGTATATTTGGCATCCGGCATCGCAGATGACCGATTACGAGACCTATCCGGCGCTGCCTATTGTCAAAGGTAAGGGAGCTTATTTATATACCGCAGACGGGCATAAAATTTTAGATATTATCAGCTCCTGGTGGTGTAATCTTTTAGGCCACTGCAATGAAGAGATCTCTGATGCCTTAGCAAAGCAGTCGCAAACCTTAGAGCATGTAATTTTTGCTGATTTAACTCATCCTTACGCAGTAAAGCTGGTAAAAAAACTTTTAGAGATACTTCCTTCGGGGCTGTGTCGTTTTAATTTTGCCGATAATGGCTCTTCTGCAGTTGAAATGGCTTTAAAGATTGCCTTTCAATATCAGATGCAGACTGGGCAAACTCAAAAAGTGAAATTTGCCTGCTTGTCTGAAGGCTACCATGGGGAAACAATCGGAGCTTTATCAGTCGGCAGTATGGATCTTTACAGCCAGATTTATAAGCCGATGCTGATGAAGAATGTCCATATAGAAGCTCCTGACTGCTTTCGCTGTCCTTATGGATGCAAGCGCGGACAATGTCAAGTTCAATGTTTAAATAAAGCTCGAATGGTTTTCGAGCGCGATGGCAAGAATTTGGCAGCACTGATAGTTGAGCCGCTTTTGCAGGGGGCTGCAGGCATGCGTATTTATCCTGAAGCTTATCTGCAGGGCCTATCTAAGCTGTGCAGGGAATACGGCGTATTATTAATAGCCGATGAGATTGCCACAGGCTTTGGCCGTACAGGAGAAATGTTTGCTTGTACTAAAGCGCAAATTACTCCTGATATTATGACCTTGTCTAAGGCCATTACAGGAGGGTATATGCCGATGTCGCTGGTTTGTACGACTAAAGAGATCTATGATGCCTTTTTAGGCTCTTATGAAAGCGGCAAAGCTTTTATGCATTCGCATACCTATGCCGGCAATCCTTTAGCCTGCGCCTGTGCTTTAACTGTTTTAAAAATTTTAAAGCGCGATAATATTATTAAGAAAGCTAGGAAGCAGGCACAATATCTGACGGCTTCTTTTGAGGAAACCTTCTCTGACATTAAAAACGTTGGTGAAATCAGGCATATAGGCTTAATTCACGCAATTGAGCTGGTTAAAGATAAAGAAAGCAAGGAACCTTTCCCAAGCAAGATGCGTCTTGGCTATCAAATTTATCGCGAGGCTTTAAAAGACGGCTTGCTTTTAAGGCCGATTGGAAATGTTTTATATTTCAATCCCCCGTTAAATATTGAAAAATCTGATTTAGATGCAGGATTGAAGATAGCACACAAAGCAGTAAAAAATATTTTAGATAAATTATAAGACTAATTGCTAATTTTACGTTTTATAAGTTATCCTGAGAGAAGATTAGCTTTTTGAGGATTATTTAATGCACAGATTGATTCGTATTTTTAAAGTTATGCTGGCTTCTGTTCTGATGACGCTGATGTTTTCCTGCAGCGCTTCATCTCTGTCGGGGAAAAATTTTGTCGGAACCGATCTTATCGAAATGATTGTTGACGGAGCTCAGCATTTGGACGAGCAAGTTCGCGGTTTTGGCAAACGCGGCTTTGGAATGAATTTCGGCGGCAGCGGCAAGAGCAATACTGCAGCTGTAAATAAAAATACTGCGCCTAAAAATGCTAATGCTGCGCAGACGGCAAAAAGACCAGGCCTTTTAGGATTCTTAGGCGGCTTGGGTATATTTTCTTGGCTCCTGTTAGGGGCAGGCCTTTTAGGCGGCGGATTTTTGATTTATCTTTTAGCAATGCTGCTTATTCCTATGATTATTGGGGCGTTAGCTGCAAAGCGCAGGAGCGCTGCTGATGATTTGCCTTCCTCAAATTATTCAAGCTCAGAGCTCTTTAAGGAACAAGAAAAAGATAAGCATCAATTTTAAATTGTAAAACCGGGGAGCATCCCCGGTTTAATTTTTATTGACTCCTTAAAAGGCTAAAAGCATAAATTAAAAAAAACTGATATCCTATACGGCGTGAATTTATTTAAAAAGATCAGTGGCTAAAACCCCGTCCTTTAAGGCTAAGATACAGCTGTAAGGAGCAGCTCAGTTTTGAATCCGGCATTTTCTGCTGATAAATATCTTGACGGATAATAGCTGTCATAGGCCTCCGCATGA
>CAJKNC010000166.1 GCA_905201175.1 uncultured Succinatimonas sp.
TAAATTTTCTGGATATTTTAGTTCTTGTAAGCTTAAATGTTCATTTGCTGGAATATTTTTATATAGAGTGTCATGGGATAAGTATTTGTTATCTAAAGTTTCTTTGGATCTTTTGCTGTTGTCATCAAATAATAGTGGGCTATTATTTCCATCTATATCATTATTTTTAATAGAGCTGTCATTATCAAATGGATCATTATTGAATCCATATTCATCAGTAAATAGATTTTCTAGAGATTCTTCCTGTGGATATTGCTTTTCAATTTCTAAAAAAGGATTGCGCTCATATATAGTTTGAATTTCTGTATTGAGCTCCAAATAAGATAGCTGCAAAAGCTTGATGCATTGTTGTAATAGGGGACTTAAAGCTATATTTTGGTTTAAAGATGCATTTATTTTTAAGCTATTTTTTTCCATAAATATTGCACATAGTCCCAAAAACAAAAAAAATTATAAAGAGAAATTTTCTCCTAAATAAACATTTTTTACTTTATCGTTAGTCAGAATTTCTTGAGAGGTGCCGCTAGCAATTATTTCGCCAGCATTAACGATGTAAGCTTTTTCACATACATCTAAGGTTTCTCTAACGTTATGATCGGTAATTAAAACGCCAATACCCCTTTTCTTTAAGTGCAATATGATATCTTTAATTTCTGCAACAGATATAGGATCAACTCCAGCAAAAGGCTCATCTAAAAGAATAAATTTTGGAGAAGAAGCTAAAGCTCTGGCTATTTCTACGCGGCGACGCTCACCGCCAGATAAGGACATTCCTAAACTTTTAGTAAGATGGGTAATGCTGAATTCTTCAAGTAATTGTTCGACATTACTTTCTCTTTGTGCTTTGCTGATATTAGGTAAAAGTTCCATAACACCCATAATATTTTCATAAACAGTAAGCTTTCTAAAAATAGAGTTTTCTTGTGGAAGATATCCAAGTCCAGCACGAGCGCGTTCATGCATGGGCATGGTGGTAATATCTTTATCGTCTAAAAGTACGGAGCCTTTTTCAATTGAGATAATGCCAGTTATCATATAAAAGGAAGTAGTTTTACCGGCACCATTAGGACCTAGCAGACCTACTACTGTGCCGCTTTTCACATCTAAACTTACATCCTTTACAACTAGGCGTTTTTTATAACTTTTTTGTAGATGGATTGCTTTTAGTTCGCTCATTTTTAATTTTTAGAATTATCTGATTTTAGTTCTTGAGGAATAAAGGTACTTCTTACACGGCCGCCTTGATTATTATTATTTGAAGCTTTTAATTTTTGTGTTAAGGTGTTGTATTCTATTTTTTCACCATTAACATGGGAATTATCTTGCCAAATAGTTGCTCGACCAGTAAGCACGATTAAATTATCTTGAGGATAGTATTCAATACTAGAAGATTGAGATCTAATAACCTTTCCGTCATCCTGATCCTGTTTAAATGTTGTAGGATGGCCAAAAGTCTTAATGCTTTTTAAAGATCCATTATCATTGCGTTTAATTTCGGCCTTGTCGGCTTTAATAATAATTGATCCTTGAGTGGCCTCTACATTTCCAGAAAAAACGGCTTTATTTTCTTTTAAGTCAGCAAATTGTTCATCAGATGCTACATTAATTGGCTGGGAGCTGTCAGATTTCAGGGCATAAGCATTAGTGAATATGAATAAACAAATTAATGTAGCAAATTTAATTATTTTGAGGGTAATAAATAACATGTGGCGCACCTTTATAGCTCATTGTATTATTGCGTAAATCAGCAACAAAGTTAGTTCCGCTATTTACAAAGTTATGACCTGTAATTGTTACCTTATCTTTAGATGTAACAGTATCATCAGCAAAATTATAAATAAGTTTATTAGCATTTATAATTTTGAGATTTGGATGATTAAATCCAGGATATAACTTTACATTTCCAGTAACTATTGCTTGCTGATCAAATATAATTTCTCCTTTATCGCCAGATAAATACCAGCTTTCAGCTTGATTATTTTGGTTATAGTTATAGCTTGTAACCAGAGGAGTATCTAATTTAAGCAGCTTTTTTTTACTGTAATATTCAACATTTTTAGCTTGCATGTCATGTTTAATCAGGCCTAATTCATCATAGATTTGCCCATTAAAATTTTCTGCAGTAAATGTAGGCAATTTGGAAATATCATTTACTGAAGGCTGTTTTTGCATTTCAGCATATCTATAAATAGCTATTGAGAAGATTAGCAGGAAAAAGGCAATAATGAACGACTTTAGTGTAACTGTCATGCTAAAGGTCCTCCATCATAGTTTAAGTTATTTTGCGACATCATTATGAGATCGCAGAATTGGCGTATAGCACCATGTCCACCTTCGTAGTCTAGAACAATATCAGAGATCTTCTTCATATAAGGATGAGCATCTTTAGGACATGCAGTAATACCTGCAATATTGAACATGGATAAATCGTTTAAATCATCACCAATACAGGCGCTGTTTTTAATATCAATATTTAATTTGCTACATAATTTTGTAAGAGCTGTTTTTTTATCCCACTCACCCTGAATTAAATAGGTTAATTTCAATTCATGCATACGTCTTTCCATAAGAGGAGCTTTTCTTCCTGTGATGGCAGCGCATATAACTCCGCTTTTATTTAGATTATGCAATCCATAGCCATCTTTAGTATAAAATTTTTTTAATTCAAGATTAGTATTATCAAGATATATTCCGCCATCAGTAATTGTTCCGTCGACATCAAATGCTAATAATTTGACTTTGGATAATCTTGACATAATCTCAGAGTCTATATTGCCATAACAGGTTGTAATTACTGACATTAGGAAATCCTTTTTGTTTTAATTAAATATTGTGGTAATAATTTTTAATTATACCCTCTTTGTTTTAACAAAATGATATAAAACAAAAAGG
>CAJKNC010000167.1 GCA_905201175.1 uncultured Succinatimonas sp.
AACTGAAAAACTAATTTAATAGTTTAGTTTACAAGTTATATAGTCAGTTTTGATTATATATACTTGATGAGAATATAACCATAAATTATATTTTTAGATATAGTAGATAAACACTGCTGTAAACATTAAGGCTGCAATAATCAGTTTCTTTTTAAAGGTATTGGGATCTTTTATATATTTTCTGAAGAAGGCATAAGCAATCAATACGCCGATTACGCAGCGCAGAGATTGTATGATATTGCCTTCTACAACGCCTGCAAGATAGAAGCAGCCTACCCAGCAGAAAGTTCCCGAAAGCCACGAGAGCGATACGTTTTTTCCCTGCCAAAGATGAATAATTTTAAGCTTTGATTTTTTTAAGAACATTAATGGCAAAGCTATAAATCCGCCGATAACATATTGCCAGCAAATACAGGCTAAGGTCTTATTGATATTGCTGCCGGGATAATTTTTCATAAAATGCACCGTAGCATAATCTGCAAAAGCATAACCTGTGCAAATGCATATCATAATAAGCAGAGGCATTAATTTAATTCGTCCTGACAGGGAAGAAAAATAGAAGCCTAATAGAATTATCATGCCGATGGCAAATAGCTGCTGCGGTGAAAAAATTTGTCCTGAAAGGATAAAGCTTATGGAAGCAACTACAGGGATCTTTAAAGTTAAAAGCGGAGAGACTACCGAACTGTCAGTTGCAGTTAAAAGCCTGATGATTAGATACTGAGCAATAATATAAGGAATGATTATATATATAGTGTTGATTAAAACTTCTAATGAAAAATACTTATAAAGTCCAGTAAAAATTAAAGGAGGGAGCATGATAATAAAAAAAGTTACATGCACAATAATTAATTGTCTGATGCCGCGCAGATCGTATTTCTCCACACAGTCTTTAGAAAATGCATAATTGAGAGCATTACATAAAGCTCCTGCGAAGCCTAAAAGAATGCCAAATTGTTCAAGACTCATAATAAATGCCTATTAAAGGTAGAAAGTTATCACAAAAATAATCATGAGTATGGCTACGATCATTTTGCGTCTGAAGGTATTTTCATCATGGATGTATTTTTTATAAAAGATATAGGCGATGATTACTCCTAAGACGCTGCGTAAAGATTGTACAATGGAGGTTTCAACTACGCCTGCAAAATTAAAGCAGATCACAAAGAAAATATCAGAGGTCATCCAGGCTAAGGCGATATATTTGGTCTGGTAGACATTGCTAAGCTGTAAATGAAAGCGCGGGATTTTCATAAAAGGCATAGCAATGATGCCGCAGAAAATAAATTGATAGCAAATGCAGCCGCAAATAGCCATAGCACGATTATTTTCAGGCCAGTCGCGCATAAATTCTGCCATACCAAGATCTGATACTGCATACATAAAGCAGATAATGGTAATTAAAATTAAAGGTATGAGCTTGATTTTTCCTGATATTGAAGAAAAATAAACTCCTAAGAGAATGATAGCGCCGATAGCTATGATCTGATTTATCGTAAAGACTTGATCTAAGAATAATAAAGCGATGATTGCTAAAACTGGAATTTTAATAGCCAGCAGCGGAGAGAAAATTGAACTATCGGTCATCGTGAGCGTGATGATTGTCAGATATTGAGCTACTAAGTAAGGCACTGATGCCCATAGCGTATCAAATACCAGCTCCCAGGAAATATGCTCTATTAGATTAAAATAAAAGAAAGGGAAGATAACCAGTACAAATAATCCAAGATGAACGCAGACTAATTGACGCAGGCCTCTTAATTTATATTTTTCCGCACAGTCTTTAGTGAAAGCATAGTTAAAGGCCTGAAAAACTGCTCCAAAAAAGCCTAAAAAAATACCAATATGTTCTAAACTCATATTTTGATCCGTGAGTCTATAAATAATATACAGTTACAGCAATGAACATACCAATGGCAATGCACATTTTCTTTTTAAAGGTACTGTGATCGTGAATGTATTGTCTGTAGAAAAGATAGGCAATAATAATTCCGATTACAGAGCGCAAGGTTTGGATAATATTGCCTTCTACAACTCCAGCAAGGTTAAAACAGCCTACAATGCCCACCATACTGAGCATCCAGGCAATGCCGATCCATTTAGTTTGCCAAACCTCTTTTATATGGATATTTAAAGGCTTGCAGAACATTAAAGGCAGAGCAAAAACAGCGCAGGCAAAATATTCATAGGCAATACCGGCGGTAATTTGATGAAATCTTGTCGTCGGCAAGGTTTTCATGAATAAAGTCATAGCAATATCAGAGGTTGAAAAACAGGTACAGGCTAGGGCAATTAAGCACAGAGGTCCTATTTTTATTTGTCCTGACAGGAATGAGAAATAAAATCCCAGGCAGATAATAACTGTTACGCATAACAGCTGCAAGTGACTAAAAGTTTGCTCAAAGAACAGCACAGAAATTAGAGCTAAAATCGGAACTTTAATGGTGAGCAGAGGGGAGATTATGGAACTGTCTGCAATAGTCAGGGCCCTTATCATGAGATATTGAGCTAAAAGATAAGGAATGATTATGCATAGACAATAAATTACGGTCTGCAGGCTGAAAAAGCGCCAATACTCAAAGGCGAAGAAGGGAATAATCACCATTGCAAACATCAATATATGCACAGCAATGAGCTGCCTTATCCCCTGCAAATGATATTTTTCTACACAGTCTTTGGTGAAGGCATAATTAGCAGCCTGCGAGCAGGCGCCGAAAAAGCCTAGAGCTAGGCCTAAATACTCAAGATCCATTAAAAACAGGAATCAGTCTTTCTTGTTGAGAAAAGCTGTCCTCCTCCTCTTATATCAAATAATATAAATTATTGGCTTTTCCATATTAATTTTTATATTAGATGGAAATTATAAAACTTATATT
>CAJKNC010000168.1 GCA_905201175.1 uncultured Succinatimonas sp.
TTAATTTAAGTAAATAAACTCTTAAACAGACCCACAAATAATGTCGCTGCATATAGATCCCTGAAAGACAAAGTGCTGCTTCTTATATGTTAGAATAACCGTCATTATAAATTTAATGTGGAGATATATATTATGCCAATGCCAGAACGTTACCATCCTGAATGCCCTCCAAATGCACATAAAGTCATCCGTCCGCCTGAGAACGAAGTCTTTGCGCTTTTAGCTGTTAAAGTTCCTGACAGCGAGGAGCAAAATGGCATAGAAAATGTGTGCGATATGTTATCTTTAATGAGCAAAAAGCCTATCATTTTATGCTCTGAAAAAATGGAGCAGCTCATCAAGGGAAAAGCGCAGAATGCAGAAATTGAGCCTAGCTTTGTTCGTAACAGCTCTGAAGGCAAAGCCTATATTTCTTATACCGACGGTGCTCAGGGCGAAGTTATGCCTTTTTATGATTGGGCTTTCAATCCACAGGCTTTTAAAGATTTCCTGCCTTGTCTGCAGCAAAAATGCTTATTATGCGTAGATATGCCATCCATGTTCATTTTACGTTCGATATCAACTGTTTATCCATGGGATAAGCTCTTAGCGCAGCAGTTCTTAGGACAATATTTGCAGGCCTGTGAGACTTTGACTGCAGAAGATAAAAAGCTTTTGGAAGATGTAAGATATGGACGCTTTGACGCCTTAAAAGTTGAAGATGAAAGCAAAACTGCTTATAAATTTTTAAGGTTAGAGCGAAAGCTGTTTCTTTCTTATTCTACTGAAGATTAATATGCAAGACAGTGAAGTTAAACAGCTCTGCATCAGCTTAGTCAAGATCCCTTCAGTCACTCCTGAGGATCTGGGCTGTCAGGATCTCATTATTGAGAAATTAAAGACAGTAGGCTTTAACTGTCTTACTTTAAAGCAGCGCGGTACAACTAATCTCTTAGCCTTACATGGGCAAGGATCACCATTCTTTTTATTTCTAGGTCATACTGATGTGGTCCCGCCTGGAGATTTAGCAGCCTGGAAAGTAGATCCTTTTGCAGGATCTGTTGCTGACGGAGTGTTAATTGCACGCGGCAGTGCAGATATGAAAGGCTCTGATGCTGCAATGACTCTCGCCTTAAGAGATTTTGTTAAAGCTCACCCGAATCATAAAGGTTCTGTAGGTATTCTATTGACCTCAAATGAAGAAGGTGATGCTGTAGGTGGTACGCCTTTTGTGGCAGAATATCTTAAAAATCATAACCTTATTCCTACATACTGCGTTGTAGGCGAACCTTCCTCTTTAAAGGAATTCGGCGATCAGATTAAAAACGGCCGCCGCGGATCGCTCACGGCGCACATTGAAGTTTTAGGCATACAGGGCCATGTAGCTTATCCTGATAAGTGTGATAATGCAGCACATCATGCAGCTGAATTAATAAGTGCTCTACACAAAAAGCAGTGGGATCAAGGATCGGAGAGTTTTCCTCCTTCCTCCTTTCAGGTTACCAATTTAAACTGCGGTACCGGTGCTGAAAATGTAGTGCCCGGCAGCTGCAAAATTATGTGCAACTGGCGCTTTAGTGATGAATTAAATCAAGAAAAAATTGCTAATACAGTTGATAAAGTTGTTGCTGATTTAAATATTAAATGCAATATCCGTTATGTTTTAAATGGCAGCCCGTTTATCACTAAGAGCGGCGCTTTAGTAGAAGCTTTAAGTTCTTCAATTGAAGAAGAATGCAAAATAAAACCCCGCTTATCAACCTCTGGAGGAACTTCAGACGGAAGGTTTATAGCTCCTTTAGGAGCTCAAACAGTAGAGTTCGGCCCTATCAGTGCAACTATCCATAAGGCTAATGAAAGTTTAAATTTAGAAGACCTTATAAAGCTGCAGGCCATATTCTTAAAAACTCTTACTAAGCTTATGGTTTAAACTTAGCAAAAGTCTTTCTTTGTATATTCCCATTATTGTCATAAAAATCAATAATGGGATATTATTTATGTTAGGATTTTCAATCCTGTCCTAAAAGATAATGCTCAACATCTAAAGCAGCTTTACATCCTTGACCTGCAGAGGTAATTGCTTGACGATATACTTTATCAGCACAATCGCCTGCAGCAAAAAAGCCCTTAGCTGAACATGCGGTTTCCGCACCAAATCCAGTCTTAATGGTACCGTCACTGTCAATTTCTACTACATTTGCAAAGACTTCTGTTGCAGGCTTATGACCTATCGCAACAAAAACTCCGGCTAATGGAACATGACGAATCGCCCCAGCTACATTTAGCTTTAATCCAGTAACAGCTTCACCATTACCCTCAATTTCAACTACATTGGCATTAAGGATAAATTCGACTTTCCCCTGCTTCTCAAGCTCCTGCAGTTTATCTACCAATACCTGCTCAGCTCTGAAGCTTTCACGTCTATGTACAAGATAAACCTTATTGCACATTTTGCTTAGAAAAGCCGCTTCTACAAAAGCAGCCGAGCCTCCGCCTACAACTGCAACATCTTTACCTCTAAAAAAGAAGCCGTCACAAGTAGCACACGCAGAAACGCCATGACCTTTATATTTTTCTTCACTTTCTAAGCCTAAATAGCGAGCAGCAGCTCCGGTGGCAATAATTACAGTCTTAGTTTTTAATATTTGCCCGTCAGATAGAGTTAATATCTTGATTCCGCCTTCATCATCAATAGACTCTACCATAGCTGATATAAACTTAGTGCCTAATTGCTTTGCGTGCTCTAATAAAGACTGCATTAAAGCAAAACCTGCAGGATTATCCTTAGCCCCAGGCCAATTACCTATTTCAGGGGTTATAGTTAATTGACCTCCTGGAGTACTTCCGGAAATAATTACAGGCTCTAAATTAGCTCTGCAGGCATAAATAGCT
>CAJKNC010000169.1 GCA_905201175.1 uncultured Succinatimonas sp.
CGGCAGCAGCACCACCAGCAGCAGGACCAGCAACAGCAACAGCTGCAGCAGCAGGTTCGATACCGTACTCTTCTTTAAGGATAGTAGCTAATTCGCTAACTTCTTTAACGGTCAAGTTTACTAATTGTTCTGCAAAAGCTTTCAAATCTGCCATTTTTGTATGATTTAAATGTTTGTTTATCTGTGTAAATTAAAAAAATTATCTTTCTTCCAGAGTCTTCAACAGACCATGGATAGTTTGTCCTGATGACTGAAGAGCAGAGATAACGTTCTTCGCCGGAGATTCCAACAATGCGATAACATCGGCAATAAGTTCGTTTTTGCTCTTGATATTTACTAATGCCTCAAGATTCTCAGCACCTACATAGAAGCTTTCTTGTACGTAAGCAGCCTTCAAAGCCGGTTTAGCGACTACACCTTTTTTAGCGTCCTTAGTAAAATCCTTAATCAGGCGAGCGGGAGCATTAGCGACTTGTGAGAACATCACAGCCGTATTGCCTTTCAAAGCTACGTTAAGATCAGAGAAGTCACCTTCAATGTTCTCCAACGCTTTCTTAAGCAAGTTATTCTTTACAACGACTAACTTAACCTCACGCTTGAAACACTCTCTTCTCAATTTGCTGGTTTTCTCAGCGTCCAACGCCTCGATATCCGTCAAATAGAAATTAGGATATTCCTTTAATGTTTCAGTTAATTGACCTATAACAGTTCCTTTATCTTCCTTTCTCATTGTTCAATTGTTTTTTAGTTTTCTTCAACTGATTTGGGGTCAATTTTAATACCCGCACTCATAGTACTAGAAAGATAAATACTCTTTATATACGCACCTTTAGCCGCAGTAGGTTTCAACTTGATCAAAGTTGAAATAAACTCCTTAGCATTGTCACGAATCTGTTCCGGAGTGAAAGACACCTTACCAACAGATGTGTGAACGATACCGCTCTTATCTACCTTAAAGTCGATCTTACCTTGCTTAACCTCCTTCACCGCATTTCCGATCTCATTGGTAACCGTACCACTCTTTGGGTTAGGCATCAAACCACGAGGGCCTAATACGCGACCAAGAGCACCGATCTTACCCATGATAGAAGGCATAGTGATGATAACATCAATGTCAGTCCAACCGCCTTTAATCTTATTAATATACTCATCCAATCCAACATAGTCGGCACCGGCAGCTTTGGCTTCTTCAACCTTATCAGGGGTACAAAGTACCAATACTCTGATATCTTTACCGGTTCCATGGGGCAATGTAACGACACCGCGAACCATTTGATTGGCTTTACGCGGGTCTACACCCAGTCGAACGTCCATGTCAACTGACGCATCAAACTTGGTAAAAGTAATTTCTTTCACCAGCTGAGCAGCTTCTTCAATGGTATAAGCTCTACCATCTTCGATCTTTTCTAAAGCTAACTTCTTATTTTTTGTCAGTTTACTCATTACGTTTGAAGTGTTACAAGTTCATTAAAAAGGTCTGTCACCGGTTACGGTTATACCCATACTTCTGGCGGTACCAGCTACCATACTCATTGCTTTCTCGATTTCAAAAGCGTTCAAATCTTTCATCTTGTCCGTAGCGATTGCTCTCACTTGATCCCAAGTGATAGAAGCCACTTTCTTACGATTGGGCTCTGCGGAACCGGATTTGATTTTAGCAACTTCCAAAAGTTGAATAGCAACAGGAGGTTGTTTTGTAATAAAATCAAACGATTTATCACCATACACCTGTATAATTACCGGGATGATCTTTCCTGCCTGCTCTTGAGTTCTAGCGTTAAATTGCTTACAGAAGTCCATGATATTGACCCCCTTGGAACCTAACGCCGGTCCTACTGGAGGCGAAGGATTAGCAGCTCCGGCTTTAATTTGCAGCTTGATAATAGCTTCAACTTGTTTTGCCATGATTGTTTTTAATCAAATAATTGTTATTCTTTTTCTACCTGCATGAAACTTAATTCGAGGGGCGTTTTCCGTCCGAAAATCTTGACAATTACTTTCAAGCGTTTCTTGTCCGTATTCACCTCCTCTATCACGCCGGTAAAACCGTTGAACGGACCGTCAGTAACTTTTACCGATTCGCCAACGACATAAGGTATGTTTATCTCCTCGGGCTGTTCCGACAGTTCATCTACTGTACCCAGAATCCGGTTGATTTCCGATTGACGCATCGGCACCGGATCGCCCCCTTTAGTTTCCCCCAGGAAGCCTATCACGTTCGTGATATCACGAAGCATGTGGGGAATCTCACCGACAAGAGCCGCCTCTATCATTACATAACCGGGAAAAAAGTTCCGCTCTTTGCTGATCTTTTTACCGTTACGTACCTGATAAATTTTCTCGGTAGGTATCAAAACCTGTGAAACATAATCTTGCAGCCCTAGACTGGCAACTTCATTCTCGATATACTCCTTTACCTTCTTCTCTTTCCCGCCGATCACACGAAGTACATACCATCTTTTTTTAATTTCTGCCATGTAGTTCTGAAGATTAATAAAACATACTATATATGAAATCCATAATGTGTCTGAACGAAAAGTCCATTACAAATATACCAATTGCAATAATGACGGAAGCTATCATTACTATGGTAGCACTGCTCTGGAGTTCAGACCATGATGGCCAGGAGACTTTATTGACCAGCTCGTTATAAACGTCTGCGAAATAAGCTTTTATTTTCATTTTAGATCTTCGATTGTAAATTTTAAATTGCCTGCAAATTTACAATTTAAAATTTAAAATTAAAACATTTCAGCACGGGAGGAGAGACTCGAACTCCCGACACCTGGTTTTGGA
>CAJKNC010000170.1 GCA_905201175.1 uncultured Succinatimonas sp.
AAATTTAAAGTGAAATAAACCATATTTTGCTTAAAAATTAAATAATTTATAATTTTTATCAGATATAATGAAGCTAATTTTATTTCTCTTAACTATAAGGTAGTTTGATTTTCGCAATTACTTACTGATTGCAGAGCAAAATATGAATCCCCGAAAAATCAAATCCATATGTATTCTAAGACTTTCAGCTCTTGGTGATTGTATAAATACATTTGGACTTATCCACGCTTTACTCAGTGAAAAACCAGACTTAAAAATTTTATGGGTAATCGATAAGCGTTTTGCACCATTATTCCGCAACCATCTCGGTAAAGATTTAGTTCCAATGTTATGCCTTGATTTTCAAAATCACAGCATCTTCAATGTAAGGCATCAAATAAAACAATTTATAGGGAAACAGGTGTTTGACTATGTTTTTGCTTTGCAAACATCTATAAAAGCCTCCTTATGTCTAGGACCAATAAAAGCTAAAACCAAATTAGGCTATGACAATGAACGCGCTCGTGAGGGACAATTCTTATTTATAGACAAAAAAGTACCTTCTCCTAATAATCCTCATGTATTAGCTGGATTTATGGCCTTTTCAGAATTTGTGGGCTTTGATGATTTAAGACCATCCTGGGACTTTGAGCTAGATGAAAGCGAACTTTTACCATATAAGAATGAATTTAAAGAAGATAAAATTTTTGCAATTTCTCCAGCTTCAGCTAAAGAAAGCAAAAATTGGACTTTACAAGGATATGTAGACGTAGCAATTCATGCTTTAAATGAAGGTTTTAAGGTTGTTTTGCTGGGTAGCAATAAAGAATCTGAAATAAAATTATGTGCACAAATTGCAACAAAATTAGATAATCGCTGTCTGAATTTATGCGGAAAAACCAATTTAAGACAGCTTGCAGCAGTTATCTCCCTTTGCTCCTTAGTATTATCTCCAGATAGTGCTGCCATGCATTTAGCTTCTGCCTTGAATATTCCTGTCATCGGACTATTTGCTATTCATAATCCAAAGCGTGTAGGGTCTTGGAACTATCCTGATCTGTGGGTTTCTGTATATAACGAATGTGCCTCTAAAGAATGCAAAGGACAAAATATTACCTGGCGTTATCGTGTAAAAGATCCAAATGCTATGAAACTTATAAATAGTGATGATGTAATTGATACTTTTGATAAAGCCTGCGAAAAATATCTTGATTGCTAAAAAAGGATTTTTATGCTTGAAACATTAGCCGTTTTTCCTGGAACTTTTGATCCAATTACTCTAGGTCATTTAGATATTATAAAAAGAGCCTCAAGAATCTTTTCAAAAGTATTAGTAGCTGTTGCTCAAAGCCCTAGCAAACATACTTTATTTTCTCTAGAAGAGCGCTTGCAATTAGTTCAAAAGGCTTGTACTCAGCAACATAATGTTACAGCTAAAGCCTTTACTGGGATGCTTGTTGATTTTCTTAAAGAAAATCAAGCTGATATTCTAGTCAGAGGAGTAAGAACTGTTATTGACTATGATTATGAGATGCAACTGTCTGGAATGTATCGTGCCCTAATGCCTGAAATGGAAATTGTCATGTTGCCAACAGAAGGCTCTGTTGCTTATATTTCATCAACATTAGTTCGTGACGTTATTATCCACAATGGAGACATTCATAAATTTGTCCCCAAAAGTGTAGTTGATTATGTTGCTCAAACTCGCAGTAACTAGAATAACAATATTATTTTTGGCATTTAGGGCAATAGTAAGTAGATCTTTGCCCTAATGTAACCATTTCAATTGCACTGCCGCAAAGCTTACAAGGCTTACCTTCATGTCCATAAACAAAAAGATTTTGCACAAAGTAACCTTTTTGTCCATCGGCTCCCTCAAAATCACGAATAGTGGTACCGCCATTTAAAATTGATTCTTTTAAAATTCTTCGAGTATGTTCAACTATAAGTTCTGCTTCTCGCTCTGTAATTGAAGAAGCTGTCCGCATAGGCAAAATTTTACTTGCAAATAAAATTTCACTAGCATAAATATTGCCTACGCCTACAACAATTTCTCCATCCATTAAGGTTTGCTTAATTGTCTTTTTTTTGCCTTTAAACTTAGATAATAAATAATGAGCATTAAACTTTTCATCAAAAGGCTCTGGACCTAAATCCTTTAAATGCCTATCTTCTAGAGGCTCCTGATCTGCCGGAACATATAGAACTAATCCAAATCTGCGCGTATCATTAAGAATTACATTCTTTTCATTGTCTAAAACTAGCTCAAAGTGATCATGTTTCTGCAATTTAGAATCAGAACTTATATGCAAATGACCAGACATTCCCAAATGCAAAATTAAAGATCCTTTATCAGTTCTTACAATAATATATTTAGCTCTCCTATCTACAGCGTAAATAGTGCCGCCTTCTATATCTTGAATATTTTCAGTATATGGTTCCCTTAGTTTTTTATCATCATGAATTACTCTTACAATCTTAGCATTTAAGAGTACATGAGAAATACCTCGACGAGTTACTTCAACCTCTGGTAATTCTGGCATCACAAATTCCTTTTTGGGCTATTTTATTAATAAATCTGTTTTAACAAAGCAGGGAGTCGAATTTTTAAACAGCATAATACTATCTAAAAGCTCTTCTTAGTATTGACTATTATAATGAGCACGCACTTATTATTTGATCTAAATAATTTATATACTAAAAAAACAGCAGCAAAGAAAACAATAATCTAAAGAAATAACCAATATAATTGGTCCCAATATTAC
>CAJKNC010000171.1 GCA_905201175.1 uncultured Succinatimonas sp.
TTTGTTTAAACGTAAACTTATTTATCTTAGCTTTATTTAAAAATTAACATTGTTTAGTGCATGAGGTCAGTTAATATTCTGGATTTTTTAGATAAGAGGCTGCAAAAGCCGTATTAAAAATTATTTAGGATATTTAATATAATGTCTGAGCTCCAATATACTTTTATTAAAGCTTAATGATTTTAAATTTTTCTGTTTTTAATATTAAAGCATAATATCTTATAAGAGCTAGGATCCTCTTAGCTAAAGAACAATCCTAAAAGAATCTTAAGGCTAGCTCTTTTGTTTAAATACGCCGTTTATAGATTTATTGTCAAGCTTTCTGGACGCTGCCATGATTGCGGTCTTGCGCTTGTTCCAAAGGCTGATGATTATGTGCTTCATCAATTAAGCGCTGCTTGCGTGTTTTATCGTAACGATATTCATCTTTACGTACATAAATATACATAGTGATAGTTCCTAAGGCAGTAATAGCTGCACCTACTAAAATACAGTAGCTTGGACTCATTCCTAAATCGAGAGGAATACCGCCAACAAAAGCACCTAAGGAATTGCCTAAATTAAAGCCAATCTGACCAATAGCCATAGCTATTAACTCTCCGCCAGGAGCAGTTCTTAAAATGGCTACTTGCAAAGGTGTAGATAGGCCAAAGAGCATACCAGAACTATAGATCAATAGCGGGATGCCGATCCAAGCATTATTTCCCCAGAAGAAGCTTCCCAATAAGGTGAGGATAGTACTGAACAGTAAGAAACATGAGACTCTGCCTGGGGTAAAGATATCTGAAACTTTTCCTGCTATTAGATTGGCAATCGCCATAGCTATGCCCATTGCAATTAAAATAGTTGATACGGCTGCCAAAGGTATTCCTACAAAGTCTGTCAGTACAGGACTTACGTATGTGTGCATGCAGAAGATGCCGCCGTTACCGAGCAGCATTGCAGCACCTACTAAATATGGAGCTTTGTATTTTAAGAAAGCAAACTGATTTTTAAAGCCTTTGTCTTCCATTTTGCCTGGATCTGGCAGAAAATGCCAAACAGATATAAAGACAAACATTGACCAAAATATAAATATGTAGAAAATCATGCGCCAAGAAAAGGCGTGAGCTAATGTAGTGCCTAAAGGGACGCATAATACATTAGCTAAAGTCTGACCTGCTAATAAGATAGCCATTGCGCTTGAGCCATTGCCATATTTTGCTAAGCGAGCAGCAATGATTGCACCTAAGCCAATATAGCATCCATGAGGCATGCCGGAGAAGAAGCGCGCAGCTAGGAGCATTTTAAACGAAGGGGAAAAGGCAGTAGCAATCAGCGCTAGGAAATGTACGCTGATTACAATCAAAATTGATGTTTTAAGATTTAGTTTGCGTGTTGAAATCAAATAGATAACACCTGTGCATACGCCAAAAGAATAGGCTGCAATAGTGTTTCCGGCCATGGCATGAGACACACCAAAATCCTGGGCAATGTAAGGCAATAGTCCCATGACCACAAATTCGGCAGTACCAAAGCTTAGAGTACCGAACGAGAGAGCAATTAGACCTTTTATCATAAGTTTTTAGTTTTTATTTTATAGACGTACCTAAAGGCAGACATTATCGGGTAATTTTTATCCTAAGACGTGCAGATTTATTCACTTAAGACAAAATCATTACACCCCTAAAGCTTGCTCAAGCTATAGAGCCCAACTATTATAATGTTTGCTTGCAAAGGGGAACGCCCTTTAAGAAGAAAATTTAAGCAGATTATTTGCCAGCTGAATTGAAGCTTTTCACCATTTAAATAAATGCTGTTTAGCAAATCAAGACACAGCAAACTCTTGCTCCGGCGGCATTATAACAAAAATCTTTAAGATGTAGTCGAAACGTGATTAATATCTATGATTTTTAATCAAAAGATTTAAATTCATTTTTTGTATTTAAGCTAATTAATTTATAATTGCAATGGCTATATTCCAGTGCGCGCCTATGACGAAGATGCGTTTAAGTTCTTTAACTAATTGATTTATAATTGCAACTATAGGCAGCGTTAAAGTCGCAGTTACTGTTGCTGCGTTTCGGTTCTTTAACTAATTGATTTATAATTGCAACGGCGAGCGTAATTATCAACGAGCTCAATATGATAGTTTCAGTTCTTTAACTAATTGATTTATAATTGCAACTCTAAAACTGCCGCTTATGTTAGGTCCTAACATCACGTTTCAGTTCTTTAACTAATTGATTTATAATTGCAACGGAGAACCGCGCCCGAATTTCTCCTTTGCCTGAGGTTTCAGTTCTTTAACTAATTGATTTATAATTGCAACCTCCTCAGGCTATCAGTATGAAACCACCGCATCACCAAGTTTCAGTTCTTTAACTAATTGATTTATAATTGCAACCTGTCTATAAAAAGCTGCTTGCGGCCGTAATTGAGTTTCAGTTCTTTAACTAATTGATTTATAATTGCAACTTATCAGAAGGAAATTTCAAAAGTGCGTTTTTAGTGTTTCAGTTCTTTAACTAATTGATTTATAATTGCAACGCACAGTTAGTTGTTGTTCCTTTAACTTCACTTTTGTTTCAGTTCTTTAACTAATTGATTTATAATTGCAACCCTGACTATTTTTCTTCTGGGAACAAATAGTTAAACTTGCGTTTATAGCCGAATTTTTCGCAAATGAAAAATTGCATAAAAAACCTTGTTTTTTGCGAAAAATTAGGTATCATGA
>CAJKNC010000172.1 GCA_905201175.1 uncultured Succinatimonas sp.
TTCTTATTAAATAAGCCTTACGCAATATTTTTAATTTGTTAGAAAGGTGAAAATATGAAAAGAACTATTTTATCATTGGCTATTATAGCTCTTTCCTCATCATCTTTAGCCGATACTATAAACTTTGATAGTCCAAGTCAAGATTACCAAACAGATGATACCGTTAATCTAGGTGCAGGATCTTCTTTAATCAATGCTAATAATGTTGAAATAAATAACTATTTGTATGTTAATGCTGACGGTGATGGTTCGTTAAAAATAACAGCAAATAATTTTCAGGCCGAATATTTTACTTCTAGTCTCAAGAATAATTCTACAAAATATAATCATGTAATAGATATAAGTAATAACTTTTCTTTAAATGAGAGCGGATTAAAATTTTATAATGATATAAATAGCAGTAATTTGCGACAGGATATAACAATTAATGCAAAAGAATTAGAAATAAATTCAAATAATTATGGAATTCATATTGAGACAGCAACATCTTCTCAAGATAAAGGCCCATCGGCAATAAACACCTCAATAGCAGCAGATTCTGTTTATATCGATGCTGGTATTGGAAATCAATATGGCAATCCTCAAGCTATTTATTTAGCTGGAACTAACGCAAAATACCAAGAGGATAATGGCGTTTATTTAAAAATAGAGGCTTCAGATATCACCTTAAAAGGCGGGCATAGCTACGCTGCTACTTATTCAGATAACATTGCTATTTATGCGACTAAAAATGCAGTTTTAGATATCCTTGGAGATAAGGAAGGAGCATCGCTCAATATTGAAGCAAAACAAATTAATCCTCCAGAAACCGGAACTTTCGGAAATATGTCCGTTTTAGCTAAAAATGGCGCTCAGGTTAATATTAAATATCAAGAGAATTCTACTTTAGACTTTAGTGGAGGTCTTTTCGCTTCTGGGGATAATGATAATCAGAATGCAAATATCACAATTGAAACTCAAGAAGGATCTCAAACTTCGATCTCTGGTTCTATTATTGCAGCATTAGGCGATGTCAGCATAAAGACTAATGGAAATACTCTTATTAATGCCGCATACATTATGAGCCAAAGCGGAGTTATTTTTATAGATCTCGGCAGTGAAGCTATAGATTCATCAAAGGAATATGGAATTAAAGGCAATTTAAATGCTTCATATGGAGATATATTAGGCGACAGCATTGTAAATATCCGTTTATCAGGCAAAAACAATGTTTTCACGGGAACCTCTTATATAGATGAAGATTCTTCAATAGATCATAACAAAGTAAATATTATTTTAAATGATGAGGCTCGCTGGGATGTTGAAGAAATTTCAGATAGTGTCGGAAATCCTGTAAATAATCATGTAAGCACCTTGAGCTTAAATAACGGTATTTTAAATATCAGCTACAACAATCAGTCTGGTAAATTTAAAACTGTTGAAGCAGAAAATCTTTCAGGAAATGACGGCTTAATTGTTTTAAGCTTAAACTGGACAGAATCTGTTGAAGAAAATGATAAATTGCTTGTAACAAAAGGCGGAGATGCAGGTCTTCATAAAGTTCAGGTAATAAGCGCTTCCTCAGGTATTGAAGCACCTCAAAGCAGCATGTCAGGCTACTTAATTCAGGTTGCTAATCCAGATGACAGCTTAAATTTTGTAGCCGATAATACCAGATTAGAGCAGGGCGTGTATTTTAAGGATTACAGCTTAGACCAAAGAACGCTTGACAGCGGAGCTAAGGAATGGTTTTTAAGCTATGACCCCAATAGCTCTGGAGATTTGACTCCTTCAGGCGAAGCTGTAGTTGCTTTTGCAGGAATGGCTGCACAATCTGCTTTATATCAAAATCAGCTGTCAGATTTAAGAGCACGCTTAGGAGAGGTTCGCAATCAGAATAATGCAGGCATATGGACATCTGTATCCACTCAAAGAGAGCATTTCGACAGCTTCAACCAAATTGGATTCGTTCAGGATACATACAGATTCAATTTAGGCTATGATAAAAGATATGGCAATTGGCTTATAGGAGCTAATATCAAATACCATAATGCCGACCAAAAAACTAATAAATCTCATTATCTGGCAAAAGGAAATGCAGAAGATATTGGCTTTAATACATATGCAACATGGCTAAATGATGATGGCTATTATTTGGATTTTATTATAAGTGCTGATAGGTATCATCAGGAAATTCATACTAATATGCTTGACAGTACTAACGTCAGCGGCAGTTATCATAATTTAGGCTTAGGCATATCAGTAGAAGGCGGACGTAAGATTTGCTTTGATAATAGATTATTTATTGAGCCTCAGGCGCAGATTGGATATTACTATTTATGGGGAGATGATTTTTCTCTGTCAAATGGCATGACTGTTAAGCAGGATGACTTTAAATCCTTGGTCTCAAGACTAGGAGCAGTATTCGGCAAAGACTTTTTTGATGCAAATCAAAAATACTTAGGGCAGATATATTTACAAGCCGGAACAAGATATGAAGCTTTAGGAGAAAATTCCATAAGTATTAACGGCTATGATTTTGAGAATGATAATACAGCCTGGGTATTTTATTATGGAGTTGGAGGAGAGGTAAATATACAGGATAATTTAAAGGTATATGGATATGCCAGACGAGAAGAGGGTGATGGCTATCATAAAAACTTTGATATTATGCTAGGTGCTAAGTATATATTTTAAATAAATATTAT
>CAJKNC010000173.1 GCA_905201175.1 uncultured Succinatimonas sp.
AAATTCTGTTAGTATGACCTAGAAACTTAAGTGATCAATTTCTGGGGCCATACTAATCTGTAATGATTTGTTAAGTGATTTAAGCAATCTCTGTTTCCTAATAAATAAAACAAGTCTTATATCGTTCAATATTAAAGAACTCTTATATAAAAATATTATGCAAATAAACAAAATAAAAGCTAGATCTTTTTAGCATACAAACAAATTATTTTACAATTCAATTTATATGTTTTTTTAGCATAAAAACTAATTAAAAATTCAACAAATAAATAGACAAACATTTGTTTTATTTAAATTGGATCACAAAATTGAATATATAATCGCTAATAATTGAAATTTAATTAACCTATGTTGTCTTATAATTGAGACAATATTAGAGTATTTTTGTATATAAACAAACGTTTTTTGAAATGATATTTGTTCTTTAATTATGAACAATATAAAGGAGCATCAATAATGGAGATTGATTTTCCAAGCGGCTTTTGGCCAATGATGTTGACACCTTTTAAAGAATCAGGATCAATTGACTATGCTGGTCTTAGGGATCTGACCAAATGGTATATCGATCAAGGCTGCAGCGGCATATTTGCGGATTGTCAGGCTAGTGAAGCTTTTTGCTTAAATCTTCCTGAACGAATTGGCATAGCCAGCATTGTAATTGATGCTGCTAAAGGAAAAGTTCCGGTAATAGTTTCAGGTCATATTGCAGAAGACAAAAATTTGCAAATAGAAGAGCTATTACAAATTACAGCCTTAGAACCAGCTGCAGTTATTCTCAACACCAACCGCTTTGCTAATCAGGATGAAGATGACGAAACCTGGAGACATAACTGTGCTCAAGTGATTGAAGCCTTACCTGAAAACATGCCGCTAGGTCTCTATGAATGTGCCTATCCGTATAAGCGCCTTATTAGTGATGAAAATCTAAAATGGTGTGTTCAAAGCGGCAGATTCTATTTTCTGCATGACAATTCATGCAATCTCAGTTTAATAAAGAAGCGCCTTCAAATTGTTAAGAATAGCGAATTAAAAATTTACAATGCCAACAGCGCTACCCTTCTGCCTTCTTTGAGAGCCGGATGCAGCGGCTTCTTCGGTGAAATGGGAGCTTTTCAGCCTAAACTCTACACTTGGCTGTGCAAGCATTTTAAAGATGAAAAAGCCGAAAAACTGCAGGAGTTTTTAGCTAAGAGCACCTGTCTTGTCAAACACAATTTCCATATCAAGGCAAAATACTATCTAAAAGAATTTGAAAAGCTGAAAATCAATACTTTCAATCGCATGCATAGCGATCTGAGTGAGCTAAATATTAAAGAAATGCAGATTTTAAGAGACAATTTGCAAAAAATGCAAAGCAATTTCTCCTTATAAATTTAAAGCCCCAAACTTTGCTTTGGGGCTTTGTCTTAATGCCTGCTGCGGCGAGCCATCTCCGAACGGAAGCGATTTCCGAAATTTAACGGCAATACCACAAACAGTAAAAATAATACCGGCACTATATATAATCCAGGAATTAAAGAATAAGAATCAGACTTTAAGAGATTATATAAAGCTAATAAAATTAAATAATAACTTACATAAATGACCATTGCCGGACCTAAACGAGAGAAGCGTCCCTGCCGAGGATTGGTCATAGATAAAGGCACTGCAATCAAAGTCAAAACAAATACAGCTAAAATTGGGGCTATCCGCCACTGCAGCTCTGTTCTCAGCTCATCCTTATCAGAGGCTAACAGCTCTAAAGTAGATATTCCAGAAATAGGCTTGTCGTAATAATCTGAAGACTCTTCCTTTTGTACTGGAATTGAAAATTTATCAAAGGATGAAACTCTATATGATTTATCAGGCAGAGGTCCCTGATAAGATTTGCCCTCGCTTAAGTGCAGCCATTGCACTCCATCTCTGTCAAAGCTAACGCTCCCTGAATTTGAAATAGCAATAGAGCGCTCATAAGCAGACGATGGGTGAGCAATCACCACTACATTTCCTAATGCTTTATCTTGTTTATTTGCCTCAACCTGCTGTACATACACAATATAATCAGCAAAATTTGAAAAGCGCCCGCTTTCAATAGGCAAATACTGAGGATTAGTCTCGGCATCGCTTAATAAAGCTTTCTGATGAAAGGCTGCATATGGCATAAAATACAGACTGTTAAAGCCTGTAATGATAGAAGTTAAAAACGCCAAAACCATTGTGATTTTAACAATATCATATCCTGAAAAGCCTACCGATCTTAAAACCACCATTTCAGAATCAGAAGAGATTCTGCCAACTGCTACTAAAACTGCAATAAATAAAGTTAGAGGCAGCATAATAAAAGCTATAGATGGTATAGAGTAAATGACCATGGAGGAGACAATATCAACAGGGACTCTTCCTACTGTAGCTCGGCCAATATATTTAATTGTGCTTTGGCATAAAAATACTGCTAACAAAATTATAGTGGTTGCTAGTTGTACCTTAAAAATCTCTTTAAAGATATATTTATAAATAATCAAGCTAAATACCTTAAGATTTTAAATCATCAATCCACGCGCGCATAAAAATCTGAGGAGTCCTCAAAGGAGACATATTATTACCTCCCTGCAAAAATTTTAATGCATCTTTAGCAATAAAAATTCGCTTAGCTTTAATTTTTGCTAAAGTCTTTACATCAGCCCCCACAAGCAAAGG
>CAJKNC010000174.1 GCA_905201175.1 uncultured Succinatimonas sp.
TGCCTGTAATGCCATATTTATAATATAGCTTTTCGCCTGCTGTCATTGCAGCATGGTCAAGATTTTTCAATTCCCTGGCTACTAAGCCTGCAGCCATTTCCTTGATCAGAGGCAGCAAAGCATCTCTGCTCAGCCCCATATTCATAGCATAGCCGCTTACAGCACTAACTATGCCGCCGGCGAATAAAATTCCCCGCTGTGTATTCACTCCCTTGGTCACTCTCAAAAGCTCTGCCTCTGCACCAACGCCGTAGCTGCGCAGCTTGCAGAAAAGCTCTACCAAGGTTCCTCTATGTGCCTGCCCGATATCCTGCAAATCGTTGAACGCTTTGCTCAGAACAGCAGAGCTCATCATAAAGGTAAAAATACTCATATCCTTATGCGCACCATTGGATAATCTGGTTACCAGACCCGGTTTAGGATGCGTAGATACTTCCAGCAATATTGCCTGCGTCAGATATTGACCAACCTTTTGCAAATCAGCATCGAAAGGAGAAAGCTTGCAGGTGTAATTATTCAAGTCCATTTTTATTTCGTCTTTGTCTACTCTCTGAAGTAAAAATTTAAGCTCACTCATTATTCCTACCTACTTTCTCCGTATCATATGCCTTGAAAAAAATATTTAAGCTGTATCCTAACCCATAATAGCCTTAGTAGCTAAATACAGAACAGACGGGCACAGCAGACAACCGGTACCGGTATAGAAGGTGGCAGTCATTGCACCATACGGAACCAGCTTAGCATCAACAGCAGCCAGACCGGCAGCAACGCCGGAGGAAGTACCCATCAGGCCACCATAAATCATAGCGGATTGCGGGTTGTCCAGACCAACCATATTTTTAACAAACGGAGTAACAATCATAACGAGTACGGATTTTACAACGCCTGCTGCGATAGAAATCGCAATTACATCGGAAGAAGCACCAAGAGCAGCACCGGTTACAGGGCCAACAACGAAGGTGCAAACGCCGGCGCCAACGGTTACCATGGAAACTACATCAGGATAGCCCATGAAGTATGCCATAACAGCACCAACAACAAAGGAGCTTAATACGCCCATCAGCAAGGAAACTACACCAACAACGCCGCACTTTTTGATTTCGCGCAGGTCAGCGCCGAAAGCAGTAGAAACGATAGCGAAGTCACGGAACATGCCGCCGCCCATCATGCCAACACCGGCAAACATGGGGATAGAAGCCAAGCCTTTAGAACCGCCGGTAGTAATACCGCCGATATAAGCCAATACCAAGCCGGCGAAGATTGCGATAGCACTGCCATGAACCTTACCTTTGGTCAGGCCGGAAAGCTTATAAGTAATTAAAGTAATGATACCGATCAGCATAAAGGAGAATACCAGACCATTTTTAGTACATACCTTCATAAACATTGCAGCAAAATCCATCTTACTTCACCTCTTTCTTGCCAAAAAGCTTGCCAATGATAGGAATCAAAGCAAAAGCTACAGCAACACCAACAACGCCGCCACCAATAGCCAAAGGACCACCCTTCAAAGCTGCTACAACGTTCTGAATAGAGCTCATAGCAACAACGATAGGAATGTACATTGCAGACCAGAACGCAATACCGCTTTGAGCTTTAGAATCAAGCCAGCCTTCATCAATGCCCTTGTTGGATAACAAGATCAAGAACAGCATTGCGAAGCCTACACCGCCAACGTTAGCTTTTACACCAACCAGGCCACCGAATACGTCACCGAGGAAAATGCCTACAATATAGCAGGCAGCCAATAAAGCTACACCATAAATTGCCATTATTTTTCACCTCATAGTACAATTTTTTATTATCGCCGCCCTCAAACGGACGAGGGCGACGAAACAACTAAGAGTTAAATCGTTAAAAATTATTCAACGATAGCAACTACTTGACCGGCGCTTACACGGTCGCCGGGTTGTACTTTATACTCTTTTACTACGCCTGCTACCGGAGAAGGTACCAGTTGTTTCATTTTCATTGCTTCCATAACGATCAGTACGTCACGAACTGCAACAGTATCGCCAACTTGTTTTTCAAAACGAACGATTTTACCGGGTACGCGAGATTTAATTTCCATGATTTTCTTACTCCTTTAATCTTTAAAAATTAGGGAATTAATTTCCCATTTTAAATTTATTAAAAAGCTTATTTTAGTCTTACTCAGCCTGACAGCTGCAAAGACTTTCAGATTTCAAATATTGCATGACATCCTTACGGTTAAGCAAGGAGACATCTTCTAAACTTTTACCAAGTACAGTCTGAGTTTCCATAAATATTTCAGCAAGCTTGACACCATAGCCATTGGGCAGATCAAGCTCAAAATCCATATTAATGTCACTACAGCAGGCCTGTGCTGCGCGATAAAACTGCAGCAGACGGTTATAACCCGCCGGTTTGACTATTAAATCGATATCTGAGTTTTCATCTGTATACGGCAGTCCTGTTATCAGCTCCAGGGCAGCAGAACCAAGCACACCAATCTGCAGGTCGAATACGTCAGCCAATTCATATAGCTGGCGCACTATCTGCATGCAACGGTTGCGCGTTGTAAAGGCAAACGCCCTGCGTGTCAGGACCTCATAAGGTGTCATAATCGTCACTACATCATCAGCAGCAGTAAAAGCACCTATACGGATACGGTTTCCGTCTATACGTTTATG
>CAJKNC010000175.1 GCA_905201175.1 uncultured Succinatimonas sp.
GATAACATTTTTACTCTATCTTTGCAAAATAAATATTTAATTTTCAACTTATGAAGCTTGTCTAATATTTAACAAATTCTTTTTGCTAACCTTAGTTTAATATACAGACAAATTATAAGGACGTGATTATGGACGTTTCTAAATCATTTTGTATGCATGGCCGGACTATTCCATTTATCAGTATTCCAAGCTTGCTTGCACATATTAAAGCTGATTCAGAATGCTTAGTCATTACTGAAAAGCGCATTTTAGAGCAATATGCTCACGAGCTTGGAAAAGCCCGTATCATTTGTCGCGAAAATTACAAAAAAGGCCCCACTACCGTATCCTTGATAGAGCAAATCTCCTCAGATGCCGGAGCTAATTATAATCATGTAATCGGCATCGGCGGCGGCGCAGTACTGGATATCGCCAAAATTTTAAGCCTGCAGACTATTATCCCTGTTTCCTGGCTGTTTGAAAATGAGCAGGCTCCGAAAAAAGCCCGCTTTCTAACCTTAGTGCCTACCACTCCTGGCACAGGCAGCGAAGCTACGCCATTTGCTGCAGTACTATTTGAAAAGGAGCGCGTGCAAAGGATTTTAATTTCTGATGCTATGAATGCCGATGAGATTTTATTATGTCCGCGCTTTTTAAAAGGCATTCCGTTTAAGGTTTTGGCTGCAAGCTCATTTGTAGGCTTTGTTCATGCCTGTGAAGGCTTTACCTCGCCTTTAGCTACGGCTATTACCAGAGCTTTAGCAGAAAAATCATTAAGGATTCTCATCAAAATCTGGAAGCAGGTTGCAGCCTACGGCATCGGCTCTTTAGAAAATGAATATGAAAACTTACAAAATGCAGGCAATCTAGCTGGAATTGTTTGTGCAAATACCGGCGGAGCTGCAGTTCCTGCTTTAGCCTATCCCTTATGCATACGCTTAGGCATTCCTCACGGAGAAGCCTGCTATCAGGTATTTTCCAAAGTCTTTCTGACCTATATGCAAAAAAGTCATAGCCGAGCTTTGGAGGAATTGATTGAGATTTTAGCCGATGCGCTCAAATGCAATAAAAATGACGTCTTTACTAAGATTCAAACTCTCTGCGATGCGATCATAGAACACAAAAAACTGCGTGATTACGGCATGAAAGAAGAAAATATACTCGAATATACGGACTTAGTCCTAACGAGACAGCATATGCTTATTTCAAACAGCAATGATCAGCTGACCGTATCGGAAATCGTCAAAATTTATAAAGATCTCCTCTAAAAACATGTTCTCATAGCTCTTTTTATAGACTATGAGAACTTTTTTTATTTCTTTTCTAGCCAATCGCGACTACGTCCGCGCTCTTTAAGCCAGTCTCGCCCTTCTTTATGCATCTTGCGGCGCATTCTGAAGAAGCTGCGCAGAATATCGGCACACTCCTCCTGCAAAATCCCCCCGACAATATTAGGATGATGATTATGCCGCATATCATTTAAAACGTTAAACACGCTGCCGCAGGCTCCGGTTTTAGGATCGGCTGCGCCAAAATAAACATTTTTAATGCGTGCATGAATAATTGCGCCTGAACACATGCAGCAGGGCTCCAAAGTCACATATAAAGACAGCTCCGGCAATCTATAGTTCTTAAGTCTCTCGCCGGCATTCCGCAAAGCCATGACCTCAGCATGAGCTGTGGGATCTGAGGCTGATATGGTCATATTGCAGCCTTGGCCTACTATGCGTCCAGCTTCATCAACAATAACGCATCCTACGGGGATTTCCCCGTGCTCTAAGGCTAAATGCGCCTGGGCTAAAGCCAGGTGCATATAATATTCAGGCTCTTTTAAAAAATTATCGGCCAAAGCTCCACCCTAAAAATTCAGCAACTGCAATAGCCCAGACAAAAACTGTCAAAACTAATAAAACAAAAACACAGGCTGAGCCTAAATCTTTTGCTCTTCCAGATAACTCATGCCGCTCCAGGCCAATTCTATCAACTACCGCTTCAATAGCTGAATTCATCAGCTCAAATGCCAGCGTCAGCCACGGCATCACAATCAGCCACAGCAGTGAGCTTATCGATGAAGCAATAAAAAAAGCTCCTATGGTTAAGATTACAGCTAAAACAAATTCCTGCCTTACTGCAGCTTCATTGACAAAACCTGCTTTAAAGCCTTTCATGCTGTAAAAGAAAGCGCGATATATACGAGTAAATCCTCGAGCTTGAACTTTAGCCATGCTTTACCTTCAAAATAAATTTATCTATACAAATTAAGATGCACAAGCATCCCGTCATCATATCGCAATAACAGCTGATCCCTATATTTTTTATTGATTTTTAATCTTAACTTTCCAATAGATTGCGTTTTGTTCCTTTTAGCTTATCCTTTATAAATAATATCATTCTTAATTAAGGACTTTTCTATGCATAAAATCTTCACTCTGCTGACCTTGGCCCTCTGCAGTATTTTAGCTGCCGCATACGCAAGTCCTTTGAATATTGAAAAAATCAGCAGCGCTGCTGACAACAGCTCGGAAAATTGCCTTATCTTCAACAAAGATCTCGAAAAAAGCCCGCTGTAGTATGAACCCCATTATTGATCACATGATTGATAATGGGGTTTTGTT
>CAJKNC010000176.1 GCA_905201175.1 uncultured Succinatimonas sp.
ATAATAATATCTATCTTGATTGCGCAAACGTTAACGGTTAAATCCTAGAAAATTTTTTTTAAATTTAATTTTAATGTTTAGTAAATGTTATGAAAATTTAAAACATTCTATATTTTTTTTTGATTTATGAAGTTCGGCTCTAACAATAAAAAAAGCTTTTGCTTAAAATCTGAATATTAAAAAATCATAATTAACAACGTTAACAAAGGATTTAACTTCATGTCAGCAAATCTCACCGCGCCTAAGGCGTTTGCCCTAAACTTTATGGGCACTGCGCCGGTCTGGTACAAATTATTCATCCTCATCTGCCTTATCTTAAACCCAATCTTATTCATGATTTCTCCCTTTGTATGCGGTTGGGTTTTAGTCGGAGAGTTTATTTTCACTTTAGCTATGGCGCTTGAGTGCTACCCTCTTCAGCCAGGCGGTCTCTTAGCCATTGAAGCCTGCTTTATCGGCATGTGTACCATGGACGGCGTTAAGCATGAAATTTTCAATAATCTTGAAGTTCTGTTATTGCTGATGTTCATGCTAGGCGGCATTCACTTTGTACGCGACTTCCTGCTGTTCATCTTTTCTAAGATCTTAGTAAAAGTCCGCTCTCATGTCATGATCGCCTTCCTTTTCTGCTTTGTCGGCGGTTTTTTGGCTGCATTCGTTGATGCCCTGACTGTTTTGGCAGTTATCATTGCCGTATGCATGGGCTTATACAGGGTTTACCATACCTTCATCTGCGGTGATGCTGCAACCTCCCGCCTATCAGACGATCACTTTGTACCCGATGAGTATAAAAAAGATCTTGAGGAATTCAGGGCTTTCCTGCGCTCCATCCTCATGCATGCAGCTGTAGGCACCACTATCGGCGGTGTTGCAACCTTAGTAGGTCAGCCGCAGAACCTGATTGTCGGCAACGTTTCCGGCTGGTCCTTCGTCGAATTCTTTATTCGTATGTCGCCGGTCTCCATCCCGATCTTTATCTTCGGCTTTGCTACCTGCCTGATTGTTGAAAAATTCGGCTGGTTCGGCTTCGGCGCAAAGATGCCTGAATCAGTCTACAAGGTCTTATTGCGTCAGGATCAAATCTATTCTGAGAATCTTACCATTCGTGACAAGCTGAAGCTTGCTGTGCAGGCCTGCTGCTGCGTCTGGCTGGTGATCGCCTTAGCCTTCCACTTTGCTGCTGTAGGCTTAATCGGCTTATCCATCATTGTATTAGCTACTACCCTTTGCGGCATTACCACTGAAGAAGAAGTAGGCAAGGCCTTTACTGAGTCTATGCCGTTCTGCTCTTTATTGTGCGTATTCTTCGTTATCGTTACGGTAATCGCTGAGCAGGGCTTATTTATTCCATTCATCGAGTGGGTATTCTCTGTACCAAGAGAGGCTCAGATCCCGATCTTCTATTTAGCTAACGGCATTATCTCCTCAGTATCAGACAACGTATTCGTAGCTACCATCTATATTGAGCAGGTTCATGCAGCATTAGTTAACGGCATCATTTCAGGCGAGCACTACAATGATCTGGCCATTGCCATCAATGCCGGTACTAACTTGCCGTCTGTAGCTACCCCGAATGGTCAGGCTGCCTTCCTGTTCCTCTTAACCTCTGCTATAGCTCCGCTTGTAAAACTTCCTTACATGCGTATGATGTGGATGGCTTTGCCGTATACCATTGTTTTAACAATTGTAGGTCTTATCGGTACATCGGTTATTTTACCGGATCTCACTCAGTGGTATATTGATATGGGCTGGATCACTTCCGGCGAAATTGAACATGCGGCGGAAATAATCAAATCATCCGTCGCTCACTGATACGCTGTCTAAGGAGATATCAAGGTGCTACGGTTTATAAAAGAATTTTCCCGCAGAAGATTGTGTTGGCTTTTACTGATGCTTTTGGGCATCGGTCTTGAAGGAGCGGGATTATATTTTCAATACGGACTGCACCTTGATCCCTGCGTCAATTGCGTCTACGAAAGAGCCTGGTTCTTAGGCTTTATTCTGGCCGGCCTAATAGGCTTCCTCTCTGCCCCCTTTTGGCTTTTTAGATTAATTTCAGTGTTAATCTTTTTAGCCTCTTCAATTGGGGGATTTTTTACTGCAGTCGAGCACTATGACAGTACCTTGGCAAATACCAATATTTTTGCCAGCTCCTGCAAATTAAAAGCCTCTTTTCCTGACTTTTTAAAGCTTGACGAATGGCTGCCCTGGATGTTTAAGCCAAGCGGCAACTGCGGTCCTTTAGATTGGAGCCTGCTCTCCCTATCCATGCCTCAGTGGCTAATCATAATCTATATATGCGGCATACTTGCTTCCGTGCTGATGCTTTTATCATTCTTAGTTAAAAGCCAAAGATACAGCCGCTACGATAGATATTATCATTAAATAAAAAAACCGGCTGATGTAGTATGGCCCCAGAAATTGATCACTTAAGTTTCTAGGTCATACTAACAGAA
>CAJKNC010000177.1 GCA_905201175.1 uncultured Succinatimonas sp.
ACTCTTACCAGAGCTCTAAATTAATTTTGAGAATTAACTAACAATAATTTTATTTTAATTAATAAAGAATACGGCACTTTAAGGTACCAGTTACTTCCTTAAGCAAAGGCACTACCTTCTCAGGCTCTGCATACTGAATGTCCATAACTACATAGCCGATATCTGCAGTAGTCTGCAAATACTGAGCGGCAACATTAATATTAAGCTTAGCAAAGATTTCATTGATCTGACGCATTACGCCAGGAACATTCTTGTGAATGTGCAGTAAACGAGATACGTTATCGCGCTTTGCCGGCAATGAAACCTCCGGGAAGTTTACGGCAGTTAAAGTTGAGCCGTTATCAGAATACAAGGATAATTTCTCAGCAACTTCAGTACCGATATTGCGCTGCGCCTCTTCAGTGCCGGCACCGATATGAGGAGTTAAAATAACATTATCAAACTCACGCAAAGGAGTAATGAACTCATCTCCATTGAAGGCCGGCTCTTTAGGGAAAACATCGATAGCTGCGCCGGCAACCTTGCCGGATCTTAATGCTTCAGCCAAAGCATCAATATCAACAACTGTGCCGCGCGAGGCATTTAAGAAGCGAACGCCGTCTTTCATCTTAGCAAAGGACGAAGCATCAATCATATGCTTAGTCATTTCTGTCTCTGGTACATGCAAGGTTACAATATCAGAAATTGCCAGCAGCTCATCTAATGATCCTACTTGCTTAGCATTTCCCAGGCTTAATTTATTTTCAATATCGTAGAAAACTACTGATAAGCCCAAGCTCTCGGCTAAAATGCCTACCTGAGTGCCAATATGGCCGTAGCCGATAATGCCGATAGTTTTTCCGCGGGCTTCATGACAGCCGGTTGCAGCCTTATTCCAGCCGCCGCGATGCAGTAAAGCGTTACGCGCAGGAATATCGCGCAAAAGCTGCAGATACTCGCCAGTAACCAATTCTGCAACAGATCTGGTATTAGAGTAAGGAGCATTGAATACCGGAATGCCTAACTCAGCTGCAGCTTGCAGATCTACCTGATTAGTACCGATGCAGAAGCAGCCGATGCCAATTAGTTTATGAGCATGCGCTAAAACCTCACGGGTTAAATGAGTGCGGGAACGGATTCCGATAAAGTGAACATTCTCGATTTTCTCTAAGAGAGCATCACCATCTAATGCTTTTTTCTGATATTCGACATTAGTATAGCCAGCATCATTTAAAGCTTTGACTGCACTAGGATCTACACCTTCTAGCAATAAGATACGGATCTTATCCTTGCCAAGAGATAAGGACGGATGCATTTTTAACCTCGCAATTTTTATTTAGGTTGTAAAAAGAAAAGTGCCGGAAAAAATCCAACACTTTTCATTTTATTATTATTGATTATTTTTTAGCCTTCAGCTTTCGGCGCTCCAGCACGGCATTGTTCAAAGCAGCTAATGCCTTTTCAGTATCATCAAAACCGATGCAGGCATCCGTTATGCTCTGACCATATACTAAATTATGCAAATCAGCCGGCAGATCTTGGCGGCCCTCAACTAAATTGCTTTCAATCATAACGCCGAAAATACGCTCATCGCCTGCAGCAATCTGAGAGGCAATATCTGCAGTTACTTCCATCTGCTTCTTAAACTGCTTTTGACTGTTAGAGTGAGAGGCATCAATCATAACTATCGGGCGAATACCAGCCTTCTTTAAGGCTTCGCATGCTGCTTCAACATCATCGTGACTGTAATTAGGCTTGTGACCGCCACGTAAAATAATATGGCAATCCTCGTTGCCGCGAGTATGAACGATGGCTACATGACCCATCTTAGTTACAGACATGAAAGTGTGCTCGTGTTCCGCTGCAACCACAGCATCGATAGCAATCTTAACTGAACCATCAGTTGCATTCTTAAAGCCCACAGGGCAGGACATGCCGGATGATAGCTGACGATGCAGCTGAGACTCGGTAGTACGAGCACCAATAGCGCCCCAGGAAATAAACTCATCTATATACTGTACAGTAATTGGATCGAGGAACTCTGTAGCAGCAGGCATACCTAAGCTGTTGATATCGCACAAAAGCTTTCTTGAAATGCGCAAGCCGCGATTGATGTCGTGAGAATCATCCAAGCCCGGATCATTAATGAGTCCTTTCCAGCCTACAGTGGTGCGCGGCTTTTCAAAGTATACGCGCATAATGACAACTAAAGTGTCGGCATACTTTTGACGCAGCTTCATCAAGCGATTGGCATAATCAATTGCAGCATTAGTATCATGAATAGAGCATGGGCCTGCAATTACAACTAAACGATCATCCAAGCCTTGCTCAATATTGTGGATCTCGCGTCTAGTCTGTGCAACTAATTGTGTTGTAAATTCTGTCGTCGGGAATTTTTCAATTACCGCGATCGGTCCGCGATTTAAAGGCGAGACGCAGTTTGCCACATGTACGACGCCGTT
>CAJKNC010000178.1 GCA_905201175.1 uncultured Succinatimonas sp.
ATAGATAATGTGCGGTTAAGCTGAGGATCCATGATAGTACCTCCAGACAGGAGATATATATAGAGCTTAAGACTTATGGTAATGAAAAAGATCCCCAATAGAACCTTTAAATATTTATTTATTTTTAAAGGCCAGACAAAACGAGTTAGGAGAATTATGGCGATTAAAAAAGGATGAGATCTAAAAAGTAAAAATGACATTTTATCATTCACCAAAATAAATTTTGTTTATAAGCTTTTGTCTTAAGAGCTGCTGCTAAATGCAGTAATTGATATTTATGTTTTAATAATTTAACAAAAAAAATAAAAGAATAGAAAAATAAGGCAAGTTTTGTCAAAAAGTATCAAATATGCTTGTTTTATTATCATTGGCAAGGGCATAAAAGTAAATTAAGCATAATATGCTCAATGATTTATCGTCAGAATTTTTTTCTTTCTGTAAAAAATCATCAAGGAATAGACCTATCTGTCAGATAGGCCTATTTATAAAGTATTTATTTATAAGTTATCAGGAAAATCTTAAAGAAGCTTTTTATTATGGCAAAATCATCAGCTTTAGTTATATTTCATCCTTGTAAATTTCTTTTGCTATGCGAAATGCGCCCCAAGCCTTAGGCCATCCGGCATAAAAAGCTGCATGGGTGAGGATTTCTGCCATCTCATCTTTGGTAACGCCGTTTTTCTTGGCCTCTCCAATATGAAATGCAAGCGAGCTGTCTAAAATGCCGCTTGCCATAAGCGAGGTTAATGTAACTATGCTGCGATCTCTTCTTGAAAGCTGATCTTCTCGCGACCAAACCTCTCCGAATAAAACGTCGTCGTTTAATTCTGCAAATTTTGGCGCAAAATCACCAAGAGCATCTCGGCCGGCAGTTACCTTTTGTGCAGGTAATGATACAGCCAGCTTGCTGTATTCCTGTTCATCAACAGGCTCAAGCCATTCGGTAGAGCCTCCTTCAGCAGGAACCTCTACAGCCAAATGCGAGAACCAGCTATTAGGTGCAGCTCCGTGCCAATGCTTAACTCCAGCTGGAATATTTATAACATCGCCGGGCTTCATTTTTTGGGCTTGCTTGCCCCATTCCTGATAATAGCCTTGACCTGCGGTACAAAGCAGGATCTGTCCTCCTTTATGATGAATATGCCAATTGTTTCTGCATCCTGGCTCAAATGTTACATTAGCAATGTTTACGCCTTTATCTGTCAGCATTGACAGATAGCTTTGCCCAACAAAATACTTGGCATAGGCAGCATTTTTTTCTCCTAAAGGGAAGATTTGCTTAAAGTTTTTTGTTGCCATATTTTCCTCCGCTTTGTTTATAGATATGTTTGTCTCCTGCGGCCGTTCAGTTAAAGGAGCTGCGCTTACACAGACAGTAAAGCTTAAAAACATTCCTAAGGAAGCTAAAACAGAGTTTATTTTTTTCATATTAATATCCTCCAAGAGCTTTTAGTTTGTTTGAAAAGAATGATATTGCTTCAATCGTTAAATAATTGATGAAAAATCCTCTTAGCTATAGGAAGCTTCCGTCTGCCTGCAGAAAATATTTTTAGCTGCTTTTCAAGCTAAATTGATTATTAACTTTTATATTAGCTTTTTAAGTCAAGCTGCTAAGCAGCAGTATTTTTTAATATTTATCTGTATTTTTTGAGCTTTTCATAGGCTTTTGCAGTTGATTAGGCTATTTTTTAGAAAAAATAAAATATAAAAAGCTTAATAGTAAAAAATACAGGTACAAATAAAATCATTTTTAATTTGTACCTGTATTATAAGTTTCTGACTTTATCTATATCAAATACTTTGTTTTTATGAGTTAGTAATGCTTAAAAGGCATTGGATATGCTCAATGAATTTTTTTGTGGCTAAATCAAAGGGAGTATTGCGCTTCCAAGCCAGGACGCTTGTAGAAGTTAAAGGAGGATTTAACGGTCTGTAGGTAACCTTGCTACGATCTAAAAAAGGAACTGAACCTTCAATTACAAGAGAATAAGCCAGGCCTTTATTTACCATTATGGCAGCGTTTGTGCTTAAATTGCTTGTAAAAACAATATGTAATTTTTCATAATATCTGCCAAACCAGCTGGCAAGCTCATTTTGTATATTCATGCGGCTTGGCATAATTAAAGGCAGCTCTGATAAGTCTTTTGCAGTTATGGAATCTTTTTTTGATAAAGGATCGTCAGGCCGCATGAGGACTATCCATTTTTCTTTTAGATTAAAACGAATAAAATCGTATTTTTCCATATCGATTGGCTCAAGAAGCAATCCTATATCCACAAGGCCTTTATCCATCTGTTCTTTTACCAGATCTGCAGTAGCAGTAAAAAGATCAAAGCTGACATTTGTAGTATGAACCCCATTATTGATCACATGATTGATAATGGGGTTTTGTTATGAAAT
>CAJKNC010000179.1 GCA_905201175.1 uncultured Succinatimonas sp.
TGTTATTGAAATTTAAGCAAATAAATATTTTAAAATTTTATCTAAAAACCCTTGAATCCTTAAAAATAGTCCCCATTTACTTATTTGTTAAAAATAATTTTGTCATATCGCCAAAGCGGCGGTAGTGACGGGGCGATAAACGGGCCCTATGCCGCTTGCATGAGAAGAATAGCGGTTAGAAAATAAATAAACCGTGGAGACACAAATGAAATTAGTTCCTTTGTATGATCGCGTTATCGTCAAACCTATCGAGGAAGAGCAGAAGTCTGTTGGCGGTATTATTTTAGGTAATGCTGCAGAGAAGTCCAGCCGTGCTAAGGTTATTGCAGTAGGTAAGGGCCGTCTTTTAGATAATGGTACTTTCGCTCCTATGAGTGTTAAAGAGGGTGATACCGTTATTTTCAATGAAGGTTATGGCGCTAAGAAAGTTAAGTTAGATGGCGAGGATGTCATCATTCTTTCTGAGACTGATATTTTTGCTGTTGAAGCCTAATCACTACACCGATTTTTTATTTAAGGAAGTTTTATAAAAATGTCCGCAAAACAGGTATTTTTCGGTAACGACGCTCGCATTAAGATGCTTGAGGGCGTAAATATTTTAGCTAATGCTGTTAAGGTAACTTTAGGACCTAAAGGCCGCAATGTTGTCTTAGATAAGAGCTATGGTGCTCCACTTATCACCAAAGATGGTGTTACTGTTGCCAAAGAGATTGAGCTTGAAGGCAAGTTTGAGAACATGGGTGCTCAGATGGTTAAGGAAGTAGCTTCCAAGGCCAATGATGCTGCTGGTGACGGTACTACTACTGCTACTGTTTTAGCTCAGGCTATCGTCAATGAGGGCTTGAAGTCTATCGCTGCCGGCATGAATCCTATGGATTTAAAGCGCGGTATTGATAAGGCTGTTGAGGCTGCTGTTGAAGAATTAAAGAAGCTGTCTACTAAGTGTGAAGACAAGAAGTCCATTGCTCAGGTAGGTACTATTTCTGCTAATTCCGATGCTACTGTTGGCAATTTAATTGCTGACGCTATGGAAAATGTTGGCCGTGATGGTGTTATTACTGTTGAAGATGGTCAGGGCTTAGAGGATCAGTTAGACCTAGTTGAAGGCATGCAGTTTGACCGCGGCTTCCTTTCTCCGTACTTCATCAATAAGCCTGATACAGGCACCGTTGAGTTAGAGAATCCTTATATCCTCTTATGCGATAAGAAGATTGCAAATATTCGCGATCTCGTTTCTATTTTGGAGAATGTTGCAAAGCAAGGTAAGTCCTTACTTATTATTGCAGAAGATGTTGAGTCTGAAGCTTTAGCAACCTTAGTTGTTAACAATATGCGCGGTGTTGTTAAGGTTGCTGCTGTTAAGGCTCCTGGTTTTGGCGATCGCCGCAAGGCCATGCTCCAGGATATCGCTATATTAACTGGCGGTACTGTAATTTCTTCTGAGTTAGGCATGGAATTAGAAAAGGCCACTTTAGATGATTTAGGTATTGCAAAGCGCGTTGTTATCAATAAGGATAATACCACCATTATCGATGGTGCCGGTGATGCAGATGCAATCAAAGAGCGTGTAGCTCAGATCAGAAAGCAGATTGAGGAATCTACTTCTGATTACGATCGCGAGAAGCTTCAGGAGCGTGTAGCAAAATTAGCCGGCGGCGTTGCTGTAATTAAGGTTGGTGCAGCTACCGAAGTCGCTATGAAAGAGAAGAAGGCTCGTGTCGAGGATGCTATGCATGCAACTCGTGCTGCTGTTGAGGAAGGTGTTGTTCCTGGCGGCGGCGTAGCTTTAGTTCGCGTAGCTAAGAGCATTGCTGGCTTGAAGGGTGATAATCAGGATCAGGACGTTGGCATCAAAGTTGCTTTAGCTGCAATGGAAGCTCCGTTACGTCAGATTGTTACTAATGCAGGTCAAGAAGCAGCCGTTGTTGCTAACGAAGTTCGCTCTAAGGATGGCAACTATGGTTATAATGCTGCTACTGAGCAGTATGGCGACATGATCGAGATGGGTATTTTGGATCCAACTAAGGTTACTCGCTCAGCTCTGCAGTATGCTGCTTCTATCGCTGGCTTAATGTTAACCACTGAGTGCATGATTGCTGACGCTCCTAAGAAGGAAGGTGATGCACCTCAGCCTCCTATGGGCGGCATGGGCGGCATGTACTAATAACTGCCTAAAAACCGCATGAATCCTTGATTTTTG
>CAJKNC010000180.1 GCA_905201175.1 uncultured Succinatimonas sp.
TATTATTATATAGAGGAATTATATGAAAAAGTATAAAACGTCAATATTAAGTATTTCTATAGCTTATATTTTGTCAATAAATTCAGCTATGGCTGCGACAGCCTCTTATTTAATATCAACAGAAAATTTGAATATAAATAAAAATATTGATCAAACATTAACTAGTAACTATGCAATATATGTGACAAATGGTAAAAATGCTTCATTTAATGGCAATGAAATCAAATTTAATTTAGAAAATGCGGGACTTTCTGTCGGTGCATCAGTTAATGTAGCCAATAAAATAGGTGGTGGCATTTTAAATATTGGCAATGTAAACACTAAAAATATTTTATTCAATATAACTAGTAAATCTGATGAAGCTATAGGTTTATGGGCACACAGAAATAGTGAATTTGCTGGTGATATTCCGAGTAAGATTATTATTAATGGTGAAAATTTTATCCTTAATGTATCAACCGAAAATGCAAATAAATCAGCTTACGGACTCTTTGTACAAAATAGCACAACGCCAGATTCTTTAGAAAACTATGGAGGAGAAAGTGGCATTTCAAATATTATTATCAATTCCATGAATACTACAATCAATGTCAATTCTGCTAATAAAGATATCAACAAAGATTATAATGAATATTATAGTTACGGTATAGTTAATTATTCTCAAGGCAAGGTTGAGATTAATAATAATCTTACACTCAATGCAGGAACTGCTATTAGCACTCGAGGAGGAGCATCAACAATCATCAATAAGAGTGGTAATGGTACTGTAAAAATTAATGGCGACATCAACTTTAACTATGACGCACCAACTTCGGGAACAGCAGTAGATGCTACTGTTGATATTAACCTTACAAATAAAGACTCTTTCTTAAACGGCAATATCTTTGTAAACGGCAATCCTTTTCCTCCTTCGGGAAAAGAAACTGTCACCGCTATGAAAATGGGACTTTCTAATGGTGCAACATGGTCACTAGATAAGGGAAGCTTTGTAAATGATCTAAATATAAACGGCGGTATTATAAACGTTAACAGCACAACCTACAGCAAAACTGATGCCTCTGGTACTAATGATGCTCAAACTACTTTAGATATTGGCAAAATATCAGGCAGCGGCGGTACTGTAAATCTAGCTGCAAATGTTGAAGATGGCGCAATTACCGATACTGCTAAGGTTGATATATCCGCAATTGCTGAAGGATCCACTCCAACCTTAAATATGGGATTTAAAGGCGTAACCGCTGACGATATTAAGGACAGCAAAGAGGCTTTAGCTAAGTTCGATTACGCTGTAGCTATAGATGATGATTCTAAAAGTGTAACCCAAGTTCGTACCATCGCCGAAGGCGATATTAACGGAGCAATTACACAAATTGTTGATGCAGACGGCAAAAAGAGCGCTGTTTCTCATGCATCCAACTCTAAGATTGAGTCTTACAGCTCTATGCTCTCTTTAGCTACTGCTCAATGGCGTCATGAGCTTAATTCCTTATCTAAGCGTTTAGGTGAAGTTCGTTCTGCTCCTAAATCGGTCGGCTTATGGGCTCGTGCCTATGGGTCTGAGATGGAATATGGACCTCAAGATGTAACCTTAGAGAATAATACTATTCAAATTGGTTTTGATACTGATTTAGGTGCTGGTTTTAAGGTCGGTTCCGCTATTTCATATACTGACGGTTCAACATCTGCGCTAAACGGCAGTGCTGACAATGACCTTTACGGCTTTGCTCTTTACGGAACCTATTTAGCTGATAACGGCATTTATGCAGATCTTATCGGCAAATACTCACGTATTTCTAATGACTTCAGATTCCAAAACTTCTCAGGAAGCTATGACAATAATGCTTACAGCTTAAGCTTAGAAACTGGCTGGAACTTTAAGCTAAATGATATTGTCTTCATCGAACCGCAGGCTGAATTCACCTATGGCAAAATCTTAGGAGATGACTTCACTGCAGGCAACGGCGTTACTATAAATCAGGAAGACACTGATACCACGATTATCCGCGGAGGATTAAGAGCCGGCTTTAACTTACCTGAAGATAAAGGTTTAATCTATGCTAAAGCTTCTATAGTTCATGACTTTGACAGCGAAAGTGCCTTTAACGCAAGTCAGTACAATGCTGCATCAGACAGAGTAAATTCTGTATATGTAGAAGATG
>CAJKNC010000181.1 GCA_905201175.1 uncultured Succinatimonas sp.
CCCATTTTGAAAAAAATCTTGGCCTTAAAGCAAAAATTTTAGCTAAATTTGAAGCCTTAAATCCTGGCGGCTCTGTAAAAGATCGCGCTGCTTTATATATGATTAATGAAGCTCTCAAAAGCGGCAAAATAAATAAAAATACGCAGATTGTTGAGCCTACTTCTGGAAATACCGGCATTGGCTTGGCTTTAATTGGAGCTTCCTTAGGCCTTAAGGTTACATTAGTTTTGCCCGAAACCATGTCTATAGAAAGACGCAATATCTTAAAGGCTTATGGAGCTAAACTCATCTTAACTGAAGGCTCCAAAGGCATGAGCGGTGCTATTGCAAAAGCAGAGGAGTTAGCTAAAAACGATCCTAACGTCTTTATCCCGCAGCAATTTGAAAATGAAGCTAATGCCTTAGCTCATTATGAAACTACAGGGTCTGAAATCTGGGAAGACACTGATGGGACTGTAGATATCTTTATAAGTTCTGTAGGCTCTGCCGGCACTATTACAGGCGTAGGACGTTATTTAAAAGAAAAACGTCCAGAAATTAAAATTATTGCTGTAGAGGCCGCAGCATCGCCTGTTCTTGAAGGAGGTAAGTCTGGCCCTCATAATATTCAAGGTATTTCCGGCGGTTTTATTCCTAAAAATTATGATGCCTCTGTTGTAGATAAAATTATCCCAATTGAAGATAATGAAGCCTTTGATACCGGCAGAGCTATTGCTCAGACTGAGGGATTATTTATCGGTATTTCCTCGGGAGCCGCAATTGCTGCTGCAATAAAAGAGGCTCAATTGCCGGAAAATGCAGGCAAGACTATCGTCGCTATTCTGCCCGATAGTGGTGATCGCTACCTGTCTACTCCTCTTTATCATCAAGACTAGAGTATAATGTTAAATGCTTGTACAAGGAGCAAGCATTTTTATAAGGATTTCCCATGACTTTAAATACAAAAACTAGAGTTGACTCAGAAGCTCAGCAAGCAATTGCTAAAATTTCTAAAAGGAAAAGAGCTATTACTGCTGTCCTCTACATTGGAGCCTTAATCCTAGGCGCAATATTAGGATTTATCGGCAATGAAAATCTAAATATTGTTTTAGATTTCATCGCTACCGTATTTACTCGCTTATTCAGCTTTATTGCTGTACCGGTAATTGCAGTATCGCTTATCAATACCCTAGCTCGCTTAAATCACGGCAGCAATGGCGGTACTATTTTCAGTCATACTATCTTCTATACTCTGTTAACTACCATTATCGCTGCTGCTGTAGGCTTGACACTGTTTTTAATTCTGGCCCCATCTAACGTACCGCAAGAAATGTTAGGTACTGCCGCTAATCCTAATGCAGGTGTTACTACTTCCTACTTTGAGCATATTATCAGCATTATTCCTAACAATTTCTTACAGCCGTTTGTATCCGGAAATGTACTATCCATTCTGCTGGTTGCAGCTGCTGTCGGCTTAGGAATTGCCTCAATGCCTACATCAGAAGGACGTACTGCTCTTGTAAAGGTCTTAACCGGACTTCAGGATTTATTATTCATCCTCATTCACTGGTTAATTGCCGTTTTGCCTTTAGGTATTGTTGCTTTCACTGCACAATTAGTAACTCAGCTTGAAGCCGGTGTAATCTTAGGCGGTCTTGCTACCTATTTTGCAACCGTAATCAGCTCTAATATTCTGCAGATGTTTATCTTCCTGCCGTTATTACTGCTGATTCGCGGCCTCAATCCTTTAAAGGTTGCCCGCGGCATGCTTCCAGCTTTAATGGTTGCCTTATTCTCCAAATCATCTGCTGGCACACTGCCTGTAACAATTGCTTCTGCTGAAGACAATTTGCATATAGATAAGCGCATTTCAAGATTTGTTTTACCAATCTGCACCACTATCAATATGAATGGCTGCGCAGCTTTCATTTTAATTACTTCTCTGTATTTACTGCAAAATGCTGGAATTGAATTAAACTTCGGTACCTATTTAGCATGGATCTTCATTGCAACCTTTGCAGCTGTAGGTAATGCTGGCGTTCCTATGGGATGCTTCTTCTTAACCCTGTCATTGGTTTCTTCAATGAATATCCCTGTTGCTTTAATGGGTGTAATTCTGCCTATCTATGCAGTAATTGATATGATTGAAACTTGCTTGAATGTTTGGTCTGATT
>CAJKNC010000182.1 GCA_905201175.1 uncultured Succinatimonas sp.
TTTATAAGCTAATTTGGATCTTAAAAAAAGATGCTTCTGAATTAACAATGTGTAGCATATAAAAATATAATTTTTTTATAGAAAAATTTTTGCTTATCATGTATAATCTTTGCGCCCCTCTAATCGAAAGGCCGGATTCCCACCCGTGTGTTTCGATGCAGTTTGTCGAGATGACAGGCTGTTTGGAAAAGAGTTCGATTAGCTGGATGGCTATTCGATTGTTTAAAGGATTTTTTATCCTTCAAAAAAGGGTTTTTAGATGAAAACTTATGTTGCAAAACCGTCAACCATTAAGCGCGACTGGTTTGTTGTTGATGCTGAGGGCCAGACTTTAGGCCGTATCGCTACTGAAATCGCTACTCGTTTACGCGGCAAGCACAAGCCGGAGTATACTCCTTTCTTAGATACCGGTGATTATGTTATCGTAATCAATGCTTCTAAGGTTTGTGTAACCGGTAATAAGACTACCGACAAGATGTATTATCACCACACTGGTTTCCCAGGTGGAATCAAGTCCGAGTCTTTCAAGAAGCTTGTTGAGCGTAAGCCTGAGGAAATTATCGAGAGAGCTGTCCGCGGTATGTTACCTAAGGGACCGTTAGGCCGCGAGATGTTCCGTAAGCTCAAGGTATATGCTGGCGCAGAGCACAAGCATGCTGCTCAACAGCCTCAGGTTATCAAGTTTTAAGGAGCATTAACAAATGGCTGCAAATCAGTATTATGGTACCGGTCGTCGTAAGGACGCTACCGCTCGTGTTTTCTTAAAGCAGGGTACCGGTAAAGTCGAAATCAATGGCAGATCTTTAGAGCAGTATTTCGGTCGTCCGACTTCTCGCATGGTTGTCTCTCAGCCGTTAGAGCTTTTAGAGCTTGGCGATAAGTTTGATATTTACATCACCGTTAAGGGTGGTGGTATTAGCGGTCAGGCTGGTGCTATTCGTCACGGTATTACTAGAGCTCTCATTCAGTATGATGAGTCCTTCCGTCCAGCCTTGCGTAAAGCTGGATTCGTAACCCGCGATGCTCGTACCGTTGAGCGTAAGAAGGTTGGTTTACACAAAGCTCGTAAGCGTCCGCAGTACAGCAAGCGTTAATTGTACTTTGTGTACAAAGAAAACCCCTGCCTATGCAGGGGTTTTTTATTGCCTTAAAATCAGCTTGAAAAATACGTTGTTTTTCATAAAAAAAGCTGAATTTTATCATTGCATTTTATGTAACTTAATTTTATATAGAATAAGAACATTGTTTGACTTTTTTATAAAGCATAATGCCTTTGGAAAATATTTTGGGGCTGGATAAGCTAGTATCTTTATTTTTTGATAATTATCAAGATTGACAATTGAGCTAATTTTTTTAAGCAGATATTAAAAATATTAGCTATTAGCTCTCAAAAGCTTATTTATCAAGGAAGCTATTGAGGCTTGGGCTTAAAAAATCTTAAGATATGTTTTTTTGAATATAAATTTAAGTGCTGTACTTTATTAGGCATAAAATTTTAAGCTATTTTTGGTTAGTTGCTATTTGACTGGCAAGAATTTTAAGGATGCTGTATGAGCAAAAAGATGACGTCATTTAAACCCTATTTATTTTCAGCTTGGTATGAGTGGCTGACGGACAATTATATAACTCCGCATCTTGTTGTAGATGCTTCCGTTGATGGGGTTAAGGTACCTCAAGCTTATGTAAAAGATAACAACATTGTTTTATCTATGGCTCCGGCTGCAATTCATGATTATCAATTAAAAAGTAATGGCGTAGCTTTTAAGGCTATGTTTCGTGGCATTAGTGAAGATATATTCGTTCCATTTAAGGCCATGATTTATATGATCGCCGTTGAAAATGGTCAAGGTTTTCCTATAGGAGAGATCTTAGACAGCTTTAGCGATGATGAAGATGAAGAACCGGCCGCTTTAGGCAAAGAAGAAAATAAAAAAGAAGATGAAGGTGAACCATTATTTTCACTTGCAGACAATAATGCACAAGACCCAGATCCAGAGACAAAAAATAACAATGTAAATGCCCCTAGTTTTGAAATAGTCAAAGATTAAGCCTAGTAAAAATGCGCCTTATAGTATGAACCCCATTATTGATCACATGATTGATAATGGGGTTTTGTTATGA
>CAJKNC010000183.1 GCA_905201175.1 uncultured Succinatimonas sp.
ACGTATATTTTTAGAATAAAAATCATTGTTAAAAACTAAAATTTCAGTTTTATTTTTATAAAACTATTTTCATAATTTTTATTTCTTTATATTTCAATAAGTAATCTATAAAATATGTAAAAAACTTACACCTTTTACTTTAATTAAAAAAAATTATCAATTAGAATGATGTTACTAAATCAACAAATATCAGGATATGCTTATTAAAAAATATCTTGAATGTTTTCTTTTAGTATATAAATCATATAGATATTATCAAGGATAAAAAGTTTTGCAGCTTAGCAAAATTTTGCAAACTTTTTTCATGGAAATAGGTGTAAGCGATGAATACTAATATTACATACGCTAAATCATTAATCCTAAATTTTATGGGTAATGCCCCGGCTTGGTATAAAAATACAATAATTGCCTTTTTAATTATCAACCCCCTCGTAGCATATGTATCCATGTACGCTGCCGGCTGGTTATTAATCGCCGAATTTATTTTCACCCTGGCAATGGCTCTTGAGAGCTACCCCTTAGAATCAGGAGGCCTGATTGTTGCTGAAGCCTGCTTTATCGGCATGTGCGATATGGAGATGGTTACGCATGAGATCTACGGCAACCTAGAGGTGCTCCTGCTGCTGATGTTTATGGTTGCAGGCATTCACTTTGTACGCGATTTTCTCCTGTTCTTCTTCACTAAGATCATGGTTCACGTAAGATCGCATGTGATGCTGGCATTTCTTTTCTGCTCCTTAAGCGGCCTGATTTCAGCCTTCGTTGATGCCCTTACAGTATTAGCCATCATTATTTCAACCTGCGTAGGTCTCTATCAGCTGTACATCTCCACCATCTCAGATAACAAATTAGCTTTAGTAAGCGTTAAAGAAAATGTTATCCCTCAGGAGTTCCAAAAGGATCTTGAAGAATTTCGTGCTTTTTTACGCTCAATATTAATGCATGCAGCTGTCGGCACTACCATAGGCGGCATCTGCACCATCGTCGGCGAGCCGCAGAATTTGATTGTCGGCAGTATCTGCGGGTGGAATTTTACTGACTTTGCCCTGCGCATGTCTCCAGTTTCACTGCCGATTGTCATTTTAGGTCTTTCTACCTGCTTCTTAATTGAAAAATTCAAGCTCTTCGGCTACGGTCATTCCATGCCGGACTCTGTATATAAAATCCTGCTGCAGCAGGACGAAAAGAACTATATGCATATGAGCCGCCGCGATAAGCTCAACTTAATTATTCAGTGCCTGTGCTGTATATATCTAGTTGCCGCCTTAGGCCTGCATTTAGCTTCCGTAGGCATCATCGGCTTGTCCATCATCATCTTTGCCACCAGCTTCTGCGGCGCCTCAGAATCCGATATCGGCAAAGCCTTTGTTGAGTCCATGCCGTTCTGCGCACTTTTATGCGTGTTCTTTGCGGTAGTCGCCATTATTTCCGCTCAGGGCTTATTTGATCCGATTGTAGCGTGGGTATTCTCAACCGATGAAAAATATCATCTGCCTATCTTCTATTTAGCTAACGGCATAATTTCTGCTGTCTCAGATAATGTCTTTGTAGCCACTATCTATATTCAGCAAATTCGCGACAGCCTGTTTAATAATGTCATTACGCCTGAGCACTTTGACAATTTAGCAGTTGCCATCAACGCCGGCACCAACCTGCCGTCAGTTGCAACTCCTAACGGCCAGTCTGCCTTTTTATTCCTGCTGACCTCGCCCTTAGCCCCGCTTATCAAGCTGCCTTATTTAAGAATGATGTGGATGGCTTTGCCCTATACCATCGTTCTGACCTTAGTAGGCTTAATCTGTACTTGGTTTGTAATGCCTGAGGTTACCAGCTGGTTTATTCAGGAAGGTCTTCTTGAAAGCGCAACCTTAGAAAGCGTGGCCAAACCATAAAAAAAGACGTTAAGGATTGTAAATAATTATTAAACAGCATTCTAAAATGTCACATTTATAAGCCCATTTAAGCAGCATCTGCAAATGGGCTTTATTTTTGAAAAAAAAGCCAATTTTTTCACACGCAAGACAAAAAATTAATTTTTTATAAATTATTCTTAATATTCAAAT
>CAJKNC010000184.1 GCA_905201175.1 uncultured Succinatimonas sp.
AATTCTGTTAGTATGACCTAGAAACTTAAGTGATCAATTTCTGGGGCCATACTATAAAAGGAACGTTTTTTAATGCACTTATTTTATTTGCTAAATATGAGTTCTTAGCGCTCTGACGGATACGCATTGATGGCTTTTAGGACCTCTTTTTAATAATTCTACGACCGCCAAAACAAAATCATTTTGAGATATAGAACTATCGCCATTTAATCCCATCGGCAGGATATCATTTGAAAACTCAATTTCACCGCAGCCGTAGCCGTTTTGCTCAACTAATAAAGGAGGACATAAGACACTCCAGTCAACATTAGTACATGACTTAAGGCGCAAATAAGCATTCACGCTCAGGCGTCCCTTGAGGCTTTGAACATAGTCAAGCTGGCACTCACTTTGAAAAACCATTTGGCTGCGGCTTTTGTCTGTATATAAAAAAGAGCTTGAGCCTAAAGCCAGCAGCTTTATCCTGCTTGAGCGCATAATCTCAAGCAGATGCCACAGCGGCAATAAATCAGAGGAATATTTATCGATGCGCAAAAAGGATTCAGTGTCGATTACATAATGACAATCGGCAATATCCTTAAGCGTCAGATCGCTATAATCCTTAATAACGACTCGGCCCTGCCCTACAAGATTGATAGCATTACTAACCAGATTCACAACGCTAATTTTAGCTTCTTCAGCCTTTTTAACTAAGCTGCTGCCTAAAGCGGAATTAGCACCTAATACAGCAATTTTCATAAAAAACCTTAATTTGCAGAAATGCGGCGATGTAAACGCTCAAGCGGCGAGGCTATTGTAAATTCTCCGCTCTTGAGCCAATTCTCAAAACGCACCCTATGATGCCACTCTAAATTTTCACGTGACGGCCATAAGCTCTTATCCTCAGGCATATTTAAAGGTATGCCGTCATATTGAGTATAAGCACCTAAAATTTCCAGCATATTCTTAGAGATCTCTAAGACAATCTGATCTTGACTGTCATATTTTGCGGTAATCAATCCTAAGCTGAACAATCTATGTAAATCATTTCGCAAAATTAAACAGTTTTGAGGGCAATTGAATCTTTCATCATAAATATTGCGAATATGCGCCAAATCCAATAATGGTTCAGTATTGCATCCTGTAATTGCACAGCTGAAATTATAAAGATTCATAATCTGCGCATAAGTTGTGGGCGTAGATCTGGCATTTCGGGAATGAGCTGTAAGAAAATACAGTCCCAGCCAGTCATGATTGACATTATTCCACATCTTCAGCTGCTCTTCCCGCTTATCTAAAGCAATCTTAGTTATATAGCAGGCAAAAGGCGCATGCTTATCAAAGCTCAAGCGCGTTTTAGCTTCATAATGCAGGGAGAAGGCCTCAGGGATCTTAATCATATTTGCATGAGTGAAAAGGAATGTACTGTTTACAAAGTAGCAGCTTAGATCCTCATCTAAATTTCCGCCTTCTTTTTCTACAGCCGCAAAAAATTCCTCTTTAGTTTTAAAGCCGTTCCGCACTCCGCAATTGCGCCAGCATTGTAAGGGCTTGAGCTTTTCTTTTGCCAATAAATAAGCGCCGCCCACAATATAATCAGCTTTATTTATAGCCAAACTAAAAAGCACGAGGCTACCTGGAACAAAATTATCATCGCAGGCAGATTTATTAATCTGCTCGCTTTTAGAGGTAAACCAACAATTCAAAGTTTGTGAACCACTCACCATATAGTTGTCAGAGATTACCTGATACCACTCAGAACTAATACGATATAAATGGATTTTGCTAGGTAACATATCATTCATTTTTTTGATCTCGCAACAATTTAGATTTCCCATCTTAAATAGTCTAAGCTTTTTAAATACAACTTATAGTATGTCATCTCACAATTAAGACTACAAAAAAAATATTTTTTTTACAGCGCTTGCCTCTGCCAGCAATAAAATTTCTATACTGATTGTAAATAGTTCCTTATTTATATATAGATATCAAAAAAAATCATCTTATAATCAATAACATAAATAATATGATATTAAAATTACGCTGCAAAAGCTCA
>CAJKNC010000185.1 GCA_905201175.1 uncultured Succinatimonas sp.
TATTCAAAATATAAACAGTGTGACAGCAGTATTATTTCAGCTTCAAGATCTTGTTATTCTGAACAGGAAAATAAACACCGTACCCTGGCATTAAAAACAGATCTGATAAAATTGGGCTATTCTGTTACTACAATTAACGCTATTTATACCGAAAATTATAATTCTTCAAATGCAGCTGAAGTTCGTGAAAAAATTTTTATTGTATTTGATGTATATAAAGAAAATAACCTCAAAATAAATTTAACCAAATTAGGTGAAAAATATGATCAAGACTTTATAGCTTATTTTGAAAGTGCTAACAGCGAATGCATCTTAATTGGCACAAATAAAACAGGCTATCCAGGATTTAACAATACCAAAATTCTTGGAAAATCAATGTTTGGTGAAGATAATAGGCTCTTTAGTCCTGTTATAGGAAGACCTTTTATTTTTGAACAGACATCTCTTAATTATTTTGATTATGACTGTATGAGAATAAGTTATTCTATTTCAACAATTATGATGCTAAAATATGCAGATACTTTTATTTTAAGTGAATAACAAAAATAACTATATAAAAATATTGATTCAGCTAATTTTAAAGTTTTTACTTTTAAGTAAGACTTTTGCCATCTAATTATTTAATAACCAATTTTGTACTAATATAATTTAAAACCTTAATATCTTCATTCACAAATCACATTATGGTTGATACCATCCATAAAACCTGTATTTAAGCCAGGCCTGCAGGTGATTGTTTTACCGTTAATCTGTACCTGGTATTCATAAGGGTCGTCAGGCTGAGGTACTCTATATTGAAGCTGTTTACTTTCAGCTTCCATGTAAGCTTCTTTATCAGCTTGGCATTGCTCATCACATTTAATCTTTTCAGGATCTCCAAAAGGCCCTGCCAGCACTGGCTCAGGATGTAAAAGCTTATGTTGCTCATCAATAGCATCCCATATAGCTTGACAACCAGACAACATAATCAGGCTTAAAACAATCATGACTAATCTGTTCATCTTAAATTATCTCTATGCTCTTGTTTAAAGTATAGAAGGCAAAAATTAGTCTTGACTTAGCTTTAAGGCTTTTACAGGCGTAAAAAGCGGATTGATAATGCTGCTGCGTCTGATAATCTCATCAGCCCGCAGAGCATCAGCGTATTTGTAATAAGCTAGGGTTAAAATTGGAGCAGAGTTTTTTGGAGTAAATTCAACTAACAAATTATCTTGCAGGACTGTTTCACTAAGATAGTGATAGACATTGATTATCAAATCATCTATGTCATTTATATAAACAGCTCTAGTTTATCTATAAATCAAGCTGTTATTGAATTAAGAGATTAAGCTTTTCATTTTCTAAATCACGAACTTCAATATATTCCTTAACAGTAAAATCATTATCTTGTGTATCATATTGAGTATAAAGATTAGTGCCGATAACAGAAACAGCTCCGGCGAGGTTTGCAAGCATAACTTGTCTTATAAAGGTAGTTACAGCTTGATTTGCTTTAGATACATCTTTGTTATGAGTATTTGCGTGATGAGTAAAAAAGTAATTTTTAATTGCATCAATAAGAATTTGAATACTTTATCGCTAGTTTCTAATAGAATTTATGCCGCTTCCTAAACATAATGATGATACAGCTTCTTTAGCAAAATCTTTTACTTCAAGCAATAAAGACTGAGCTTTATTAGCACAATTTTCAATGCTTTCTTCTAAATTAAAAAGCCATGCTAAATTACTGTATTGTAAAGACCTAAAATAAAAAGCTGAATGGTTTGGTACAGGATTGAATAGCTATTGTATGGTTAAACTAACAAAAAATTTTTTAATGGAATGGTTTGGAATAGGATGAAATAGGTATATGGTGCTGACTGCCGGAATCGAACCGGCGACCTACTGGTTACGAATCAGTTGCTCTACCTACTGAGCCAAGTCAGCACTAAATCTGAATTATTTTAAGAAAAAAACACTGCTTTTTCAAGTATAAAATGCTTTACATACTAATATCTAAAATAATATTCATATATAAACTTTATATTTTAGCT
>CAJKNC010000186.1 GCA_905201175.1 uncultured Succinatimonas sp.
ATAGCCATTAGATAACCTAAATAGGTATCACCAGCAGCTGTAGTATCGATGGCTTTAACCTTAAAGGAATTTACAAAAATAGGATCTTTTGCTTCTTCTTTAAAATAAGAGCCGTGAACGCCTAAAGTGAGCACAATATTCGTATGCGGGAACTGTGAGGCTAAGGCAGAGATAAGATCTTCTGGCTTTGAGTCAACACTCATGCCTGCTATAGAAGAGCCTTCAATTTCATTTACAATTAGGTAGCTGCATTTTTCTAAAGGAAGCTTTAAAAGCTCTGGAACAAAAGGGGATACGTTAAAGCAGATTTTCAGTCCTCTCCGATAGCCTTCATTGATAAGATATTCGATATTATTGATCTCATTTTGCAGAATTAAGAAATCACCTTTTTCAAAGTTGGCTAGAGTGGCATCAATATGTTCTTTAGTTATGGCTTGATTGCTGCCTCCGAATAAAATAATACAATTTTGTCCTTCCTTGTTTACCTGAATCACAGTATGTCCTGAAGGTTCATCAAGATATTTAATGTAGTCTAAATTGATATCATCGCTCTTTAGAGTGCTGATTAAAACCTCACTATCATTTTTTCCGACAGCTCCGGCATGATATACCAAGGCACCTGCTCTTTTGCAGGCAATTGACTGGTTTAAGCCTTTGCCGCCAGCAAAAACATTTCTATCTAAGGAAGAAGTAGTTTCTCCTGGCTGAACAAAGTGATCCATGCTGTAAACATAATCAATATTTAAAGAGCCGAAATTTAAAATCTTAGTCATATTCTTTACCATATATTTTTCTGGTGAGATTTAATTACTTCATTTTTTATAGATATGCAGTACTAATCTCTAAAATTAAACAAGGGAATAAATAAAACATGTAACCTAGCAGCAGTCATATTTTGATTTATTAGCATTGCTCATAAATAAAAACGTAATAGTTAGATCCTAATGCAGGCATTGCTTTTTAAATCCGAGAGCCTGCTAAGGGTTCTCTTATAGAAGCTATTTAAATCTTTTTCTTTCAAATAACCTACTTTTAAAAGTCGGTATTGCCAATTCTCTTGAGTGCATCAATAACAAGCTCCCAAAAGCGTTTATGATCTAGCTTTAATGCAGCCTGGGTATGACAGTTTTCATAATTAGCTTTTCTAAAATCGCAGACAGTCATTCCTAATGTATAGCTGCCTGTAAGTTCGATATTTATAGGCAGACGTCTTGTTGTAATTAAAGAAGGATCAATTACGTAGGCAACAGCACAAGGATCGTGGACTGGAGGAGCATCAAAGCCCTGTTCTGCTTTATATGTTTGTCCAAAAAATTTAATTAAGTCGCATATAAATTTGGCAGGCCTAGTATTTAATGCCGCAATTTGTGAAATTACATCTTTAGTAGCTAAAGCTTGATGTGTAAGATTTAGGCCAATCATGGTAATAGGCCATTTTTCATTAAAAACAATATATGCAGCTTCAGGATCAATCTTTATGTTAAATTCGGCAACAGCAGACCAGTTTCCTTTATAGGAGCTTCCTCCCATTAACACAACCTCTTTAACTCTATCTATTATTTTAGGCTCAAGCCTTGCAGCTAAGGCTATATTAGTTAAAGGTCCTGTCGGCACTAAGGTTATACTCTTAGGCGGATTTTGCATAATTGTGTCAATAATAACCTGTACGGCATGTCTTTTATCTAAGACATGCACAGGAGCAGGCAGTTTTGGTCCATCAAGGCCGCTGTCACCGTGAATTATCGCAGCATTTTCATTATGGGAACGAACAATTGGACATAAAGCTCCCTTTGCAATAATAAGGTTTTTCATATTACAAACACGTGCTACCGCCAAGGCATTATGTGTTACTTTTTCAATATCTTGATTGCCTGCAACTGTAGTAACAGCTAATAAATCTATATTAGGATTACCCCAGGCTAACATCATAGCAATGGCATCATCATGACCAGGATCGCAATCTAAAATAATCTTATTTTTTTCCATAGATATATGCCTATTGTTTTATGAATGTTTTAATTTTAAGA
>CAJKNC010000187.1 GCA_905201175.1 uncultured Succinatimonas sp.
TTATCATTAAATTATATTTTTAAATATAGGAAGCTCCACCATGACAGAATCTCAATATGTAGTGTATACCCTTTACTTCATAGCAGGTTTAATTGCAGGCGTCGCTCTTTGTTATGTCACCATAACCAAATTCTTAAAAGGACACCGCGTACAGGATGAATTATTAAAATCACGCAGAGATCTGGCTAATGCACAGCGTTCTATAGATGAATTTTTAAAAACATCTTCAGATCTGTTTTCTCAGCTTGATAATAGCTATCACCGTTATGCTGACTTCATGCACAGCGCCTCAGAAAAAATGAGTACGGTTGGCAACGAACTGTTTATTTCTATTGAAGATTTACAAGCTGACGATGAAAAAGTTGAGAAGATTCAAAATAAGAAAACCGAAAAAGCCTCTCAGGCAGAAGTAACTTCCAAAAATACCCCTGAAGACAGCGAAAATAGAGAATCTGTCTCAGCTAAAAATGAAAAAGATTTAAATAAAACAAGTGAATAATACAAATTCTATAATTAGGAGATTTGTAATGAAAAAATATAAAAGCACCCTTTTGGCAGCTGGTTTAGCCTTATCTTTAGCTGTATCTTCCGTAGCTAATGCTTCAGCTCCAATCTTAGGTAGTCTTGAAGCATCAGGTCAGCTCCCTTCTTTAGCTCCCATGATCAAGCAAGTAATTCCGGGTGTGGTAAATATCTCCGTCAAAGGAAAGAAAAATGTCCAGACTTTCCAATTACCGGAAGAATTTCGTTTCTTCTTCCCTGGCATGGACTTTGGACAAAAACAGGAACGCCAGTTCCAAGCATTAGGCTCAGGCGTAATTATCAATGCTAAGAAAGGCTACGTAGTTACTAACTTCCATGTAATAGATGACGCTGATGAAATAAAGATTTCTACCTCTGATGGCCGTGAATTTGAAGCTAGTTTAATAGGTGCTGATGAACATACTGATCTGGCTTTATTAAAATTAAAAAATGCCTCAGATCTTACAGAAATTGCTATGGCCGACTCTGACAGCATTGAGGTTGGTGATTTTGCCGTAGCCATAGGCAATCCTTACGGTTTAGGTCAGACTGTAACCTCAGGAATTATTTCAGCCTTAGGCAGATCTGGTCTGAATATTGAAAACATTGAAAACTTCATTCAAACTGATGCTGCCATTAACTCAGGAAATTCAGGCGGCGCGCTATTAAACTTAAACGGTGAGCTTATTGGCATCAATACAGCCATCATGGCTCCAAGCGGCGGCAATATCGGTATTGGCTTTGCAATTCCTACTAATATGGTAAAAAATGTTGTAAACCAGCTTTTAGACTATGGAGAAGTCAAACGCGGCATGCTTGGCGTTACAGGAACTGAATTGAATGCCGATCTAGCTCAAAACTTTGGTTACAACAAGCACAATGGCGCCTTCGTAAATGAGGTTCAGCCTGGCAGTGCTGCAGATAAAGCTGGCATTAAATCAGGTGACATTATTACCTCTATCAATGGCAAAGAAGTTACCTCATTTGGTCAGCTGCGTGCAATCATTGCAACTCAACGAGCTGGAAGCAAAATCCAAATCGGTTTATTCCGCGATGGACGCAATATGTTAATTAATGTCACCTTAGATGAAAATGCTATTGCTGCCATCAGCAACGCTTCTGAATTATCTAAAGCCTTCGCCGGTGCACAAATTGCCAATGCAAAGGATAATCAAGGCGTTGAAATCACTGCTGTTGAAAAAGGTTCATTAGCTCAGCGCATAGGACTTAAAGAAGGAGATATTATTACCGCTGTTAATCGCACCAAGGTAAAGAATATCAGCGAGCTTAAAAAGAATCTTGAAGAAAGCAAAGGCAGAATCAACGCCTTGCGCATTCAACGCGGAGATACCGAGCTCTACATAACCATAAGATAAATTATCACCTATAATAAAAAAGCTGTACATTATAGTATGAACCCCATTATTGATCACATGATTGATAATGGGGTTTTGTTATG
>CAJKNC010000188.1 GCA_905201175.1 uncultured Succinatimonas sp.
TCATAACAAAACCCCATTATCAATCATGTGATCAATAATGGGGTTCATACTAATGGGCGCTTTTTTTCCGTCTTCTTTAAAAGATTAATGTCTTAATTATCTGATAAAAAAATGATTACTCCTGCGCAAACATTTTTAAATAAACACAAAATAGAATATAAAACGTATACTTATGACTGCACAGTCGATCATGACTTTGGCAAATTTGCAGCTGCTGCTTTAGGCAAAGATGAAAACATTGTTTTTAAAACTATTCTGCTTTGCCATGACAAAACCTATGTAACTGCCATAACGCCTGTAAATGCAAAAATATCTTTAAAAAACGCAGCACGAATTATGGGACTGAAGGGACTTGAAGTAGCCGATCCTGCCAGTGCTCAGCGAGTTACCGGATTTGTGATAGGCGGAGTCAGCCCTTTTGGACAGAAGCGCAGAACTCTTATGCTTTTATCGCAAAGCGCCATGCAATATGATGAAATTCTTGTCTCCGGCGGCCGCCGAGGATTTTCAGTTGGAGTTAAGCCTGCTGACTTAGTCAAGGTCTTAGATGCCAAAGTCGGAGACTTTTTAGAACACAAGGATCACTAATTTTAAGGCCACCTGAGTGGCCTTAAAATCTAAATATTCAAATTACGCTCACGCAGGAAACGAATGATGCCTTTTAAGGTCTCAGCAGAAATTACATGCTCAATACGGCACGCATCACGTTCTGCCACATCTAAAGGTACTTTTGCAGTTTCCTGGAAAAATACTGTCAGAACCTGATGAGTATGGAAAATATTTTGTGCCATATTCTGCCCTGATGGCGTAAATTCCAAATCACCATTATCGGCAATATGAATCAAGCCTTTCTCGCGCAATAAGCCTAAGCCTCGGCTTACAGAGGCCTTGCTCAAGCGCAATTCATTAGCTATATCAACAGCACGTACAAGCCCGCCATCGCGTCTTTCCTTTAAGACTAGGATAGTCTCTAAATAGTTTTCTCCAGACTCAGCAATAGCTCCGTTTCTAGGCGGTAAAGGCTCAGGAACTGCATCTAAAGCTGAAGGAGCTTGACTTGTTTTTATCACCATGATTATTTGATTACCGAAACGTTAAGCTTATCGCCCACAAGGGTCAGCTGAATTTTATTATTATGGCCTAATGCACCTTTGGAAATCATGCCTAAGCGTACAAGCTCGGTTAAATCAAGCTTAGTATTGCCGGTCATGATATTGCGCCCCTTACCGTCAGTAATAGTACCTAAAGTCGGAGTCAAAGGCTGCATGCCTAGATTACGCGTTTTAGAAATAACGCCAATTTGCTCTAAGCGATTGATAAGACGATAAACCGTAGCAATACCTAAATCAGGAACAAATTGTCTGGCCTCATACCATAATTCTTTAGGAGATGTGCATTTGCTGTTAGTTAAAATATCTATAATATGCCGGCGCTGTACTGTCATACGCAATCCGCTAGCCTCGAGCTTGCGTAATGTATCGTCAGTTAAATTACCGACGTTATAGCTAGTATTTTCGTCCATGTTTTACCTTCTTAAGAATTGTCTTGCATATTTTATTTATGAAGGCTCGGCATTCTCAATGAACTATGCAAATTCCTGACGATTGTAGAAATCTATTTTTACGCTAGCTCAGCAAAAATACCTTTAGGATATTTTCCTCAGCCTTTTATAAACGCATTGGCCATATATCCATATTTTTAGTAGTTTTATGTAAGACTTGAGATGATCTTAAGAGAGTGCTCCCACTTCTTAACCTTATCTGCTATTCATCTTAGGATTTATCTTTAAAAGATTTACCCTTGCACATTCTAATAATATTTTACATTACATAGAATAGCAGAACATCTTCAATTATAAAAATCTCATTTTTAAATTAAATACATTTTTATATTAATT
>CAJKNC010000189.1 GCA_905201175.1 uncultured Succinatimonas sp.
ATCGACGCAATGGAAAGCTGGGAAGGCGCACAGTTAAACCAGGCAAAAGAGATTCTTGCTTTCGAGCTGACCAAACTGGTTCACGGCGAGGAAGAAGCAAACAAAGCAAAAGAAGCATCCCACGCTTTATTCGCAGGCGGTGGCGACTCTGCCCACATGCCGACCTTAGAGCTGACTGCTGCTGACTTTGCAGACGGCGATTTAGATATCCTTGCTCTCTTAGTAAAAGCTGAGCTTGCTGTTTTGAGCAATAAGGATTTATATGATTAAGAATGTAGGCATCATAGGCCGCGGTGCTTTAGGCATAATGTATGCTAAAGCTTTTATTGAGGCTTTAGGCTTTGAAAATGTCTTTATTATCGTTGATGAAGACAGGTATGCCCGATACGGCAAAGAAGAGCTTTTTTATAATAATGAGCCTATTTCTTTGAATTACAAAAAAGCTGATGAAATTAATGATTTAGATTTAATCATCTTCACAGTTAAATATCCTGGACTTCAGGATGCTATTGCTTTAGCTAAGCAGACAGTATCTCCGAATACTATTATTATGTCTTTTTTAAACGGCGTTGTTTCGGAAAAAGAAATCGCTCAGCAGATTAAGACTTCGCGTCTTCTGTATACGACTGTCCAGGGCATGGATGCTACTTTCTTAGATCATAACCTTTCTGTTTCTCATAAAGGCTATGTAAGTTACGGCTCAGCTGATAATCATCATGATGAGGATATTAAAGCTGTAGCAGAGCTGTTTGATAAAGCTTCAATAAAATATGAGATAAGCTCGGATATTAAGCATCAGTTATTCTCAAAATGGATGCTTAATGTAGGGGTTAATCAGGCTTGCGCATATTACGGCGTAGGCTATGCAGGCATCCAAAAGGAAGGAGAGCCGCGGCAGGCTATGTACAAAGCTATGAAAGAGGCTCAAGCTGTGGCAGCCTTCTGCGGAGTCAGCCTAACTGATGCTGAAATTACCAAATGGATTGAGCTTATGGACAGTCTTGATCCTAACGGCGCCCCATCAATGGAGCAGGATAGAAGAGCAAATCGCGTAAATGAAGTCGGCTTGTTTGCTAAAAGTGTATGTGATCTTGGGGCACAGGCAAAAATTCCTACGCCGCAAAATAGAATATTCTTAGAAAAGCTTTCAAAAAAAAATTAATTTGTGACTAGTTCGAGTTTGTCAAAATAATTTGTTTTATCAATAAGTAAATTTTCTGGGAAAATAAGACTGTAATTAGCACGTTGTTTATAGAAACTAAAAACAGTTAAAAAAATAAACAAATTTTTAATACGTGTAAAATATAAATTATATTACAGATGTAGTAATATAATATAAAAGTGACGGCTTATCTTTTGATAGGAATGCAAGGAGTTCATCTATGATAGGTATTGTGGTGGTGTCTCACAGTAGCAAGGTTGCCGAAGGCATTGTTGACATGGTGCAGGAAATCTCTTCTAGAGACGGCAAAAAAATGCCGATTTTTGCAGCTGGCGGCAATATGCAGGGTAATATGGGCACTGATCCGCGCAAAGTCTTAGACGCAATTAAAAAGGCTGATTCTGGTGAAGGTGTTGTTGTTTTATGCGATCTAGGCTCTGCAGTAATCAGCTCACAGGCAGCTATTGCTATGTTAGAAGAGCCGTTACGCTCTCGCGTTAAGATTGCAGATGCTCCTGTTTTAGAGGGTACTGTCGGTGCAGCTGTCGAAGCTGCTTCTGATGCTAACAGCTCTTTAGATTTGGTTATCTCAACAGCTGAAGGCGCTCGTCAGCTGCATAAGCGTTAATTTTAAAAATTATTTCAGTATATTTTGCAAAACACCTTAAATTAGTATGGCCCCAGAAATTGATCACTTAAGTTTCTAGGTCATACTAACAGAAT
>CAJKNC010000190.1 GCA_905201175.1 uncultured Succinatimonas sp.
TCATAACAAAACCCCATTATCAATCATGTGATCAATAATGGGGTTCATACTATCCTCCAGCCCCGATAGAAAAGTCCTTCCAGCTTATAACGTTATTTTTATTAGCTGAAACAATAGTCATAGAACTATTGTCGGTATTCGTATGTACAGAGGCATCTCCATGTATATTGCTGAAGCCTGCAGGCAAGGTTGCCGCGTAAAGCGGATGGATGCAGACAAAGGTTGCTAAGGCTAATAAATTGAGTTTATGCATAATTAAATCCTGTGCGTAAGAAAATTTTGAAATCATCGACATCACTGCAGGGCTTATGACCTACAGGGAAATCAAAGCTTGAGCTGATAAAAAAGCCGCCTTTTTGGTAAGCAATGCGTAAGCCTGCGCCAAACAGCTTTTCGCTGCGATCTGATTCAGTGGCATAAGCACTGTCAAAATGGGGAGATAGTTTTATATTTAGCTGATTGAAGGGGGTAATTTCTAAGGAGGCAGAATTGAAAATACCGCTGTCGGCTGAGATTATATTGCTGTCATAAGCTGAGAGCTTGTCGGCTCCGACAGGAACAAAGCGTTCGGAGCTTTCAAGATCGTGACTGCCGATTTGCCAGGAGAGCTCATCGCGTATAGATATGTATTGGCTGCATTTGTAATTAAATGAACCGTCAAATGAAGTAAGCGCAAAGCTTCCTTCATCATAGAGATCCCAGTCGTCATCATTGTAAAGCTGTCCTGAGGTTAAGGTAATTTTGCCGTCAAGACTGATTTTATTTTTTATATAGATGCTTTCACAGCTTATGAAGCCTGCTAGCGAATGTTTTTTAAATTCTACATCGAAGTTTGCAAATTCATCAGAGAGCTTCTTATAGCGGCCTCCTCCCTGCAGATTTAGCTTCAGATTAGAGGTGCGGATCAGAGGTTCTTTTAGATAGAGCTCAAAGCTTAAGGAATTTCCTTGAGCTCCTAAAAATTTATATTCATCAGCAAGTTCATAATCAGATAAGCATAAAGATGTGCCTAAGATTGTAGGATGTGAGCTTACGGGAATTTCATAGCTTAAATTAAAGTTATTTTGTTTTTCTTGTGAGCGCGCATAAAAAAGAGACAGAACATCAGCACTGTTGGTAATGTTGTTGACTTGCATTTGAGCTCCGCCTCTGACTTTGCCGGAGCTTTTGGTGCCGTAATTGTCAGCAAAAACAATAAAGTTAAATTTTTTGACAGGATCCAAAGTTAAATTGAGATCGACGCTTTTAGGCTGTGAGCTTTGAGCATAGGTCCCTTTTAGCGAAAATTGTCCAAGATCGTTGAGCTTATATAATTTTGAAGTAAGCTCATATTCAGAAAAATACTGCCCTTGATACGATTTCAAATCGTTGAACAAAATCGACATGGCATAGGAATTAAGCGGAACAAGGTTATTTAAATTGAGATTTGCAAGTTTCGGATGAGCAATTTCAATAAGCAGATTACCTTTATCGGTGCTTTGTTCAGGATAAAAAGCTTGCGATGAGATATAGCCTAAATCATGGTAATAGCGGCTGACCTCAGATAGAATTTTTTGCAGAAGCTTAATATCTATTTCTTTTCCTATATATGGGGAAATTAAAGCATTGATAGCTTCATTATTTTGATAGGCTTTTGAATGAACGCTGACTGAATTTAAGATCGGTGCTGCGAAAGCCGGTACAGACAGAATGCTTAAAGATACAGCTATAGATAGAAGTCTGATTTTCATAATTACTCCTTTTTTATGGGGAGTATTATGAAAATTTTGAAATCTCAAAAAGGCGAAAAAAGCGCATTAAGAAGTAGTATGGCCCCAGAAATTGATCACTTAAGTTTCTAGGTCATACTAACAGAA
>CAJKNC010000191.1 GCA_905201175.1 uncultured Succinatimonas sp.
CCAAAAATTCCTCCATTAAATTAATCATGCCTGGCTACTTAGCAATCATTAAAAATAAGCAGCGGCTTTCCCTTAAATTAAAAAATTTATCTATAAAAGTGCGCTTTTATGAATAAAACAGTAAAATTATATTTTCTCTTAGGTAAGATCTGGCTTTAAAGCTTAAATAGCATCACAATAATAATTGTCTGCCGATTTAATCAACTAAAATTTCATATTTTAAGAGGAACGACAATGAGTAAATTCCCAGGTTGGGGTTCGATTTTTAATAAAAAATCTAATAATACAAACTCTCAGGAAGTATCTTCTTTATTCAAAAATGTATCCTTAAATGAAAATGCCCCGCTGCAGCAGGTTCCAAATCAGGAAAATATCGTAAATCAAAACACAAAGGCTGCGCCAAGCCATGAAGCTTTGCCTGAAGACAATGCTCCCAACTACGTCATCGGTATGGATCCAAATCGCAAAACCTATCGTTACACCGGCAATGACGAATATCTCAATGAGGAAGGCAGAGATCATGATCATCTATATATTGGTCCTGGCGAGCCTTTAGTATCGCAGAAGACTCACAAGGCGCCGATAAAGCGGCCTCATTATCAAAATACCTACGGTATAGATGGTTTTGATAATCAGTTATCTCAAAATATGGCTAATCCAAATAACGATGCCGGCAGCAGCGCTCCTCAAATAAATCAAGAACCATATGCTCCTTTTGATAACCCTAAACAGAATTACCGTTACCAAGACGAAGCTTATCCGCAGCAAATACAGTCTCAAGCTTTTGTTGCTCCTTATGTAAACAATGAAGCTGCAGATAAATTTGAAAATGCGCCAGGAAAGGCCGATGCTAATAATGCCTCTGAAAATATAAAATCAGATGCTTTTGTCGCAGATAAAGAAATTTTTGCTAATAAATCGGCTGCATCGCCCTCAATGTTTAACAGCGACAGGATACCGCCTAAAATTGACGCTCAGCAAGAAAATAAAGAAGAAACTCAAGGAAAAGAGCTTATAACCTCTAAATTAAAAGCTTTCCTATTTATAAGACAGTTATTAGCTTCATTCTTTACGCACACAACCTTAAGCATGATTGCGCCTAAATTAAGTCTGTCTTTTGGCCCTACCTATCCAAGCTCCATGCCGCTGCCTTATTTTTTTGTAGGAATAATTCTAGGCATAATATGTTTTTTATTTAATAATACAAATGCTACCATAATATATCTAGCCCCTTTTATTTTAGTAATATTCTTGCTGCTCACGGGAATTCAGGGGTTTAGAGGCTGCGGAACTTTAATCAGTATTTTTTCTAAAAGACGCGCTGATTCCTATATAAAAATTCTTACTGTTTTTATTATTTCAGTGCTATTTTGTTTTTGCATAAATATTTGTCTTACTTATAAGCTCTGCGACTTAAGCTTCAGCCTGGTATCTGCCTCAGTGCTGATGCTAAGCGCCTATACAGCAACAACTCTGAACTTTTCTCTTGACGGCGATCCTGTAGATAGCTATGGGTCCTTAAGCCTCAGGGGACTTCTAATTGCAGGCGGAATTTGTCTTATCGTCTCATTCTTATTTCTTTCAGCTGCCCTAGTAATCTCTCTTATAGGCGTTTCTTTACTGATAAGAATGATCATAGGCTTTTATCTGCATATGCATAAAGCCCGCGTATCTCGCGATATCATTTGCGCTACGCAATATATAACCATGCTGGTACTGCTTATGGATATGCTGCTGATGCATTTAAAATTCAGCTTGCCATTATACAGTTATTTAAT
>CAJKNC010000192.1 GCA_905201175.1 uncultured Succinatimonas sp.
AATTGTTATCGTCTATAAAATAGCCAATAGCTTTAGAATCTATTTTTTGATTTTCTGATGCAAGCTTAGCTAATTTGTAGGCTACAGCTGCCTGAGTCTTATAATCATTTTGTACAGTTCCGGTTAATTGTCCGTCAGCAATTGCTTTTAGGGCTTCTGCAGTACCATCAACGCCTATAATAGGGATATATTTATTGTTATCTCCCTGATTGTATCCTAGAGCCTGCAAAGCTTTAAGAGCTCCTAGAGCCATAGCATCATTATTAGCAACAATAGCTTCGATCTTATCCATGCCATTTTGATCAATATATTGAGTTAGCTCATAAGTAGCCTTATCGGCTTTCCAATCTGCGGTAATGGCCAGAGTTTCTTCAAAGCTTATAGGACTATCTGCAATAGAAGATCTAAGCGACATCGAACGCATAATAGTATCGTCTAAAAGCGCTTCGCCCTCTAAAAGAATATAGTTTATTTTTCCGTCATGATTTCTATCAGCTTCATGATTTAAACAATATTCTGTGAGCATTTCAGCTTGGAAGCGGCCTGCTTGAGAGGCGTCAGTGCCTACAAAGTAAGATTTATCAAAAACTTTTAAAGCCTGCTCTGAAGGTTTTCTATTTATATAGATAAGTGGAGTTTTGCTGTTTTTATAAACTAAATTTGCAACTTGTAAGGCTCGATTAGGTTCAACTAGATTGACGATTAAGGCAGAACTTTTAGCTGAAAAAGCTTTTTGCAAATTAAGGTTTTCAACTTTAATATCACTTTGCGAGTAAGAGACTTTAAGATCCGTATGGTCTTCTTTAGCTAATTTTTCAAGCTCTTGAGCGTAATTTTTAATAAACGGATCATTTGCCGAATACATGATAGCTGACATATTAGATGCATATGCACTAATACTTGCAAATAATAAAGAAGCGGTAAAAACTTTGAGTTTGTTCATAGAGCACCTTATCTAATATAAAAATAGTAATATTACTATCATATTTATTTTACGCTTTCAGCGTTTTGCAAAAATGTATAGACATAGAAATTTAGAAAAGAATTATTTTTTTTTGTGTTTTATTTAAAATTAAAGCCTTACTTAAGCGTTCTCTTAGCATTAAAATCCCGCCCAATATCATGAGAAAGCAAAGAATTTGTCCTAAACTTAAGAATCCGAATCTGCCTAAAAAGACATCGCTTTCGCGGAATATTTCAGTTAAAGCTCTAAGCAAGCCATAGCCTATAAGATAAAGTGCCGAATTAGTACCGACAGCTGGATAAAGATTGTGTGAGCGTATAAGTTTTAGCGATAGTTTGATAAATAAATATAGAATCGGGCCTTCTGCTGCAGCTTCATAGATTTGTACTGGATGGCGAGGAAAATTGTCAGCTCCCTCAAAGATTACCGCCCAAGGCACATAGCTGATGGTTCCCCAAAGCTCTCCGTTTATAAAATTTGCAATGCGGCCTATGGGAATAATTATTAAGGCAACCTTGGCTAAGGTATCGGTAATTTTAAAGAAATCCTGACGATTTTTACAATAAAAATATAATATGAATAAGAGACCTAAAAGACCGCCGTGATATGACATCCCGCCTTTGTAAATCTCTAAAATTTCCTGGGGGTTTTTTAGGTAATAAAGAGGCTCATAGCCTAAAACATATCCTAATCTTCCCCCGCAGATAGCTCCTATAGCAGAAAGCAGAGCTATATTCAGTGCTTTTGCCGGCGTAAGTTTTAAGCATAAGCTTGCAAAGGCTGCTAAAAAACCTAAAAGATATAC
>CAJKNC010000193.1 GCA_905201175.1 uncultured Succinatimonas sp.
CTTCCGGATAATTTTTTTCTTTTTATTAGATATTTTTATTGTTTAAATCTATTCTTAAAATATATTTGATATAAGGAGTAAAGATTATGTTACCTGCAAATCTAAAGCTAAAAGATAAATATCAATTATTTATTGATGGCAAGTGGTGCGATGCTAGTGACGGGGCGATCTTAAAAAGCTATTGCCCGGCAACTGGTGAATATTTGAGCTCCTTTGCTGATGCCACAGTTTCAGATGTTGATAAGGCAGTAAAAGCAGCTCGCCGAGCTTTTGCTTCCTGGTCAAAGACTACAGTAAAAGAGCGAGCTGATATATTAAATAAAATTGCTGATATTATCGATGAGCATAAAGAAGAATTAGCCTTGATTGAGACTGTAGATAACGGTAAGCCGCTACGCGAAACTATGGCTATCGATATCCCTATGTCATCAGCACATTTTAGATATTTTGCGGGCGTAATCTTAGCTGAAGAAGGCTCAGCATCTGTTTTAGATGAGGCTTTCTTGTCAATTATTTTACGTGAGCCTATAGGCGTTGTAGGTCAGATTGTTCCTTGGAATTTCCCATTCCTGATGGGAGCTTGGAAACTAGCTCCGGTTATTGCAGCCGGTGACTGTACTGTATTTAAGCCGTCATCAACAACTTCATTATCAATACTGCGTTTTGCAGAGTTAATTGCTGATGTATTGCCTCCTGGCGTATTTAACTTAATTACTGGCGCCGGCAGCAAGGCAGGTCAATATCTCCTAGATCATCCGGATATTGATAAATTAGCTTTTACAGGTTCAACAGAGGTCGGACGCAATGTAGCTTTAGCTGCTGCTAAGCGGCTGATACCGTCAACCTTAGAGCTAGGCGGCAAATCTGCAAATATTTACTTTGATGATTGCCGTTTGGATCAGGCAATAGATGGTGCCCAGCTAGGCATTCTCTTCAATCAAGGCCAAGTTTGCTGTGCAGGCTCAAGAATCTTCGTACAGGAGACTTTCTACGACAAGTTTGTCGGTAAGCTGGTAGACTGCTTCAATAAGGTAAAAGTTGGTTTGCCATGGGAAGAGGGCGTTCAGATGGGCTCTCAGATCGACATGCGTCAGCTTCAAAAGATATTATCTTATATTGAATTTGCAAAACAGGACGGAGATAAGATCCTCTGCGGCGGCACGGCAGTTGGCGGAGATCTGTCTTGCGGTGCCTTTATGCGTCCAACTTTAATAGAATCAAAGAATTGCCATCGCTGCGCTCAAGAGGAAATTTTTGGCCCAGTAGCAGTTGTTATTCCTTTTAAGGACGAGGATGAAGTTATAGCCATGGCTAATGACAGCGTTTATGGCTTAGGCGGTGCAGTTTGGACGGTAGATATTAACAGAGCTATTCGCGTATCTCGTGCTATTCGTACCGGAAGAATGTGGGTCAATACTTACAATCAAATCCCTGAAGGATCACCTTTCGGCGGTTATAAAGAATCTGGTATCGGACGTGAGACTCACAAGATGATCTTGAATCATTATTCACAATTCAAGAATATTTTAATCAATCTCTCTGAAAAGCCGTCAGGATTTTATTAATATAAATTTTGCATATTAGCTTTATTTAAATAAAAAGAAAGGCATAGTTAATTTTTAACTATGCCTTTATTATTTATACGCAGAATATTTTGAAATTACTTAAGTTCTTTTAAAAACTTTTCAACCTCGCTTAAATAAGGAATGGAGGAGCAGGCTCCTTTTTTAGTCACTGCCAAAGCTGAAGCTGCGGCGGCTAATTCT
>CAJKNC010000194.1 GCA_905201175.1 uncultured Succinatimonas sp.
AGATGAAAAAACTGAACAGCCTACAGATAAGCGACTTAGAGATGCTCGTCAAAATGGAGAGGTTCCTAAATCTCAGGAAGTTCCTTCAGCTTTTATCATAGTAGCAATTTTTCTGTATTTTATTGTCATGTCCGAGTCGCTTTTTAAAGATTTAAGTGCTCTAGTCGAGATTGTGTTTCATGATGCTTTAGCTTTACATTATGATGAGGCCCTGCGGCGTTTAGGAGCATTAACTTTGCTTGTGACCTTTCAAATCATAGCTCCAATAGTACTCATAGTAATTGCTGCAGCTTTAATTGCTAATCTTGTGCAAGTTGGTTTTTTAGTAGCGCCTAAAGCAGCTATGCCCAAACTTGAAAATCTAAATCCTAAAAAATGGTTTTCACAGGTTTTTTCTAAAAAAAATCTCTTTGATTTTGTGAAAAATATTATTAAGGTAGTTGTTCTTGCTGCGGCAGTATATACCGCATTAAAATCTCATATCCGCGAATTGTTCTTGATCCCTTACGGAGAGATGGGGGATTACTGGACTTTGCTAGGCGAGATTTTAAAAGATCTGGGCATATATTCTGTTACAGCATTTATAGCTATTGCCGTTATAGATTTTGTTTATACTAGATTTAAATTTACTAAAGATCATATGATGTCCCCCGATGAAGTTAAGCGTGAATATAAAGAATCAGAAGGAGATCCTTTAATTAAATCTAAGCGCAAGCAGCTGCATCAGGAAATGGCAAATCAAAACACATTAGGCAAAACGCGCAAAGCTAAGGTTTTAATCGTGAACCCTACTCATTATGCTGTAGCTTTAGAATATGATAAAGAAAAAACTCCTTTGCCTAAGATTTTAGCTAAAGGCCAAGGAGAGATGGCAAGACGCATGATTGAAGTGGCTAAAGCAGAGGGCATACCAATTATGCGGCAGCCTCCTTTAGCACGGGCTTTGTTTGCTGAAGGCGTAGAAGACAGCTATATTCCTAGAGATTTACTAGGGGCGGTAGCTGAAGTTTTGCGCTATGTTGAGGCTTTAGAAAAGCAGCGGAATGACTAAGTATCCTTTAGAAGCGCTGTTATCTTTAAGAAAGCATCGTGTAGATGATGCTGTATTAGCTCATGCCCAAGTTTTATCACGCTTGAAGCAGGCTGTTAAAGATCATGAGCAAGCTCTTGATGATTTAAATAAGTTTAAAAGCTGGAAAGAGGAAGAAATTGAGAGACGTTATCAATTTATTTTGAATAAGACGTTGCTTTGTAAAGATTTGGAGAATTTTAAGGCTAGCCTGGCGGCTCTTGACGTAGAGGAAATGAAATATCAAGAGCGTTTAGAAAAAGCTCAGGCGCAGCTTGAGTCTGTTAAAAAAGAAGAGATTATTGCTAAGGATCTAATTAAAAAGACTAATCAGGCGGTATTAAAGCTTGAAGAGCACCGCAAGATTTTTTTAGTGCAGGATAAAATTAATGCTGAACGCTTAGCAGAAGCTGAATTTGAAGATTTTCACCCCCGCAAAAAAGGATTTATATAGCAGTAAACATCTGTACTGATTATATTTTGCAATATATAAATATTTTTTAATACATGGTAACAAAAAGTATACAAAAATCTCAAAAAGGTCTATACTACATAACTGAGAGAGTATTTTATAAATAATATATTTGTGCTATAAAAATTAATCATAAAGATTTTATATAAAATAGCTT
>CAJKNC010000195.1 GCA_905201175.1 uncultured Succinatimonas sp.
CATCCATAAAGCCTGTATTTAAGCCAGGCCTGCAGGTGACGGTTTTGCCGTTGATCTGCACCTGATATTCGTAAGGATCGTCAGGCTGCGGTACTCTGGTTTGAGGCTTTTTTCTTTCAGCTTCCATATAAGCAGTTTTCTCAGCTTGGCATTGTTCATCACATGCAATCTTATCAAGATCCCCGGAAGGGCCTTTTAGCTCCGGCTCTTTATAGTATTCTCTAAGATATTCTGTTAAAGAAGAACAGCCTGACAACATAATCAAGCTCAAAGCAATCACAGTTAAATTTTTCATCTTAAAACTCCCCTATGCTCCTGCTTGAAGTATAGAAGGCAAAAATTAGTCTTGACTTAGCTTTAAGGATTTCACAGGCGTAAAAAGCGGATTGATGATGTTGTTGCGCCTTGTGATCTCATCGGCCCGCAGTGTATCGGCGTACTTGTCATAAGCAAAGGTCAGGATGGGAGCTGAGGTTTTGGGCGTAAATTCAGTCAGCTGATTGTCCTGCAGGACTGGCTCGCTAAGATAGTGATAGACGTTGATTATTAAATCATCTAAATCATGCTTATTAGTTCTAAGATTAAGCAGCTTTAGCGTTATTTGATTAAAGTTTTTACTATTAAAATTTCTAATAAGCTTTATTCATTTGCACTCAACATTATGATTGATACCATCCATAAAGCCTGTATTTAAGCCAGGTCTGCAGGTGACGGTTTTGCCGTTAATCTGTACCTGATATTCGTAAGGATCGTCAGGCTGAGGTACCCTTGTTTGAAGTTTTTTTCTATCTTCCTCTACAGCAGCTCTAAGCTCTAGCCTACATTGTTCATCACATGTAGGCCCATAAGGCCCTGCCAGCACCGGCTCAGGATGTAAAGAACGATAGTGATCTAAAAAAGCCTGACATCCTGACAACATGATCAGGCTTAAAACAATCATGACTAATCTGTTCATCTTAAATTCCCTCTATGCTCTTGTTTAAAGTATAGAAGGCAAAAATTAGTCTTGACTTAGTTTTAAGGCTTTTACAGGCGTAAAAAGCGGATTGATGCTGCTGCGTCTGACAATCTCTTCAGCACGCGTAGCATCGGCGTACTTGTCATAAGCCAATGTCAGAACGGGGGCTGAGTTTTTAGGCGTAAATTCAACCAGCTGATTATCTTGCAGGACTGTTTCACTAAGATAGTGATAGACGTTGATTATAAAATCATCTAAAGCATGCTTATTAGTTATAAGATTAAGCAGCTCTAGCGTTATTTGATTAAAGTTTTTTACTACTAAAATTTCTAATAAGCTTTATTCATTTGCACTCCACATTATGGTTGATGCCATCTCTAAAACCGGTATTTAAGCCGGGCTTACAGGTGACTGTTTTGCCATTTATTTGTACCTGATATTCGTGAGTGTCATAAGACTGAGGTGCTCTATACAAACTATCATTTTCATGTTTTTTGATATATGCATCTAATTCAGCTTGACAAGTTTCATCACACCTTGCAGCACCATTCATATCAGGCCCTGCCAGCACTGGCTCTTTATAGTATTCTCTAAGATATTCTGTTAAAGAAGAACAACCAGACAACATAATCAAGCTTAAAACAATCATGACTAATCTGTTCATCTTAAATTTCCTCTATGCTCTTGTTTAAAGTATAGAAGGCAAAAATTAGTCTTGACTTAGCTTTA
>CAJKNC010000196.1 GCA_905201175.1 uncultured Succinatimonas sp.
TTTCATAACAAAACCCCATTATCAATCATGTGATCAATAATGGGGTTCATACTATGGCGTGCTTTTTTTAATAGGGGCTTTAGGCTCTGCTATTGCCTGGGATGTTTCATCGTTTTTTATATTTCGTTTTATCGGCGGCATTGGTATTGGTATTTCTACAATTGCAGCACCTTTATTTATCTCTGAGATTTCCCCTGCGGGAGATAGAGGTAAGCTTACAGGCCTATTTCAATTTAATATTGTATTCGGCATCTTGGTAGCTTTCTTTTCTAATTTCGTAATTTCTAGCGTTGCTCCGGAAACTATAGCGTGGAGATGGATGCTGGGTATACAGGTTGTACCTTCCGTAATTTATACCTTTATGTGCTTTTATTTACCGGAATCTCCTCGCTGGCTTATTGTTGACGGTAAAAACGAAATTAAGGCACGCAGGATTTTCTCTCTAATAAATCCGCAAATGACTGAGTCTCAGCTAGACCAGTTAGTTGCTTCTGTTAAGGAAAGTGCTTTATCTGAGGATACTTCAAAACAAAGCAGGAGCGCATTCTTTACAAGACGTCTTCGTTATCCGATTTTGTTTGCTTTCTTAATTGCTGCTTTTAATCAATTATCAGGCATTAACATTATCTTATATTTTGCTCCTAGACTTTTAGGCTTAGCTGGAATTGAAGATCCAATTTTAGCTTCCATTTCTTTAGGCATTACTAATTTAATCATGACTTTTGTCGGCATCAGATTAATTGATGCTCTTGGAAGAAAAACACTTTTGGTTATCGGCTGCGTCGGATATATAGTCAGTCTTTCAGTATGTACCTATGCTTTCTTTAACTATCATGAGCTTAAGGTAGTATCCGCAGCTGTTGACACTTCATCTAGCGCAAGTCAGCTTATGAGAATGGAAAACGGAGAAATTTATTTTACTGAAAAAGATAAGGCTGAAGCTTTAGCTAATTATGAAAATGCCAAAAAAGCTTTGATTGATGCTACTGCAGAAAAGGTATATGCAGGTACGCATGTAGCTTTCGACGGCGACAGCGTTGAACAGGTTAATAATAAAGCTCTGGCTGTTAAGCACGAAGCTTCGGAGAGCTTAGGCGGCGTAAGTATGACCGTTCTTATCTGCATGATTGTTTTTATCGCTGCACACGCAATTGGTTCTGGTACTATTATTTGGGTTTTCATTTCTGAAATTTTCCCTAACGAGCATCGTGCTGCAGGTCAGTCCTTAGGAAGCTTTACTCATTGGATTTTTGCAGCGGGCTTAACTTTGGTATTCCCGATAGCAATTGCCAATTTTGATGCAGGCTTTATGTTTGGCTTCTTTGCCTTTATGATGATATTGCAGTTAATCTGGTGCTTAGCTATGATGCCTGAAACTAAAGGCAGAAGCCTTGAGGAAATTGCTAACGCATTAGCCTCTAAGTAAAAAATATTATCTAATATTTGCACTCTATATAAAAAATAGAGTGCTTCTTTAATTTTAAATCAAAGCTTGTCGTTATTATCAGAATTTACCAGATAATACTGCATTATTTAAATAATCTAAAAAAGTGTTGTAGGTGAAGGAGCATTTATTCTTTTTTATCAAATATAGATAGACTATCCTGAATTTTTTATATCAGGTTAGTTTTTAAGAAATTTTTCCAAAAACAATTATTTTTAGT
>CAJKNC010000197.1 GCA_905201175.1 uncultured Succinatimonas sp.
AAAAAAATCTTAAGCTATATTAATTATCTTTAAGAGAATATATTTTGGAATATAAAGCTTGCCGCTTGTGAAAAATCAGTTTTAGCGTCTGGCCTGCAGGATCTCTATATGTCAAATTCAATATTATTTATTTCTCCTTATCGTCATTTGGCAAATACGGCAAATCAGGTAATAGCTTCTATGGGGCTGAAAATTCCGGTAGAGATTTCTTATGATTATGAGGCCTTGAATGCTTTAAAAAAGTATCCGGATGTCCGCATTGTCATAAGCCGCGGCGGCACACTTCGCTTTATAAGCGGTAAGCCTGGCATTACTACGGTAAATATTGGTACTTCGCTTTTCGATCTCATCAAAGCAATAGAAGTATTAGTCATGCATAAATGCAAAAAGATTGCGGTAGTTACGCAGGATAATATTTTAGGGCTTAAGCAGGGCAAGCTTCAATTAGGAGATATAACGCTTTTAATGGAGCCCTGTCCTTCTGCCGATGATATTGTAGAGAGTGTAGACAGATGCATTAAAGAAGGCTATGACGGCATTGCAGGGTGCATTGTGGCTGTAGAAACAGCTAAATTGCGGGGGATCCCTTCATCATTTATTTATTCGGATTTCTTTACGATCAAAGAAGCGATTTTAAAGGCTCTGGAGATCGAGCGCGGGCTTAATTCGCAAAAGCTGGCTTTAGACAGGCTTGCTTCATTAGTTGACAATATAGAAGAGGGCGCAGTGATCTTTAATGCCGAGCATGAAGCGGTTTTTTACAATGAAAATGCCGGTAAGATTTTAGGCAATATTAAGCGCGAGAGATGGCATGAATTTCTCGCGCCGTATATAGAATCAAGAACATCATATCCTAGAGTTTTAGACATTGCAGGACATAAGGTGCTGCTTAGAAACCGGCATCTTTATGAGGGGGATGAATATAATAATGTTGTGCTTATGATCGAGAGCGCAGCCTTAGAAGAGCAAACGCAAAGCATGAATGCTGCAGGCTATGCAAAGGGCCTTTATGCTAAAAAGCATTTCAAGGATATTTTATACAGATCTCCTGCCATGGCCGACTGCGTAGCCTTAGCTTCAAAATATGCCAAATCTCAGTCCACAGTTATGATTTTTGGAGAAACCGGCGTAGGCAAAGAAGGCTTTGCTCAAAGCATTCATAATCTTTCTCCTCGTGCAAATAAGCCTTTTGTTTCGGTAAACTGTTCGTCATTGCCGCAGGGATTAGTAGCCTCTGAGTTATTCGGCTATGTAGCCGGGGCTTTTACAGGCGCACGGCAAAACGGCAAAAAAGGCTTATTTGAGCTGGCTCAGGGCGGTACCATCTTTTTGGATGAAATTACAGAATTGCCTTTGGAGGTGCAAAGTCAAATCTTAAGAGTAATACAGGAGCGCGAGGTAATGCGTATCGGCGACGATAAGGTTATACCTTTAGATATCAGAATTATCTGTGCTGCTAATAAAAATATTTTAGACTTATGCAAAGAGGGAAGGTTCCGCTTTGATCTGTATTACCGCATTAATGTTTTAAATATTTCTATTCCGCCATTGCGCGAGCGCCGCGAAGATATTATTTATTTATTTAAAAATTTTATTAAAATTAACGCTTATGGTAAGAAAAATTCTACTATC
>CAJKNC010000198.1 GCA_905201175.1 uncultured Succinatimonas sp.
AAAACCCCATTATCAATCATGTGATCAATAATGGGGTTCATACTAAAACAATCAAAGTAATTTAAATAAAAAAGCTTAGCTCTATTCTTTATTTGTTGGTTAATTGATATTATTATTTTTTAAATCATTTAATACTGCTATAAGATATAAGGATCGTTGTTTATTCTTTTTAGCATGTCTTAACAATCAATTTGCATAATAAAACTTCATCTATAAATATAGCGGCTGTTAAATTTAACTTATAAGGATAATTTAGCTGCATTAGAAAACTTAAACCTTAGATCTGCATTATTTTAAGATGCTTAAATAAGCTAATTTTGATAAATGTACAGAACCTCACATAAATAAGCGATACCGCAGTGCCTATTAAAGTTAACACTCAGTGTAAGATATATTGTAAAAAATGATTATTAAATAATAAGGAAAGGTAATGTTTATACAAATAAAATCTGCTAATGGTAAGCAGTATATTTATATAATTGAATCTTTTCGTAAACAAGATGGAACTATCTCCCATCGAACCCTCAAAAAATTAGGAAGATTAGATGAATTTATTAAGAATGATCCTTTAGCATTAGAAAAGCTTAAAGCTCAAGTTAAAGAGAGCTCTAAAGAATTAAAACAAGCTCAGACAATGGAAAATATGGCAAAAATTAACGCCGTATATTCAAATCGTTCTGTATTAAATCAAGATGAGGGCTTACCTTTATTAAATTATGCCAACTTTCTTATTAAGTCCATTTGGCACAATATTCTCGATCTGGATTACCGCTTAAACTATCTGCAGAATCATTATCATAAAGAATTAGATTTCAACCTTTCCCAGACTCTCCTGCGTGAGGTTACCAGCCGAATTTTAGATCTTGATAATTTCGAGCTCGAATATGGCAGAGATTTTGCCTTTTTAGCAGATGACTATGAAATTGAAAGCGAGAAAAAAAACTTAGTCTATGCTCAGAACATCCTCTCTGAGGAGCAAATGCGCATTGTCAGCTTTATTGTCAAAAAATTATCTGAACAAAACGGCCTGGAGTTTTTAAATCACTCAATCTCAACTTTAAAAATAGAAGCCTCTGAATCGCTATCTGCCGACCTCAAGCTAGGCGACAATCAAAGTATTGAAATCAATGCCGAAGAGCTTGCTATGAAAGCTAAAGTGCGTGCTGAAAAAATTCTCAGTACCCTAGTTATGATTATCATGCAGGTCATCAGGACCAAGCTTGAAAAACGCAATTTAAATTATTCTTTTGGAGACATCAGAAAAGCTTTACGCAATGCCTGTGTAATTGTGTGCTGTCCGGCTACGCAAGACGGAAATTTTTCCTATATAAAAGCAAATAACGGCCATTATGCTCGCCTTATGAATGAGATCCTAAAGGCCTTCGAGCTTGATCCTGTCTTGAATATTCAAGACAGAATTGAATTATCTAAGCGTCTGCATACGAAATTTAAATATGACGAGGTAATTATTCCCCAAAATATTTTAAAAAACTTCACTAATAAAAATATAAAAGATAACATTACCAAAATATGATTTCGCTTTATGGCTGTGTATATCT
>CAJKNC010000199.1 GCA_905201175.1 uncultured Succinatimonas sp.
CATAATTTATATATAGAAGACAAATTTTTTATTAAATCATATAAGAGGTGGAGAAGTGGAAAACGCCCGTGATGTAGCAAAACAAACAATGGCTTTAGTACTTGCAGGAGGTCGTGGCAGTCGTTTAAAGGATTTGACTGACAATCGTGCTAAGCCGTCTGTTTACTTTGGCGGTAAGTACAGAATTATCGACTTCGCACTGTCTAACTGCGTAAATTCTGGTATTACTGGAATTGGTGTTGTAACCCAGTATAAATCGCACAGTTTATTACGTCATTTACAGTCTGCATGGTCTTTCTTACGTAATCAGTTTAATGAATATATCGATTTATTGCCTGCTTCTCAGCGTATTGATGAAGAGCATTGGTATCAAGGTACAGCAGATGCTGTTTATCAAAATATCGATATTATTAAAGATCACCATCCTAAATATATTTTGATTTTGGCAGGAGACCATATCTATAAGATGGATTATGCTGAGATGATCTTAGATCATATTCGCATGGGGTCTCCTTTAACTGTTGCATGTATTCCTGTTGAAAGATCAAAAGCTACAGCTTTTGGTGTCATGAAGATCGATGAGGACAATTTGATCACTGACTTTATGGAGAAGCCTAAGGATCCGCCAGCTATGCCTGGTGATGATACTAAGAGCTTAGCCTCCATGGGTATTTATGTCTTTGATGCAGATTATCTTTATGATATCCTGCAAAAGGATTCTCAGAATCCTAATTCTCATCGTGACTTTGGTATGGATATTATTCCAGCCTTAGTAAAGGAACATAAAGCTCATGCACATAACTTTGCTAAGTCTTGTATTCGTAATCGCGGAGACAAGAGTTTAGTTTACTGGCGCGACGTAGGAACAATTGATGCTTATTGGGAAGCAAATATGGATATTGCTTCTATTGAGCCTCAATTGGATGTTTATGATTTTGATTGGCCGATTTGGACCTATCAGCCGCAGAATCCTCCGGCTAAATTTGTACAGGATATCAATGGAACTTCTACTATTGTAAGAAATTCTGTTTGTTCTTCAGGCTGTATTATTTCTGGTTCATCAGTAAATCAGTCAGTATTGTTCCATTCTGTACGTGTTCATTCAAATTGCTTCTTATCTGAATCAGTAATTTGCCCGTTCTGCATTATTCACCGTGGCTGCCGTTTAACTAAGGTGATCTTAGATCGTGGTGTTGAATTGCCGCGTAATTTGATTGTCGGTGAGAACCCTGAGCTTGATGCAAAGAGATTCTATCGCTCTGAAGGTGGCGTAACTTTAATTACTAAAGCTATGTTAGAGCGTTTGAAGAAGAATGAGCCTCAGCTCTTTGAGGAATTTGATAGCTATCGCGTAGCATTTATTCCTTCACACTAATTCTTAAGCTTTAAGAATCCTAGCAAGCGCCCTTTAAATTTCTTTAATTTTAAGGGGCGCTTTATTTTTATGGGTGCATTTCTGTAGTCTATATCTTCAAGCTTGTTTTATAAGAACAATCGTTTATACATATAAATTTTTTCTAAAGCTAAATATATTTGTTTTTTAAACAAAAAT
>CAJKNC010000200.1 GCA_905201175.1 uncultured Succinatimonas sp.
CATAACAAAACCCCATTATCAATCATGTGATCAATAATGGGGTTCATACTATTTTTAATGCTTTTTTATAAGACTTATATTCTCTGGCCGGTATTTGACTTTATGCCTTCACTTACATCATCAAATATTGCCTTGTTTATTGCTGACGGCGTAGATGGATTGATGACTAATGCTTTATTATTGTGCGGTCCCTTCCTGTTAGTAGCGCTAATGACGGATATTTCTTTAGGTATTATTAACCGTTTTGCGCCGCAATTGAACGTTTATATCTTAGCAATGCCAATAAAATCAGGCTTGTGCGCATTTCTAATCGTATTTTTTGTAGTTCCTTATTTTGATATCAGTGCTTTATTATTGGAAAAATCGCACGATGTGGGACAATATTTTGTAAATCTTGTAAGGGGAGTAATCTAGCTTTTAGTTAAGAAGTAATCCTTGCTTGCGGTTTTCAATGATTTCTGTGAGATTTTCTAAGATTACTTCTTTTGAACCGTATTCTAAAAGTAAATCACAAGCAGTTGCATATTTGCATTCATTAAGTTTGGCGGACATAATTTTTTTAAGATTTTCCTTTTCTGTTCTGAATGAAAAAAGGTCTAACAGCGTTAAAGGATGAAATTGATTTATCTTTGCTAAAGGATCTGCTGTAAGCTCGCTTTTGTCTACCCTGTATAAAAATGGCAGAGGCATGCTCGATACCATGGTTAATGGCTGAATGTTTAAGATATTTTGATAGTCATACCCATAATTTTTTAATATTTCTACACTTTTAGTAGTCATTTTTTCAAAATATGTGCGCATGAAGATCCCGCCGGTAAGAGAAAGATTATGGGTGAAGGCTAAATTAGTTTGCAGGGTATATATGCAGGGAATGATTTCTTGAGATTTTAATTTTTGAGATAGGACTTCAGCTGAAAGTCTGAAGCTTTCATTTTGCCCGCTTAAAAAGAATTCTTTATTTCTTTCAATTATCTTTAATGGCAGCTTACGGCCTTTTGGACTTAATTCATAAAAAAGCACAGAGCCGGTACAAGTTTTAGGATCTGCCTCATTATTGAATAATAGATTTGCACTCCAGCAGCCGGAAACGCCGCTGAGAGCATTTAAAATTTTTTTTAAAGCCTCATGATGGTTAATTATTATTGATATGAAGCTGCTATCATCGGACAGATCTTCAATTAAAAGCTCAGTCGCAATTCTGTCTATATCTAAGAATAAAACCCGGCTGGCTATCTTGTCAGGAAGAAAAGCACTATAAGCTGCAGTATTAAATAAGGATCCGATATCTATAATATTGTGGTTTTTATAAGCATAAAGCAGCGGCTTTAGAGTTTCGAAATTTGCTATTTCAGCTTTAAAAAAGCCTTTGTTCTTAGCTTGTAAGATTGCTTTATCTATATTTTGCTTTTTAAGTGCCGGAAGATTTTTTAATAAAATGTCTCGGTATTTATTTGGGTAAAACTGACATTTTATGCGTTTAAAGTTTGTACCTATACGTCCTGATAGCATTCCTGAGGGGACAGTAGGACTATGCGAGCCGATTGCAGT
>CAJKNC010000201.1 GCA_905201175.1 uncultured Succinatimonas sp.
AATAATAAAAAAGCAAACAATTATTTTTAATTTGTGATCTATATATAAATATGTATAATATATACATCACAAAGTTGAACTATGTGAATGTAAAAAAATAACAAAACAATAGAAGAGATTTATATGAAAAAGTCATTAATTGCTTTAGCTGTTGCTGCTTTTGCTTCAACAGCTGTCTCTGCTGCTACTATTTATGATAATGATGGTACTTCTTTAGCAGTAGGTGGTCGTGTTCAGTCTGTTTTTTATTCAGGTCAGTTCGGTTATGCAGGCAACAATGATTCATCCATTGTTAATACTGGTCGTTTAAACATCAGCGGTCGTTCTCAAATCGCTCCAGGCATCACCGCTTTTGGTTTTGCTGAGTGGAATACCGGCGACGGCGATAGCGGCGGTAATGGCGACGGTATGCAAGCTCGTGATCAATATATAGGTGTTGATTTCGGTAAGTATGGTGCTATTTCTGCTGGCCGTTCTTATGACGCCTTATATGCTGTTATCGGTGTAACTGATATTTATGAAGATTTAGGTGCTAATGGTCTTTTCGATGATAGCGACCGTCGTGCCGGTAACCTCAAGTACGTTTGGGAAGGCTATGGCGTATATGCTGCAGCATCCTTCCAATCTGCTAAGGATGATATCGCTGTTGAGGGTGCCATTAATGATAAAAAAATAAATGGTAAAATGAATGTTAACCATGGATTCTCAGGCGTTTTAGGTTACACCACTCCAGCTGTATTATTTGGACCTATCAGTGTTAAGGCAGGCTACACCTATTTAGCAGGTCAGAATGATGCCAATTATAATGATACTTACTATATAGATAATATGAAAGAGTGGGCTGCATCTGTAACCTGGGGCAGTTTAGATACAGGCTTATATTTAGCTACTGTTTACGATCAGCGTAAATTTGATTACATCTACGGTAGTGATTTTGCTAATCACAGCTTAAAAGGTATCGAGGCTTTAGTAGGCTATGGCTTTGATAACGGCTTAAGCATCATTGCTTCTTGGCAGTATCAGCGTTTTAACGCTCAATCATCAGATAATTCTTACGTTGAGGCTGAGAAGATTCTTCGCAAGGTTCCAGTCTTAGTAAACTACGACTTTAATTCAAACTTCAATGTATGGCTTGAAGCTTCCTTCGATATGGGCAGTGATGACCAGGTTACCTTCAAGAACGTTGATGATGGCAGCGTGATTGAAACTAACGCAGATCATACCTTATTTGCTGTTGGTGCTCGCTACACCTTCTAATTTGAACCTATATCCTATATAAGTTTAAATAAAGAAAGAGGCTTCTATAAAGGAGCCTCTTTCAATTTATGTATTATTTACTCAAAAGCACTTTAAATTTAAAAGTATTGTCTTCATATTTGTATAATTCTGATTATCATTACATTTCTAGCTAAAAATTTTTACTGAAATCTATATATTGATAATAATTCTTATTTTGAAATATG
>CAJKNC010000202.1 GCA_905201175.1 uncultured Succinatimonas sp.
TTCTGTTAGTATGACCTAGAAACTTAAGTGATCAATTTCTGGGGCCATACTATTAAACAGTACAGCTTTTTTTATCATAAATTTCCCCTTTTATATTTTCTTTATAAAACATACTGCATCTATTTTTTCTAAATAAGATACAATCTTATCTACAGGAGATCTTTATGAGTTCAAAAAGAAAATTACTTTATACCGCTTTACCCATAATCTCAGGCCTGGCCTTAGGCGTCGGCATTCTAATTATCAATCCTAATGCAGGACAGCATTTAGGAGATTTTATTTATGCCAAAGGAGTGTCAAGCGAAAGTTATGCTTATGCAGTAAATAAAGCTTCTCCCAGCGTAGTCAATATCTATGTCTCTGAACTCAATTCAAGCTATACCACTCCTAATAACGGCAAAATAATCAGCAGTGCTTCCGGCGTAATTATCAGTACGTCAGGCTATATCGTGACTAACTACCACGTAGTTCCTTCAGGAAATGAGCCTAATCATGCTATATGGGCACAAACTCGGGATGGTACTCTGTATCAGGCCTTTGTAGTTGGCTGCGATAGACGTACCGATTTAGCCTTACTGAAAGTGGAAGGCAAAAATCTCACCGCCATAGAACTGGAAAATAACGATCCTCAAGTTGGAGATGTAGTTTTAGCTATAGGAAATCCTAATAATCTTGGGCAAACCGTTACTCATGGAATTATATCTGCTACCTCACGCTCAGGTTCAGGACTGCTCTCTCGCAATCAAATGAACATTCGTCAGGGCATACAGGATCTTATTCAGACAGATGCTCCCATCAATAACGGCAATTCTGGAGGAGCCTTAATCAATACCGAAGGAAATCTTGTCGGCGTAAATACAGCTTCTTTTAACGGTTATCAAACCTATGGCATAGGCTTTGCGGTTCCTACAAAAATGGTTAAATATGTAACTGAGGAAATTAAAAAGCATGGCCGGGTTATACGCGGATACCTAGGCATTTCCGATGATGAAAACCAGATGTTAGGCTCAAATATAAATGGAGTTACAGTAGGCTACGTAGATCCAAGCGGTCCTGCGTCAGGCATTATTTATGAGGGAGATGTAATTGTTAATGTAAACGAGCAAAAGATTACTAGCGTCAAAGAACTAATAGCTATTATTTCTAATTCTAAGCCTGGAACAAGCCTAAACTTCAGCATTATCCGCAATGGTAAAAAAATTAATGTCGATGTTACTTTAACTGAAGATAAAACAGTTATTGATTAAAAAAGATCGCCTTGGCGATCTTTAAGCAAAAAAAAATTCCATGCCCTAAGGCTGGAATTTCGTTCATATGCATATAACTGGTGCTGATACCGAGAATCGAACTCGGGACCTCACCCTTACCAAGGGTGCGCTCTACCAACTGAGCCATATCAGCAAAAGGGAAGCCCGGCGGTGATCTACTCTCACACAAACGTACGTTGCACTACCA
>CAJKNC010000203.1 GCA_905201175.1 uncultured Succinatimonas sp.
ACTATATGATGGTTTTAGGAGGACTGGGCAGCATGTACGGATATCTAAGCAAGAGCACTGAAAATCCGCTGGCTAATACTCTGCAGATAGGCTACATCAATCTTAATATTATCGCTATTGTAGCTATATCCTCCTTTCTTACATCTTTTATATCAATGAAATTAAGAGGCATATTAAAAGCCCGCACCTGTGCTTTAATTCTGGCTGTAATGCTGTTATCTATCGCAATTTATTCCTTATATATAAGAATTTTTAGTTAACTCTTTTTTTATAAAAGATTTTTCAGGCTATTCTTAAAGCTGTTCTGCAGAACAAAATCTATTTGCGCAGCTCTTTTGGCAAATAGATTTTTAAAGCTCTGACATAAAAAAGCATGTCCCGATGCAAGTCTTGTACGCTTGCATCCGCCTTTGCATACCTTAAATAATCTGCACACCGAGCATTCATTTGCCAAAGCCTCGCTTGCGGTAAATTTATTCAGAACCTCTGTATTCAAATTATCAATGCCTCGGTTAGTATTTCCTAATAAATATTCATCGAGCACATAAAAATCACAGGGATAAAGGTTGCCGTTTGCTTCGATAACATTCTGATTTGAGCATTTGCCGCTTAAATCGCAGCTATAGCATTTTCCGGTAAGCAGATTGGCAAAAAGATCTTCTATAAAGCGAATAGATAAAAAGGTTCCTTTCTGATAATAATCAAGCCACACATCAAACATATCTAAGGTGAAGGCTGCAAACTCCTTATCATTGATAAAGCTTAAGCTTTTGTCAAAAGAGTCTATCGCCGCAATAAACTGCATATAAAACAAATTATTGCTTACATAAAAATCTATTATGGACTTGACAAAAGGCAGAGAATTCCTGGTAACGACGCTTAAGATATTTATATCGATATTGTATTTTTTTAATGTCTCAATGCCTGCCATTACGCCGCTGAAGGTGCCTTCAGCTTTTTTATTTAAGCGATTGATATTATGAATATATTCAGGACCATCAAGAGACACCCCAACTAAAAAATGTCCGTCTGATAAAGCCTTAGCTAAAGGCTCAGTAATATGCATGCCGTTTGTCTGCAGCGCCGAATGAACTGCAAAGTCTTTGCCTTTATTTTTCAACTCCTCTAAAACGCATTGATTGTAATATGCATAAAAATCGCTGCCGATTAAAGTAGGCTCTCCCCCCTGGAACATAAAAGTCACGCTTTTATCAGCCTTCTGAATAAATTCTCTGACTATGTTCTTTAGAGTTTCCTTATTCATCCTATGATAATTTGCGATTTTTCTATTTTTAGCTACATCTTTATAAAAGCAGTACTTACAATCAAGATCACAAGATGATGAAACCGGCTTAATCAAAGCAAAGAGATTATCCATTTATTGGCCCATACAATCACGAATAAAAACAGCTTCACGCTTACAATCAATTAAAAACATAATAACAAAAAATTTT
>CAJKNC010000204.1 GCA_905201175.1 uncultured Succinatimonas sp.
AGAAATGGAAAACGCAAAAATCGAAAACGGCGCCGTGGATTTTATTCTGAACGCGTTGCGCGCTCACCCGCACGAAGTTACGATTCTTGCCATCGGTCCGTTTACGAATCTTGCCGCGGCAAATGAGGATGATAGGATATATTAAATTTTTGGGGCTAGAAAAAGAAAATATAAGAATATATTACTACAGGAGTTTATCTAAAAAGCTCAGCGGCCGAAATTCCGTCCTTTAGGGCTGGAATACAGATGCGAGGAGAAGCTCAGCTTTTAATTCGGCTTTTTCTGCAGCTCAGTATATTGACGGAGAATGGATATCACGGCGTCTCCGCATAAGGAAGCAAAATAAGACGCAGAGCATAGCGCATTACCCTAAGGCATTGTTTTAACAGCAGGATATTTCTTTTTAAAATAGGATATGCATGATATCGAAATTTAAGAAATCCGGAAGAAAGATCATCTGCGTAAGAAAAGAATCAGGCGGCTGGTATGACTCCATTCAATGTGAATTTGCCTTAAATAATCAAATTACGGTATCCACTATCAATACCGCAGTCGGCATTGATATGGGAGTAAAGAGTTTTTTAACTGTAAGTAACGGCAGCTTTATAAATAGACTTGAGGAAAGATTAAAGCCTCCAGAGAACAAAATTGCCTTACAGCAAAGGAGAATCAGGCATAAGGACAAAAAGGTTCAAAAGCGGGATTAAATTGAGACGTCTTAAATGAGGCCAGGGGTTTTTCAGGTACCTGAATATAAGCTTAAAGGGCTGAATACTAATTAAAGTGTCTTCAAAGCACACAAGTCAAAGCTGTACTCAATGCGGATATAAAAGCAAAGGCAATTGCAAAGAGCTGGAACAGTTCAAGTGCGTAAAGTGCGGCTATGAGGCAAATGCCGGCATCAAAGATGCACAAAACAGCTTAAGAAGAGCAGGATGCCCGTTTGTCCTGTCAGGCGAATCTTGATAGAGGCCGGCAGCAGGAAACCTCGGCCCTTAGGCAGGGGAGGGCATCAAGTAATTTAGTCTGAAATTGGTGAAATTGTTAAAAGCAATTATTAGGATATAAAAAGATCTCAAAGTTATAATAAAAAAATGCCTGAAAATATTGCTAAAGTAAATTTTTAGTATCTGCTATTTGATATTAAAAACTTAAAAACATCGAAAAAAATCGTAGATAACCTGAAAGCAATGTATGCATATGCTGTAGGGCATTACTATTTATACTGATGCTTTGTGTGTAGATAAGATAGTAAAATATTAAGACGCAGCATCATCATCAATCCGCTTTTTACGCCTGTAAAAGCCTTAAAGCTAAGTCAAGACTAATTTT
>CAJKNC010000205.1 GCA_905201175.1 uncultured Succinatimonas sp.
GCTTTACTGACATTTCCAGAAGTTTTTATTAAAGCTTTCTTGATCATATTGATTTCAACGTCTGCTACCATAGCTTTTAGATCTATGCTTTCATTTGATAAAACAGGCATGAGCATATGCGCAAGATATCCATGATGTGTAAATTTCGCTGAATCCTGCTTAAGTTCCGGTGAAGATATTTTGGGGGATAAAGTGGACTTATCCTCCTTAGGCAAATATTTGACATCCTTTATATCAGCATCTTGCTTTAGCTGATAAATTTTGGGCAGATCTTCAAGATCGATAATTTCATTAGGATGTAGGATTAAAAGCTGAGCAATCAGGTTCTTAAGCTCGCGTATATTACCTGGCCATAAATATTGTTTAAGGCATTCAAGAGCTTTTACTGTAAATTGCAAAGAATTGTTAGGTGCTCCTTGCTTGATGATCAGGTCGTTTATAAGTTCAGGGATATCTTCTTTACGCTGGCGTAGCGGAGGCATATCAATGGGGAAAACATTAAGACGATAATAAAGATCTTCCCTAAAGTTTTTTTCTTTTACCATCTTCTCAAGATTTTGGTTGGTGGCTGCAATAATACGAATATCTCGCTTATATCTTTGCTGATTTAATTTGTAGGTAGATAAAATTTGCAAAAGCTTAATTTGCATATTTAAGCTCATATCGCCTATTTCATCTAAAAAAATAGTGCCTCCTGAGGATATATCAAAACTGCGGATATATTGATTTAGAGCCTCACCGATAGTTTCCGTCCCTTGTAAGTGCTCTAAAAAAGGAGCTAAATAAGTTCCGCAGTTAATTTTGATAAAGCTTTGGTCGTTTTGTGCAGATAATTCATGAATAGATCTGGCAACTAATTCTTTGCCGGTACCGCTTTCTCCGCGAATTAAGACATTAGCATTGCTTGGCGCTACTTGTTTTATGAGTTTTTTTATTCTAGATATTGTTTCTGAATTGCCGGTAAGATTTTTTGATAGTATAGATTCAAATTTTGCAGGAGTTTTATTGTGCTCGTCTTTTATAAAAGTCTGGCAACGGCGTAATAAGGCGATAATTTGGTTGATATTAAAATTGGATTTAATTTCTCCAAGAAAGTTTTCTTTATAAATCAGGTTCGGCTGCTCTCCTTCAATAGCTAAAAATGGAATTTTAGAAAAAATATGCATTAGCTTTAGGCCGTCATCATAATGATTTAACATTCCCAAGACGCATATATCAAAATCAGCCTTGCTTTCTGAAAGCTGGGATAAGTTATCTTGATCTCCTGCTTTGCAATTTAAGCCTAAAATTTTAAAGATAGAACAAAGTTCCTGACATCTAGAA
>CAJKNC010000206.1 GCA_905201175.1 uncultured Succinatimonas sp.
CTTATCCATTACTACGACTTATCCTCATTAGACTTTGGAGCTGCGATATAAACAATCTTACGCTTATATAAGAATAAAAGACCTAAAGCTACTGCTATTAAAGTTCCGATAATGCCATAAGCAATATAAGCACTATTTGACAAATACCAAGGAATGCTCTTTTTGGCAGGAGGAATAATCTTTTCTGAAAAACTCTCAAGCATCACGCTGACTCTGTCGGCTGTAAGTCCTGGCACAGCACGCGCTGCTGTTTCCTTAATGTCACCTGTCATATTGATAACCGGCGATGAAGGAGTATGTCTTAAAAAAACTGCAGCGCTAGGCGGCGTAGTAAGTCCCGAGGATTGCTCATGCTGCACTAACGTAACATGAACGCGTGCATCTAACACTCCATCTATCTTTGAAAAAGTTGCCGACAATTCCTGAGATAGGCCAAAGGCAAAACGAGCTTGCTCCTCAAGCTGAGAAGAGATCATTGATTGACCTGAAAAAATACTTCCTAAGGATTGATAACTTGTTCTAGGCAAGCTATTTTCCCTGATGATGTCCAAAGCTCTGACCATATCGCTTTCATCAACAGAAATGGCAAATAGCCCCTTGCCGCTGGAAATTTTCTTGGCATCGATATTGCGCTTTAATAAAGTTGAAAGCATTTCATTGGCGTCAGCCTCAGAAATCCCCTCATATAAAGTCTCCTGGCAGCCGCTTAAAAAAAATGCAGCTGCCATAGTAAATACAGCCAAAATTTTTTTAGCTTTTATCAATTTAGCGCTCCGCTAATGACAGACAATTCTTAGCTAAAATTGCACTTGGACACTGCTTATCAACAATAGTATCGTAACGAGCATTAGCTCTATCAGCTTGCCGCTGCAATACTAATGAAAATACCTGCATTGATTTAACATCATCGTCATCCTGCGGACACTCTTCTAAAAGCTCATCTCCTTTTGAAAAATCATCAACCACAAGATATGTAAAAGCCAGTCCAATTTTTGCCGGAACTAAATTGTCTTTAAACTCTAAAACATTTTCAAAAATACGTCTTGCCTGCAGAATTTTACCCTTCATGCAAGCTACAAAGCCTGTTTCGATTAAACGGCTTAGATCTGTTTTTTTAATAAGCTCAGCCATATGCTGTCCTTATACTTTTTGTGCAATACTCTTAATTGAATCTGTAAGATTCTTAGTCAAAGAAGATGTAAGCTCCATCATTGCGTTATATTGGCCGATCATAAAATTAACCTCAATCATAGCCTGCTGCTGATCGGCACTGTCTGTTAAGGATGAAATCTCATTCATCTTAGCCTGGAT
>CAJKNC010000207.1 GCA_905201175.1 uncultured Succinatimonas sp.
TACAAGTTACATAAACATTATTTTATGTAATATATACTTTCATAATTAATTACAAAAAATTTATCTCTGACCAAATTAAACGAAAAACAGATCTGAAGATTTCTATCTGCTGATTTGTAAAAAGGATATTTATTCAGGCAGGATTTTATAAAAAAAAGCCCTCGAGGATGGAGCGTCCTCGAGGGGAGAATGATCTTAACTAACGTTAAGAACTACAGCAATTCTTTCTAAGCGTACTTGACGGCTAATTTTCCGTCATATTCTCTAAAGCCGCAGACACACTCTGGATTAACTCGTATCATATTGCCAAGTCTGCACTTGCGGCTTTCATTTGCAGCAAAATCAAAAGACGGATTCAGCAGCATAAGTCTTGTCACGCTGTCGGCATCTAATTCTTCAAGTACTATGCAGTCTGCTATAGTTCCGCTTCTTGAATACAGCGAAACTACATCTCCGCAGTGAAAATTAAATTTACCGCCACTGCGTCTGAAAAAATAACGGCTGCTTGGTATGGACGGTCTTACAAAGCGCTCGCACGCTAAAGCATTCAGACCTAAATCCAGGCAATCGCTATCGCTTAATTTAATTCTTGAAAGTCCCTCTAGATAAGCAGTCAGCAATGTTGCATCCTGAATGCAGAATGACGTACCGCGCTGCGGACATTCTAAAAGCTCGCGCATATCATAATGGGTTTCAAATATATAGGACATACCGTCATCTGAGGTTAAAAAAACGCTCAGCCGCGTAGCTCTATAATCCCATTTGCAGTCATTTTTAGGTGAAATTCTCAATTCACGCTGTCCTTATCTATTACTTTATTGTAATTCTATAATATAAAACAAATTTTTAAAAGCTAAAATTTTACATTTTAAAGATCAAGCGCACTATTTTCTTCAAAAGTTTCATAAATTATTAAAAGCAAAGGCAATATTTTTTTTGATTATGCAACTTATCATTTGTAAAGCGAAAAAATTACTCCCTATTTAAGCAAATTTGTTTTCTAGGGACGCAGCACTAGGATCTTTCATCTGAGCTTTCTTAGGACCTACGTTTATTTTGGGAAAAATAAACGCTAAAAAAACGCCGAAAATAGCTCAGAAAAGCTTTGAAATAAATATAAAAAATATTTATTGTTTATATATCTTGTTGTTATTTCAGTAAATTTTATTTTTTGAATTTTCTGTTATAATACCCCCGTACTTAGTACTTTCGATATTCTGTCAATAAATATCGACGCTAAATATTTTTTAGGTATAAAAGCCTATTAAATAATTCAGCGAAAAGAACAGCTTTGCTTGTTCT
>CAJKNC010000208.1 GCA_905201175.1 uncultured Succinatimonas sp.
GACATCACACCAACCTCCCGGTAATGACCAAGTACCATTTGCTTCATGAACCAATAATATTTTCCCGTCTTTAAAAATCGCAGCCCTTGTATCTATTTTAGGAGTCTGATATCCTACATCACTGCAAAATAAATTTTGAACTTTTTTGTATGATGCGTATTTAAAGATACGCTCCCGTGCAGTTTTCAACCTGCCGCCATCTATATCAGTGCCCTCTAAAAGCACTGTGAACGGGAGATTACTATGATTACAGCATGCCGTCTTGACGACGATGAACTCACCTTAAAACCAGTACAGCCAGGCGATCCCTTACCATCAGATGTAATCTGGCTTGACGTTAATCAGCCTGATGATGAGGAGCGTGACTGGCTTGAAAAACTTTTCGTAGAAGATGTTCCTGAGGAAGACGAGATGGATGATATTGAATCATCGTCTCGTTTTAGAGTGGGACCTGATGGTGTACATATTTTGTCCTTGTTTCCGCAGCGCTTAGCTAATGAAACTCGCGGCGTTAATATGTCCTTTACCATGCGTAAGAATCTATTGATATCTTTTAGAGAAGAAGATGTTTCTATTGTCAGATTATTACGCTATTACATCCGGCATCATAAAGTAAATTTAAGATCTTCTTTGGATATTTTGCTTGAGCTTCAGGATTTGAAAGTTGATCAGCTGTCAGATTTAATAGAGGATGCTTACAGCACCTTGGACGATACTGCAGAGCAGATTACGGATGAGGAGCACGTAGAGCAGACTTTAAAGGAGCTTATCAATCAGGAAGAGTTAAACAGTCAGATCTTACAGGCTTTGTATGATACTAGACGAGCTTTGCGTTTTATTAAGAAAACCTTTGAAAGCATTTTAGATGACAGACAAAACCGCAGTATCGATGAGGTTTTAAATGATATCGAATCAATTTTGCCTCATACTCAGTTTTTGTCAAATAAGATAAATTTCCAGCTGGAATCTTCGATGGGATATACCAACCACAAGCAGAATAAGATCATTAAGATCTTCTCAGTTGCGGCGGTAGTCTTTATGCCGCCTACCTGGATTGCTTCTGTTTACGGCATGAACTTTAAATTTATGCCTGAGGTTGAGTGGCAGTGGGGCTATCCTCTGTCTATAGGTATGATGATACTCTCAGCGTTGGTAACTTATCTCTTCTTTAAGAAAAAAGGCTGGCTATAATAAATAATTATTTATGTTTAAATTATTAAATTTAATTTAAGTGTTGCTATAAAAGTAAAATCTTTTATTTATATTTCGGATAATCCCATGCAAGATAATCC
>CAJKNC010000209.1 GCA_905201175.1 uncultured Succinatimonas sp.
CATAACAAAACCCCATTATCAATCATGTGATCAATAATGGGGTTCATACTACTTCTACTTATAATGGATATTCACCTTCGCAAGTTAAAGCTTAAGCAGCCTCAGCTTATATGCAGCTTAATATTAAAGTCTTTAAAAATTTAAAGCCCAAAATTAGAGAGTCTTCATCAAAATCAAATGAACTGTGGTGATGCGGAGCTTTAATATCTGAACCGATTACAAAATAAGCGCCATTTCCTCCTAAGCTTTGTACTTTATTTATCAATAAAGAACAATCTTCTGAGGCTTTAAAGTGAAAAGTATGTGCATATCCTTTAATTTTGCTCAGTTTTAAAGCTTGATCAAGCTTTTCTATAGAGCTTTTTGAACCTTCAATTGTAAGGCCTTTGCCTGTAATGGTTTTAACTAAACAAACCTTAGATATTTCCCCTTTAGGAGCATTAGAGACAATTTCAACGCCGCTTTTATCAATTATCAGCTGCAGCTCTTTTTCAAGATATTCTAAGTCCTGAAGATTCTGCGCACGGATCTCTCCTTTACAGGAAGCCCTGTCAGGAATAACGTTTGAAGCTCCGGGAGCTTCTACATCTGAAAAATTTACCAAGAGCTGACGCTCTTTATCTATAAGCTTAAGAGCGCTGCTGATTATATAACACAGCGGGGACAAGGCATTGAGGCCTTCATAAAATTTGCCTGCATGAGCCTTGCGCCCGTAAAAGTCAAGATTAAACTTTAATGTAGCTAAGAAATTATCCACATGCGTCGCTATGACTCCAGAGGGCAATCCCATACCTAAATGATAGCCGTATAATTCATCTATATCTAAGAGCATATCGCTTGCGGCTATAATTTGACCGCCTCTGCAGCCTTCTTCAGCGCCCTGAAAGATAAAGCTTAAAGCTCCTAATCCCTTATTTTGCAATTGGGCTAAATTTGCGTTTACCCATAAAATCACAGCTAAGCATATGGCCATATGTCCGTCATGAGCACAAGCGTGCATATTCTTAGGAGATCTAAAGCCTAATTTACAAGGAAGATGCTCGCTTGAGCAGCTTTCGCTAATCGGCAGACCATCCATATCGCAGCGAATAGCTATATGTTTGCCTGTACCTAATTTAAATGTAAGCTTCAAAGCAGGTATAGGAGCCTGCTTATATTTTTTGCTTTGATAAAGGCAGCATGAGGGAATATCCTTGAGGAAGGGGGTTAAATCGCTTTCCTTTAAAAATGAAAATTCTCCATTTACATTCTTAAGCGTTTCTAAAATATAATCAAAGGTCTGCCA
>CAJKNC010000210.1 GCA_905201175.1 uncultured Succinatimonas sp.
AGAATATTATTTTTGCTTATATAGTCAATCTTTTTAAGAATCAAGCATTAATAAAAATTTATCAAATATAAATTGGTTAATGAATAGCAGTAATATTCTAAATTTTTAATGCCCGGCGCTGTATATATAGTAAAATTTAAATAAAGTTTTGAGTTCCAGAATTTAATAATTTAAAAAAAATTGGGGCTTTGTACGCTCATGTCTGATAAAAATAGTATTCTTTCTCCCTTTGTAAAATTTGATGCTAAAACCTGGTCAACATTTAAGCATTCAAGCGACAAAATGACCATAAAGGAAGAGGATTTAAAAAAGTACGTTGCTTTTAACGATAAGCTTTCTATCGAAGAAGTTAATCGTATCTATATGCCGCTGTCTAGTCTTTTGCGCATGTATTACATTTCTCGTCATGATCGCCTAGCTATTATTCAAAAGTTCCTAGGCAAAGCTATGGAATCAGTACCTTTTATTATTTCGATTTCTGGCCCTGTATCTGTGGGAAAAACCACTACTGCAAGGCTGCTCCATGAATTGATAAAATCTTGGCCATGCCATCCTAAAGTCTCTATGATCACTACTGATGGATTTTTATATCCAAATCATATTTTAAATAAAAAAATGATCATGAGCCGCAAAGGATTTCCCATATCATATGACGTTAAACGTTTAATTTCTTTTTTATTAGATGTAAAAGAAGGAAAACCAAATCTTAAGGTTCCTGTATATTCACATATTACATATGATGTTGTACCCAATACCTATACAATAGTCGATAGACCTAATGTTTTGATTGTAGAAGGTGTTAATGTCCTGCAGAATGGCTCAGATTATCCTGAGTATAAAAATAGGGCATTTATTTCTGATTTTATTGATTATTCAATTTATGTAGATGCCGAAGAAGAAAATCTTTTAAGATGGTATATAGATAGATTTTTAAAGCTGAGAGAAAAAACTTTTGATGATCCGTCCTGTTATTTTCATAAATACGCGCGTATTCCTGAAGAGCAGGCTGTAGCAATGGCAAAGCTAATTTGGGAAGCTGTAAATCATGTTAATTTGATTGAAAATATTCAGCCATGCCGCAATAGGGCAAATCTTATCTTAAAAAAAGGCGATAATCATTGCATTGAAGAGGTTTATCTGCGTAAATAAAATATATTTTTGTAAAAAGCAGCGGTTTTTATATTTAGTCAAGACGAATAAAAATATATTTTTTTGATTAAATAAATTTAAGTGTAGATTATTTTTGAGAGTAAAGCTTTTTTATTAAAATTATTTAAAAAT
>CAJKNC010000211.1 GCA_905201175.1 uncultured Succinatimonas sp.
TAGGGGGAATTAATATGATAGATATTAAATTTCTGATAATAAATAAAAACTTTAATTTTATAAATTACAAATAAACAGCATACTTATGTCGCTGTCAAAGACAGTGACAAATATTATTTACTACCATATCTTATATATTTAAATAAAATTATGCTTAAACCAGCTTAAGCTCGATATTGCGTGACGCTATTAAGTCGCAGGCCTGCTTAGGCAGCTTATCGTCAGAAATAATCAGATCTATATCCTTTAAATCAAAGGCTATAAAGGTAGCCATTTGTCCGTACTTGCTTCGATCACAGATCAGGATCGCCTGCCGGCCGCTGAAAATAGCTGCCTGCTTTACAGCAATTTTTTCAATATCTGGAGTAGTTACTCCCCGCTCATCCCAGGAAGAAGCAGACATAAACGATACGTCAAAGGTCATAGATTTAATAATCTTAGTTGCCATCTCTCCTACGCTGTAATGATAGCGCTTTCTGACTAATCCGCCAGTATGAAAAATCTGACAGGCGCTGTGCTCACTTAGATAATCCATAATTACAAAATCATTTGTCACTACCGTAAGATCTTCTCTGTCAGAAATGAGCTGAGCTAAGGCTAAAGCTGTTGTTCCATCATCTAAAAAGATGCATCCGTTTCTAGGAATATACTCTAAAGCGGCTTTAGCAATCCGCAGCTTCTCTTCAGCAGCCAAGCTCTCCTTAACCATATGCTCAGGCTCAGCACTAAGCTTCTTAGAAATCTGCACACCTCCTGAAACTAAAACTACAGCCCCGTCCTTTTGTAATTTTTCAAGATCGCGTCTTATAGTCATATGAGAAACATTCAGCATTTCAGCTAATTCATATATTCCCACAACGCCTCGTACTGCCGCCTGCTGCAAAATAAATTGTCTTCTTTCAAGAGGAATCATCTCTTAACCTCGCTGTAGTTCTAATGCCTTAATCTTAAAGCTTAAGCAAACGGCTTGGCAAATTTTCAAGCCGTAATTTTATAAGAAGATCTAAATTATAATTTTAATCTTCACAAATATTTACAGAATATTTCACATGTTCTATATATAAGAACAATGCATTTTTGCATGCTTTTTCTGGAATGAAATTTGTTTTGAACAAAATCTTTATATAACTAAAATGTCAATTTTTAAGATTTAGAATAAAACTTTAAATTTTTAACAAACCAGCGTTATTTTATGTGATGATTTTGG
>CAJKNC010000212.1 GCA_905201175.1 uncultured Succinatimonas sp.
TATTTTTTTCACTTTTTTTTAATTGATTAGTAAATTTGAAAAAGATCACAGCTTTAATCAAAAAATAAAAAAAAGTGAATTTTATTATATTTTTTTTCTTTTTTGTGCTAACGCTAACTGAAATATAGACATAAATTAAAAATATTATTGGCTTTAGGCAATTTAAATTTAATGCGGAGATCTTATGTCTACAAATCATTTTCCTGGCGGCGCATGGCCTGTAATGCTTACTCCTTTTACCTCTGACAATAAAGTCGACTACGAGGGATTAAAGGCTCTAACTAACTGGTATATTGATAATGGATGCTCAGGCCTATTCTCTGTCTGCCAATCCTCGGAAATGTTTTTTTTATCTAAGGAAGAGCGCGTTAACATTGCTAAAACAGTGATTGAAGCTGCTGATAAGCGCGTTCCGGTAATCGTATCTGGACATATCTCAGATAGTTATGAAGATCAGGTAGATGAGCTGACAGCAATTGCTGCCTTAAATCCTGATGCACTAATTTTTATAACCAACCGCTTTGCAAAGGAAGATGAATCCGACGAGATCTGGAGGCAAAATTGCGAAAAGGTAATGCAGCAATTGCCGGAATCCTTGCCTCTGGGAATTTATGAATGCCCATATCCTTACAAGAGACTGGTAAGTCTTGAAAACTTAAAATGGTGTGCAAGCACTGGCAGATTCTTTTTCTTAAAAGATACCTGCTGCGATCTTAGCCTGCTTAAAGCAAGAGCTGCAGCTGTAAAAGGCTCCAATCTTAAGATTTACAATGCCAATACCTCTACGCTGCGTGATTCCATCCTAGCCGGCTGTGACGGCTTCTGCGGAGTTATGGCTTCATTCCAGATGCGCGAATATGCCTGGCTGTGCGATCATATTCATGATGAAAAAGCACAAAAGCTTCAGGATTTATTAACAGTTACCTCTTTAATTGAGCGTCAATGGTATCCTGTTAATGCCAAATACTATTTACAGCATTATCAGAATCTGCCGATTACCCTAAAAACTCGCACTAAAGATGAATCTCTTTTAACAGAAACTTTTAAAACTGAAGTGGCAGCACTTAAAAATTTAACTGATTCAGTATGTAAATCAATAAATATATAAAATTGAGTTAGAGATCTTAAAATTCATAAAAATATATAGAA
>CAJKNC010000213.1 GCA_905201175.1 uncultured Succinatimonas sp.
GAAAAACATATATACCTAATAGCTGTTTGTTAGATATTTAAATAATCAGTAAAGGTTCGAAATATAAATTAGGCATCAGCCCAGCAGTTTTTTACCATAAGAAAGAATTTTTTTCTCAATATAAGATACCCAAGGCCGAGACTGCAAACGCAAAAGAGTAATCAGTTCCTCAGGATCATAGGCTTCTATATAAGCTAAAGCTTCTTCTTTAAAGGATATGTGCCAAGGCTCATTAGAAATCAGGGAATTTCCTTTAAAAGGCCTGTAAAAGCCAAAATTTTCAAGATGTTTTGCAAGCCATTGTTCTAAAGGATAAAAATAATTTCCCTCAGCATATTCATAGGCCGTAAGCTGCAGCTTGCAATTTAGCGGCAGGAGACTTTTAGAGTAAATGTCAAAATCTGTGCCGAAGTGATGACGCGACATGCCAGGAATTGCCGAAAAGCGTAAAATAGCTTCACATTTTTGCTCTAAGGAAAACTTACTTAGATCTAAAGGCTTTTCCTCTGCATCCAAAGTCGCACGCCTTAAGAAAAACTTATCATCAAAAATTTGTAATTGTCTATAAAAGCTTCGATAAGACGAAGCCATGTCTAAAGATATTCCTGCCTTTAAAGCTTCTTTCTGCAAAAGAACAAAGGCTTCTAAAGCCTTTTTAGTGCCCTTAAAGCCAAAAGCTTCGGATAAATGGCTTTCTGTTAAGCCTAAATACATTTCTTTAGTGATCAGCATATTTCTTAATAAGAATTTCAGCTTTATTAGCTAAATAAGGGTCGGCATGATCTTTGATCTCTAAAAGCATAGTTAAGGCTTCATCTATGTCACCGGCATCAATATATACCGAGGCTAAATCAAGTTTATCTTTATATTTTTGATAGTCAGAATCATATTCATCATAATCGATATTTTCAAAATCATTATCATTTTGATAAAGACTTCTTACAAAGTCATTTTTAGCTGCATCCGAATCTTTTTTCAAAAATTCAGTCTGTTCAGTCAATATGCCTGTACTTAAATGATCTGCTTCATCACTACCAGAAACTATTTTAGTTTGGCCAGGGTCCTTAATATAAGGGCGATTCCTTTTTCTTAAAGATTTAATGCTTTTCTTTAAATTATCCGCTCTTGTTTCTAATCTGAAATTATTTT
>CAJKNC010000214.1 GCA_905201175.1 uncultured Succinatimonas sp.
AAATGTTATTTTTTAAAGATGATCTAGAAAAATTAGGGTTTTTTATTGTTAAAAAATGTTTTTGTATGTTTTAATAAGTTAAAAAATGTTCGCATGTGTTTTAACAAGTTAATATTTGAGTAGTTTATAATATAGCGGTATTTGTAGCTTTTCCCTCATAGCTTCGGAGTATGCGATGTTACCAGTTGAAAGAAGGCAAAAGATTTTAGAATGTGTAAAGCTTAAAGGAGCAGTATCCGTTAATGATTTAGTTAATCTTTTAGATGTTTCTCATATGACGGTGCGACGAGATCTTGAAAAGCTTGAGCATGAGGGCTTAGTTGTTTCAGTAAGCGGCGGCGTGCAGATCTCTAAGAAGCTGAGCATAGAGCCTTCACGTGTGGCTAAAGCAGAAATGGCGGCTGCGGAAAAAGAGCGCATTGGCCGCTTTGCTACTACTATTATTCCTGATGGAGCCTGTATATATCTGGATGCAGGCACAACATCTCTGGCTTTAGCACATTTTTTAACTAATCGGGAAGACCTTACTATTGTTACCAATGATTTTGCGGTATTAAATTTTTTATCTGATCATGGAATGGATAATGTTATTCATACAGGAGGGCAGCTGCGTCCGCAAAATATGTCTGCAGTTGGTATTCTTGCAGCCCGCAGCATAGAGTCTTTAAGCTTTGATATTGCCTTTTTATCAGCTTCATCGTGGGACGTCCGAGGCATTACTACCCCTGACGTTGATAAGGTAGTAGTCAAGCAGGCTGCGGTAAAAGCTGCAAGAAGAAAAGTATTAATCTGTGATTCTTCAAAATATTCACAGGTGGCTACCTATGTAGCAGTAAAATTAAATGAACTTGACATGATGATTACGGATGCAGCATTGCCCGATAATGCTCGAGAAATATTGCAGAATAATCATATTGAATTAAAGCTTGTCTAAAAAGCATTAGAGCATAAGGCTCAACGATGGCAAAAAAGCTATTGCCTGTTAATACAAGATATTATTTATATGATATTAATCAATAAATTAAATGAATTTTGCTAGAAAAATATATAAAAAAAGCAGGGCTATGCTTAGTATGAACCCCATTATTGATCACATGATTGATAATGGGGTTTTGTTATGAAA
>CAJKNC010000215.1 GCA_905201175.1 uncultured Succinatimonas sp.
ACTACTTCTGCACGCAAAAACCAGTTTTCTCCTGGATTTCTTAATATGCAAAGCTCACCGATTTTCACTTCAGGAACTACTGCATGAATAATGGTACCGACAACTTCCTCTACCCTGCCGCGAATTTCAATAGTTGACGCTGCCCTTACAGCATCATCTAAAAGCTGGCCTATATATTCAAGCGCCACGCTAATTCTTCCTTAAAATATGCTCATTTAAAACTTTATTTAGAATTTTAAGCTGTGAATTTAAGCTTGCATCCACTACGCCTTGCTCTGTCTCTAAAATGCAGTCGCCGGCTTTCAAATTAGGATCAGCAACCAAATTTATATATCCTTTAGATCTTTCAGAATTTAAAATAAAGCCTGAAAGCTCCTGACGCAAGACTCTCTCATCATCAACACATACCCTCATGGTAAGTGATTTTGAGCCTCGTACTGAATTTAGCGCCTGATGGACGATTCTAACAATGCGCTCCTTATCATCAAGATCTCCTATGATCTTAGACACAGCATTATAAACCACCTCTACTAACTGAGATTCTAAAGCTTCAATAGATTCAACTGAGCTTAGAACCATATCCATAATTTTTTCTATATATTCGCTTTTCCCTTCTTCACGGCCTTCAGCTATTCCTTTGGCATAACTTTCCTTATAAATCTGCTCTGACTTAACCTCTGCCTCTTTTAAATTCTGTTTTACTATATCTAAAAGATCGTTAGCCTTGCACAGACTTGCATAATCACTAGCCTTTACAATACGTGTTCCTGCCTTAGGCTGCCAAGTATTTTTCAAAATGAAAGTTCCAGACATAATGATTCCATCTCTTTTTTCATAATTTTCAATACTGTATGCATAAAATTTACGTATTGAGCATCATCAAGATCGTAAGCTTCAATTTCAGAAAGATTATTTTTCAAAGGAACAGATATTCTTTTGACAATACAGCCTAAGCCCCTGTCTGCACATTTTAAAATTTCAGCTGCCCCAAAAGCTGAATTTTTTATAAAAAGCCTTTTGCATTTAGGACTCATATAAAATTGTCCTCGGCCTAC
>CAJKNC010000216.1 GCA_905201175.1 uncultured Succinatimonas sp.
TCTTGCTTAAGAACAGCTTGAAATTACTTGAAAATAGGTGTTTTAATAGTATTGAAGCGAGATTTAGGACGCAGCTTCAAGCTATTGCTGTCATCTAAAGCAGCCTTTCCTAAAAGAACTACGCTTTGCGTACGTAAATTTTGTGCCTTCAGATTAAGAATATCATCTGCTGCTAATCTGTCTATGCCTTCTAAAGGAGTACAGTCAATACCATTGGCCTGAGCTGCATAAATAATAGTTGCTAAAGCTATATAAGTTTGTTTTGCACACCAGGTACTCATAGTTCCATTTTTATTATGGGCATCTACAGATCTTAAAATGTGCTCATAACGCTGCTTGAAGTCTTCTTCACTTTCAAAACGGCCATCCTTCTGCTCCTGCAGGCATACTTCCATAACATCATCTTTAGTTAAAGCAGCCTTAGAGGCAATAACAATAGCCGCATAAGCATCCATATAGCGCTGCAGATTAAACTCTTTAACCGCACGAGCAAATTTTTCCTTTTGCGTTTGACCTTTAATTAAGAAAAATGCCCAAGGCTGCAAGTTTAAAGCACTAGGGGTTAATACTGCACATTGCAAAATGTTCTCTATGATTTTGTCATCTATTACAGCGTTCTTATCGTAATGCTTTGCTGCATAACGGTTTTGCAATAAATTCTTAAAATCCATAAAGTCCTCTTTCATAAAGTTCTTAAATTAATAATTTTCAGCTGATAATCATGTATATTACAGTTTAAGCTTATTAAAACTAAACTTTTATAGTTTCGTCTTTTTGCGCTGATTTTGGCTTTTAAATCTTTATTTTTTGTGAGTATCATCAAAAAATAAATTTATTATTTTGAGATTTTTATAAAATTCATCTGATGACCTTCATAAATATTTAGATAAAAATTTGCTTGCAGAATCTTTATATTTTTTTTATAGGCCATTTTTTAAGCTTTTTCCTGCCTAAAAAAACTCATATTTAATATAACTATTTGTAGTGCTGATATTTTATAAAAAGAAAGAAATTTACAATATGAAAGGTAAAGATCTGATCAAATCGGCATAAA
>CAJKNC010000217.1 GCA_905201175.1 uncultured Succinatimonas sp.
TCTGTTAGTATGACCTAGAAACTTAAGTGATCAATTTCTGGGGCCATACTATTTAAAGATGATTTGAAATAATCAACATCGCACGCAATTATTTCCCTTACAGACGAAACAGTATAAGAATACATAGATAAACGATAATATAAATCAGCTCTAAAATCGCCTCTGCTGCATTTTGTATAGAGATCCTGATTAGTTGCAGCAATAATACGAATATTATCCATCTTAACGATATTTGTGCTTCCTAAAGGCTGATAACATCTATCTTCAAGAGCTCTTAATAAAATAACCTGCTTATCTAAAGGAATTTCTCCAATTTCATCAAAAAATATAGTTCCGCCCTGAGCTTTATCTAAAAGCCCATGAGTATCAGCAATAGATCCTGAATAAGATCCTTTTTTAGATCCAAATAAAGCGGCCCTAAACATATTGCCATCACCTGCAGCTAATTCTGCGCAATTTGCAATTATAAATTTATCCTTACTCTTTTCATCGGCTGTTCTTTCATGAATAATTCTTGCAAATGAGCTTTTTCCAACACCAGTTTCTCCCAAAAGCAAAATGTTAACAGACTTTATATGAGCATATTTTCTAATGATATCGTTTTGTTTTGCAGTAAGGTTTCCGTATATACTATGAGTATGAGAAAATTCTTCAGATGGCCGCCAAAACGGCAAATCTACAGGGAAAATTTGCTTACCATTATGCGCATATTCAGGTTCTACCACTCTATAAGCTGTACCTCCAGAATATCTAACCTGGCTCATATAAAGCATAATTGCGGTAATAGCTGGAGTTCCTGGGGTTAAATTAAATTTGTAATATGACGCCTTATTTACTTCCCAATACTTTTCAAAAAATTCCTCTGTTACCTTAAAAATTTCCCTATAATCAGAAGGATCTTCAAGCTCTGTTTTAACAATACAAATCTTAGAATTTGATCCTCTTTCTACCCATTTTTTTATAAGATCAGCTTCCATTTCATATTTTTTTGAAAACAATAAAAATATCTTTTCAGCTTCTTTATT
>CAJKNC010000218.1 GCA_905201175.1 uncultured Succinatimonas sp.
AATAAATATCAAATAGTTAACATATATTTATAAATTTAACCTAGATTTAACAAAGCATCAATTTTGTCTTTACATGTGATATGTATCATGAAGCCACATTAAGAAATGGAGTTGATTATGAAAGTTTCAAAATTATTTTCTGCTGTTTGTTTTACATGTGGAGTCGTTTTTGCAAGTTCGGCATATGCAGCTAATGTTTCTACTGATGGCTCCACCTCTATGGAAAAGGTTATTGGTATTTTAAGTGAGTCTTATCACAATGCCAATCCTGAGGTTCAGGTTACTTACAATCCTACTGGTTCTGGTTCAGGTATTGCTGCAGCTTTAGAAGGCAGAGCAGATATCGGTTTATCTTCTCGCGCTTTAAAAGCTGATGAACAGGAAAAATTAGTAGGTACTACTGTTGCTTTAGACGGAATTGTAATGATTGTAAATCCGCAAAGCAAACTGAAGGATTTATCCTTAGAACAAATTGGCAAACTTTATAAAGGCGAAATTACTAATTGGAAAGAATTAGGCGGCGCTGATGCCCCTGTTGTTTTGATTGGGCGTGAGGCTGGTTCAGGTACTAGAGATGGTTTTGAAACTGTAACTGGTACTAAAGATGCTTGTAAGTATCGTCAGGAATTAACCTCAACTGGTGATGTTATCACTACTGTTTCTCAGAATCCTAATGCAATTGGTTATGCTTCTTTATCTGCCGTAAGCAAGAAGGTAAAGGTCTTATCCGTCAATGGTGTTAATGCTTCTGAGGCTACTGTACAGGATGGCTCATATAAGTTGCAGCGTCCATTTGTATTCGTTACCTCTAAAGACAAGGCCTTATCTGAGGATGCAAAAAAATTCTTTGATTATGCCTTATCTAAAGAAGTTGAGCCTTTGATTGTTAAAGCTGGCGTTGTTCCAGTTGCTAGATAATATATAAGATTATCTCTAAAAAAGCGGGGAATAGAATAGTATGGCCCCAGAAATTGATCACTTAAGTTTCTAGGTCATACTAACAGAA